>NZ_JACEFB010000003.1 GCF_013694095.1 Thermogemmata fonticola | reverse complement strand
AAGGACAGTGGCGGTGCTATTGCATCTGGACAAGGTTCAACTGAAATGGTGAAATGTGGCTATCAGGTTAATATCGACCCTTTCATGTCAAATCAGGCAGAAGCTGAGAGTTGGAAGTGGCGTTCGGGTCAGGTCAGGGTGGTTCCAACTCAGGATCGAAGGGGGGTCAGGCGATGCGTGCGGTGGCATGGGTGACTTTGGGAGTGGGATGGGTAGGGCTGATGAGCCAGGCGGCGCAGGAGGCGGAGGCATCGCAGTGCCGGGAGGCGGTCCTGGCCCATTGGCGTGCCCTGTCCCAGCAAATCCAGACTTCGACCCAGACGTGCGAGGTGGAGTTTTGGCGGCCCACCGGTGATCGGCCCCTGGAGATGACCCGCAAGGATGTGGTGCGGTATGTGTTGGCTCCCGGTGGTATTTTGATGGAATACACCTCGATCGAAAATATCCACACGAATAAGCATCAGAAAATGTATGATTTGACTTTGATCAATAAGCATTACCAAGCAGTGTTAGGTCGATCCTCACAAACAGGAGAGTATGTTGTGTTTCATTGTGAGTTGCACGAGGCGCCGGAGAAGGGGGATGAGGTGCAGCAGAAGTTGCCGTGGACGATGTGTGCGAATGTGCCGTTGGGAGTGTTGCTGGGGCATGGGAGTGTGACGGCGGTGCGGTTGGAGCGGCCGAAGGCGGGGGTGGTACGGCTTCATTTTGTGTGTCAGGGTCGGGAGAAGGCAAAAGCGGGAGCGGAGGATGTGGCAGCGGGTATCCAGGTGGGGTATGTGGATTTCGACGAGGGGGAACCGTATCGGGTGCTGGGGTATGAGTATAAGCGGGAGACGAAGGTGAGCCAGTTTGTGGATGTGGGGAGCCTGGAGTATGGAGAGCCGCAGGGTCAGTTTCCGGTGGTGAGTCGGCAGACGGTGGAGCGGCAGACCACGCGGTCCAAGTTTGGTTCGGGGAGGAGCCGGGAGGTGTACATTTACGATATATCCTACAATCAGGTAATTCCGGATGATGTGTTTCGATTGTCGCATTATGGTTTGCCGGAGCCGGTGGGGGTGGTGTGGGAGAGGCGGACGCCGGTGTATGTGTGGCTGTTGGTGGCGGCGGGGGTGTTGCTCACCTTGGCGGTCTTCTTCCGCTGGCTAGCCCGCCGTCTGCGCCGCCGCCCCTCGGAGGGGTGAGGGAGAAGGGCAGGGGAGCTGGGTCGCATCTCGGCGGGGTGGAGGGCGACGGAGCGGCGGACCAGACGACCCTTGTGTGGGAATCGCGGTGTTGGTGGTGGCCCTGGCGGCGCTGGCCACCCGCCCCGCCTACGCCGAGGACCCGTTACCACCCCCTGATCCCTGCCCCTGCTTGCCGGAGGAAACCCTGGAGGAATGCTTAGCCCGTTGTGCCCAGCGACAGTTTAGCTGTTATGAGGACTGTACATGTTCAAGAGCTAGATGTGTTGGATTGTGTGACGCGGGTGTACCACGGTGCGATGTGGAATGCCAATGTTTTTCATATTGGTCCGAAAGAAACGGGCAGGTATGCAAGTGTCAACGGAGATCGTGAAATCCACATAGGATAGGTGAGTAAAACCTAAAAAGAAAAAATTTCTCCTTTACCAGAGGACCAGAAATGGAACGATTGGCTTTGCTACTTGTGGCTGCGGCTCTCCCAAACCAAGGGGTTGATCCTCCAGGATTGACCCTACCTGGCTTACCGGAGGCTGCAGCCACGGCTTGGGAACGATATCGTCAATTTATTCCTCGGCTTCAGGGAACGATTACATATGAGTTCAGCACGGTCGATCCGGGAAGAAATGGAGGCCTGCCTGTCCAGTGGCGTGTGGTCAAGCAGGTTCGGCAACGCCCCGGTGCTGCTCTCTGGAGAGAGAAGAAGGAATCCCCGGAAGGCGAGGAACAAGTTGTCTTGACCAATCGGCAGTATTCATGTTCTTTACGTCGACGAACAGGAACCGATCAGTGGCTTTTAGAACAAATCGTTTATCAGTATGATGCAAGACTCCCTGAACTTGATGGTACCGTTTCGGAATCTATCCAAGGGATGACATCAGGACATTATGTATTGTTAGGGGATTACTTACCAGATGCACTCAGATCAGATGCGATTCGTATCATTCGCGTAGATCCCGCATATTCGATGGAAGGTCGGACGTTCACTCGGATTGAGCACACGAGCAATCCTAAGGGCGGCTCTAGGAAGCCACCGGATGGAGGGCGGCTTCGGGATGGGTGGGTTGTTTTGGACCCAGAGGCGGGTTGGTGTATTCGTGAGGAAGTGCGTCGCTATGTTTATGCAGATGGTGTGAAGGAAAGTCGTAACTGGTTTGATTACACCATCAACACTTCGGGCTACCCTATTCTCCGGCAACATCGGAACATAACCCAAGGTCAGACGGATGGGGGAGCGACCTTCCGGTTCGAGGTTGTCAGGCATCTGGAGCTGAGCGAATCCGACGATCCGCCGGAGTGGGAGTTCACTTTGTCGGCGTTTGGTTTGCCGGAGCCGGTGGGGGTGGTGTGGGAGAGGCGGACGCCGGTGTATGTGTGGCTGTTGGTGGCGGCGGGGGTGTTGCTCACCTTGGCGGTCTTCTTCCGCTGGCTAGCCCGCCGCCTGTGTCACGGCCCCTCCGAGGGGTGAGGGAGAAGGGCAGGGGAGCTGGGCCGCATCTCGGCGGGGTGGAGGGCGACGGAGCGGCGGACCAGGCGACCCTTGTGTGGGAATCGCGGTGCTGGTGGTCGCCCTGGCGGCGCTGGCCACCCGCCCCGCCTACGCCGAGGACCCGTTACCACCCCCTGATCCCTGCCCCTGCTTGCCGGAGGAAACCCTGCAAGAATGCGAAGCCCGTTGCGGCTTTTGGTGGAGACGCTGCCCCGATGCGGTTGTGGATCCCTGCCCTCTCAACAATGGCCGAGGAGCATCCGCTTGTGGCGGGATTGGTTGCTACGATCCCAAAAGGAATCGGACATGTTGGTGCGAGTATGTATCATCCACGGGTGAATGCTACTGTCCTCGGTGATAGGGAGTGAATGACTCGAGATTTTGCCCCCGCTGTGTTGCTCTCAAATCAAGGTAAGAGTACGCTGGAATCAGTCTATGCTCTTCGTTGGGTGTGAAGGGATGTTTTCAGTCCCGTTTGAATTTGCTGTTGGATGACATCACAGTGGGACCCTTCGTCAAAGAAGCCGAAGGTACCCTAGAGGCATTTCTCTTCAGCGAGAGGAATCCGACATGAGGCAGATGGGCCGAAGCATGCTTGCCGTAGCCCTCAGTGGAATGTTCTCTTCGATGGCGGCGGTTGCCCAGGACCGTGTCGAGGCTCAGTGGCTGGAGCGGCTTCAGTCGGAGGGTCGAGCGGCGATGCGGAACTATGAGGAGACTGTTCGCAGAATCGAGGAAGTGAGCGAGCTAACATATCGGCAAGTTGCGGGTGAAAGAAATGTTATTCCAATTCAGGAAAAGACGGTCAAGCGACGCCTTGTTCGTGTGGAGGGAAATGTGTTGTTGGAACAGTCAGTGGTGTTTGAGGGAAGCAAGGAAGGTCCGTTGTTGCGGTTGGAGTGTGTCAATGAGCGATACAGTTTTACTTTGGGTCGGGCTTCTGAGGAGTCCGCTTATATGCTGACGGATTATCGGGAAGGGGCGTATGAGTGGTTGATGCCACCGACGGCTGGATTGCATTATGAGGCCTATGAGGCAATTCAGGGGCTGTTGAAAGCGGTGGACGGAGGTGGCAAGCTCTTAGCCCTGGAGTGGGATGACGAGCGGCAGTTGGTTCGTGCCAAGTATCAAAAGGTTGGTGGTGGGGGGAAGGTGGATTTGACGAACGAGGTCTGGCTGGACCCCCAGTATCATTGGCGGGTGGTAGAGGAGAGGCGGACCACCCCAACAGCCACGGGAGTGACCCAGTTTCATTATGGTCATGCGATTGGTGATTTGACATTTCCTGTAGAGATGGTGGCCATCACGACTTACAAAATACCGGGTGCCCCGGTGCTGCGGGTGGAGGGTCGCACGAGTCGTATCCAGCGGGCGAATCTGCCGGTGGAGCATTTTTACATGAGCCATTATGGTTTGCCGGAGCCGGTGGGGGTGGTGTGGGAGAGGCGGACGCCGGTGTATGTGTGGCTGTTGGTGGCGGCGGGGGTGTTGCTCACCTTGGCTCTCGTCTTCCGCTGGCTAGCTCGCCGCCTGCGTCACGGCCCCTCGGAGGGGTGAGAAGAAAGGACTAGGAAGCCTCGCGGTCCTTCGGACGGGGTGAGAAGAAGGTCAATACGGCTGCGCGGCCATTCGGAGGGGTGAAAGACATCAGGGGTGGCTGCCCTGCGGAAGAGTGGGAGGCTGAGAGATGAGGAAAGGGGTCCGGTGTCGGTGATGGACGCGCCTGATGCCCAGGGTTTTGATGTGGATTCCTCGGTGAAATTGCGAACTCGACAATCCCCTGGGTCATGGATTCCCGTCACAAACTGCTCTTTTCTGAAAACAGCCCATCGTGCTAATGCTGAACTGGGTAATTGCGGCAGCAGGAAGGAACACGCCGCGGTGGGAGCATAACCCAGCGGTGAGGACAAGCCATGAGAAGGGTGGAGCGGCAGAGTTGGTGGTGCGGGTTTGCTGGTTTGGTGGTGCTGATGATGTTTGCCACCTTGGGGTGGGCGTGCACCTTTTGTGGCGGGGGTTTGCGCAGCCGGCCGACGTGGCGGCAACAGGCGGCCAGTGCGACCTGGGTGCTCTACGGTTCGCTAGCCAATCCGCGTTTTGATCCGGGCAGCGAGGGGGGAAGCACGGAGTTCCACATCCGCGAGGTGCTTCGAGGGGAAAGGGGGCGGATGCCACCGCGGCAGATTTTACTGCCCGTGTATCTGCCGGTCATTGGCAATGCCACACCGCGGGATTACGTAGTGCTGGCGGATTGGCGCGGGGGGCGATGGGTATTGGCCGGAGGATTCCCCGCTTCGGAGGCAGCGGTCGCTTATCTGAAAGGGGTGTTGCAGTTGCCGGAACAGGACACGGTGGCACGATGCGCCTACTTTTTCCGGCACTTGGATCATGCCGAGGCGGCGGTGGCGGCAGACGCACTGGCCGAGCTGGGGCGCATTAGCGATGCGGAGTTGTATCGGGCGGCTGCCCACGGGGCCTTTCCGGTGGCGCGGCTCCGGCAGTTGCTCCGGCACCCCCGGCTTGCTCCGGAAGCCCAAGGCATGTTGGCCTACCTTCTGGGCTTGTGTGGGCAGGTTCCCCAGGATGCCGACGTGTTGCGGGAGTTGTGGCAGCAATGGTCGTCGTTGGGGGGGGCAGCGGGATCGCCTTCGCCCGGCAGTTCCGCCTTGTCCAGTGACAGCAGCGTGGGCAGCGGCCTTCTGACCGGTTTGATTCTGCTGGACCCTTCCCTGGGGTGGCGGCTGGCCTGCGAGGTGCTGCGTGATCCGCAACGCCCGTTTTCGCAGCGCTGGGCTGTGTTGGAGACTCTCCGCTTTTTTCAAGCGTTCCGTCCTCCGGTTCTTTCGGCTCCGGAACCGGGACCGAAACGGGAAAGTGCCGGTCTGCGGCGGGATCACCGGGCGGACCTCCTGCGCTGTTATGCCCTGCTCCTACGGCAAGGGGACCTGGCCGATCAGGCGGTGGAGGACCTGCGGCGCTGGGGCTGGTGGGACTTGACAGCGGACATCTTGCGGCACTTCGACGCCCCGACGCATCAGGCCCCTATCGTTCGCCGGGCCATCGTCCGCTATGCCCTCAGCGCTCCCGGTCCGGAGGTCCAGGATTTTCTCCGGGAGGTGCGGCGGCGCGAGCCGGAGTTGGTCCGCTCAGTGGAGGAACTCCTCCGGCAATACGAGCCGGCAGGAAGCAAGCCGCGGCGCTGATAGGAACCGGTGCTGCCCGGTTTTGACTCCGCCGAGTTGATGGTGACAATCCGCCGCCCTCAACGCTTGGACCCTCAGCGTTTGTGTTCAGGCTCCGCCAAGCGGATGCGGTAGAGGCTTTTGCCGGCGGTGATGTAGAGGGTGCGTTTGTCCGGTCCGGCGAGGCAGCAATTGCTTGGGGTTTCGGGGGTGGGCAGGAAGGCGAGTTTCTTCCCGTCGGGGCTGAAGAAGTAGATTCCTCCCTTGTCTCCGGCTCCGGCGGCGGCGAGGAGGATGCCTTCCGGTGTGACGGTCATCCCGTCGATGCCGCGCTCCCGCCCGAAGTCGTAGAGCACACGGCGGGGTCCCAGGGTGCCGTCGGGCCGAACGGGGTAGGCCAGGAGCAGGCGCGGGCCGTCCGGCTTGTCGGAATGCTCCGCCACGTACAGCGTCTTCCCGTCCGGTGACAGGACCAGGCCATTCGGCTTGACCGTGTCCTGAGTCACGCGCGTAACCGTGCCATCGGGGTCCACACGGTAGACGGATTCGTGATCCAGCTCGCGCGGTTCCTCACCGACATAGCGTGGATCGGAGAAGTAGATGCGTCCCTGACGGTCCAGTGTCAGGTCATTGGGGGAGTTGAAACGCTTGCCCTGGTATTTGTCCGCCAGGGTCCGAATGGTGCCGTCTTTTTCGGTGATGCTCAGGCGGCGTCCTCCGCCGGTGTTGGCCCCTTCGCAAGCGATGAGGCGGCCCTGAGCGTCGAATTTCAGGCCATTGGACCGGCCGCTGGGATCGCGGAACACCGTGGTTTTCCCAGTGCGGGGGTCGTACTTCATGATGCGGTTGCCGATGTCCGAGAAGTAGATGCAGCCGTCGGGGCCTTCGGCGGGTCCTTCGGTGAAGCTCCCCTCGCTCCAAAGTTTTTCCAGCCGGGCGGAGGGAGCGATAGGTCCGGGGAACTGCCAGGATTCGTCGAAGAGGCCGGCGGCCACGGGCACCGCCTGTTCCAGCAGTTTCTGGCTGTCCCCCGCATGAGCGGCGGGCAGGCGAAGAACGGCCCAATCTCCTAGGCGCGGATAGAGCAAGGCGTTGGTGCCGCGCAGGTCGGCTTCCCCAAAGGTGTGCCCGCTGTTGATCACCACGTAGCGCTGGGAGCGCAGCGGATGAGGATAGATCAACACAGGCAGGTGCGTGGCCGCATCGTAGCGCACGCCATTGACGATGAGGTCCCGTTCAGTCCAGATGATGGGCAGGTGCGGGAGCAGGCGGGCGATCAGGGGGTTGGACCAGGGCGTGCCGAAGAGGACCAGATGGGCATCGTGCTGTTGGGGATCATAGCGTTCGGGCGGGAGGCGGGGGAGTTCGCCGCGGAAGTAGCGCTCCCAGAGTGCAGCGAAGCGTTGCAAGGCCGCGGTGGGCCAGCCATCCTCTTGCAGCGGTCCGACGACCCGGAAGGGTTCCCGGAAAGCGTCGTCGATGGGGCCTTGGAGGCCGGGTGTTTTCTCCGGGGCGCGTTGGAGGCGATCGGCCAGGGCGGCTTCCGCCACTGGCTGCCAGCGTCCATGGGTGCGTTCGCACAGAATGGCGGCTTGTCCCTGGGGCCAGCGGAGCGAGACGCCGTCGAGAATGACCCGCTGGGGAACTTTGTCCGCAGGCGGCGTGAACCGCAATCGCCGGACGTTCTGCGTCTGAAGGGTGACTTCCTGCGGTCCATAGCGAAGATCGACCACGGCCTTTTCGTAATGCTGCTGCAAGGCGAGGATTTCCAGACCGGCGCAGCGGTGGTAGCGGGTGGTCCAGGTGACGAAGCGGAGATGTTCGCCGGTAGCTACTTCGGGCTGCTGGAGGTAGCGGCGGTACTCGGCTTGGGCTTTCGCTTGCCACTCCGGCGGCATCTGATGCTGCAAGCCGGGAGCCACGAGATGGGTCAAGCGCAGGGGCAGCGGGAAATCCCGCAGCGCTTCGATGATGGTGTCAGCGGCGGCCTTCTGCGGGTCCTTTTCCCCACTGTAAGTGACGATGGGAACCAGATAGGCATTCTCGGCGTAGCGCACGGCATCATAGATGCGCAGGCATTTTTCCTGATAATCCGGCAAGGGGTCGGGCAAGCGCGGAACGTAGCCATGCGTGGTCGTGAACCCCGCGCCAGGTCCGAGCACACGAAAGCGGCAGGGATGATGCAGGCCGATGTGCCAGGTGCCCGCTCCGCCCATGGAAAAGCCGCGGAGCACTACCTGCTTCGGGTCGCACTGCGGTCCTGCCCAGCGCTGGAACGCCTCCCACGCCTCGAAGACGTCCGTTTCTCCAGCCCAGCGGTAGGCGTTATTTCCTCGGCCATACACTTCCAGTTGGATGAAGTCCGGCGGGGCGGCCACGGGAGTTTTCGGGCTGTGGTTGGCCAGGAATTTGGCCTCCGTCAGGCTGGCGTCGCGGCCATGCAAGACAATATCCAGCCGCCAGGGTCCCCGCCCCGGTTGACCGTAATCCTTCGGCAGGAGCACGGCGTAGGGTTGGAGGGAGCCATCGATGCGGGAGCGGTACGCGCGCACCGTCCAGCGGCCGGAAGTATTCCGCCACGGCGCCTGGCCGTCCTGAGCTTGCCGCGCCCGTTCCAGACCTTCTTCCAGAGTTTGCAGCGTCCAGCGGACGCTATTGGTGTGCAGCCATTCCTCCCAGCGGACGATGTTCTCCGCCGCCTTCAGATAGATGGCCACTTCGATCCAGACCTCCTCGGCCACGCCCCGGCGCTGCAACTGCTCCACCGCCTGCCGCAGGAGATCGGTCTGCTCGCGGATGCGTGCCAGGGTTGCGGCATCGGGCCGCCAACTCGCAGGGTCACTGCTCTTCTTCTGGACCGGCTTCTTCTCCTGGGCAGTTAGCTCCCACCCGCTGGTTCCGGAGCCAAGCATCAGCATCAGAATGGTAAGCAGACTGGCGCGCAGCTTTCGCTTCATGGGGCTACTCCTCCTCAGCGTGGTTTTCTATCAACGGAAAGCACATTCCCCTTCGGAAAGCGTGCTCCCCTTCGGATGCCTATGACATCGTGTTTCCCGATTTTGTGTCCCGAAGGTGGTCCAAGAAGCTTCCCGGTTTTGTGTTCCGAAGGCGGTCCAAGCATCAGGTGTGTCCGTTCCGGTATTGCTATTGTTGCTGGGAACGGCGCGGTCGATGCAACAAGCGATGCTCTTCCAGAACCGATTGAATCTGTTCCCAAACCTGGTCCACCGGCAGGGCGGGCAGTCCCTGGGCTGCCCAGGTCTGGGCTGCCGAGTGGAGGATGGCATGGATGTCGTGGTAGGCGGCGGAGGGCAGGGGCAGGCGTGCTGGGCCATCGGAGGGCGCGGAGTCCGCGGCAGGAGGCCGAGGTCGGTCCTGTGGCGAAGCGGCTTGGGAAGATGCGGCGGCAGCATTGGAACTTGGCGGTTCCGACCCGGCGGCAGAAAGCCGGCCATCGAGAGCGGCATTGGCCAACCGGTCGGCCTCGGCGTTCTGGTCTCGCCGGACGTGCGTGAAGGTGACCTGCTGGAAGTGCGGGAGCAGCTCGTGCACCGCCTGATACAGCCGTTGCAACTCGGGATGGCGAACGCGGTAGTGCCCCTGCATTTGCTTGACTAACAGTTCGCTATCGCTGATGACTTCCAGGCAGGGAACCTTGTGTGCCGCGGCCAGGCGCAACCCTTCCAGTAAGGCCGTGTATTCCGCGACGTTGTTGGTAGCGGTCCCGATGGGGGCAGCCTGGGTCAGGGGAGGCTGGCCGGGACGCTGTAAAATCACAGCGTAAGCCGCAGGACCGGGATTACCCCGCGCCGCGCCGTCAATGTACAAGCGTGTGCCTTCACTCATGGATGACCGGCGCTCCTGGGGGAACCCTTCCGGCATTATGGGCTTTGGGCTTTCGCATGGCGGGATGAACCGAGGGGAAGCAGGGCGGTTGCCGGGGCCGATGGCTTGACCCGCCGCATGGCCTGCTGCTTGCCTGCTGAGGATTGTACACAGCGCCGGGAGCTATCGCCTATGTTCGATCCTGTTGATTCCTCGGCCACGATGCCAGAGGTGGTTTCGAACGGCGGGTCAAACTCAGGAACGAGCGATCCATGGCTGCTGATCGAGACTTCCGGGCGTACAGGTCAGGTCGGCCTGGCTCGCAGGGGAGAAGTTATCCTGAGCCGCCTTCTGGACCCCTCCCGGCGGCATGCACGGGACCTGACCCCGGCGGTGGTGGAGCTTTTGCAACAAGCCGGGATCGCCCCCGCAGCGTGCGCAGGTGTCATGGTGAGTTTGGGTCCGGGCAGTTTCACAGGTCTGCGGGTGGGGGTGATGTCCGCCAAGACTTTCGCCTACGCTACGGGTTGTGCTCTGCGGGCAGTCCCCACCTTCGCGGCTGTGGCGGAACAAGCGCCGCCCCGCTGCACGCCCCTCTGGGTGGTCGCCGATGCCTTGCGCGGCCACGCTTATGCCCAGTTGTTCCAGCGTTCAGACCACGGGTGGGAAGCACAAACCGAGTTGCTCTTGCTACCCTGGGAACAGTGGCGCAGCCACGTGGCGGCGGAGGCCTTTGTCAGTGGTCCCGGTGCCCTGCAAGCCGCGGAACACTGGCCGGAACTGGCCCTGACCCCGCCGGAAACCCACCATCCCACCCTCCAGGGCTTGTACGCTGCCGGTTCCCGCATGCCCGACCTTTCCCGCAGTGAGCTGTTCGCTCTGGAGCCGCTCTACATCCGCCCCAGCTACGCCGAGGAACAGCGCCGCCCGCCCTCTTCACCCTGAACTGTTCCAACCTCCCCCCGATCATGCGGAGACACTAACCCCAGCGGTGCGTCCCCCTGCATGGACTTTCCCAAATTGGTATTCCCAAAGCGCGCTCCAAGTTCGGCTTCGGCTGGCATTCCCAAGCCGGAGTTCGGTCGGAACCCCATGTCACCCCGTCTCCGATGAGTCGCCGAGGCGAGCAGGGCAGACAAGAAGGATCGCCCACGCGGGCGAATAGGGGACGGAGAGCAGCGGCAGGCCCTCAACCGCTGCCTCTCAGCGGATAGCAATAAACAGGCCTGCTAGGAATGCTAGCACCACGAGAGTGAAGGCAATGACCACAATCGAGGTCAGCCGCTGGACGTATTCGCTGGGCGGCCCGCGGTGGTCCAGGATCATCGTGGCATCTACGCCGGTTGCGGCTTGGGAGCGTTGCTTGCGGGACGGCTGCATGTCCTGAATTGGTCCCAAGAGAGAATCGATGTCCCGCTCAAACAGGGGCGGTTCATTGTCAGCGGGCGCGGGTCGGGCGGAGCGGGGCTTGGCCGCTTTCTCCGCCGATCGGACCGCAGGTTTACTGTCGCGCGGCGAAGGTGGGGAAACGGGGGGCGGTGCCTTGTGTCCCCCTGCTGGAGCTATCCCAGTTCCTGCGGGCGGGGGGACCACGACCTTGGACGGCAGTGGAGGGGGAATGGCCGGTGCCGGAGGGACTGCACCAGCCAAAGGACTCACAGGTAGAGGCGGTGGTAGGGAGACGGAAGCGATACCAGCGGCTGGAACCGACGACGGCAGCGGGGGAGGTTGCAGCGGGGGAGGCAGCGGCGACAGGTCCAGCGGTGGAGGCTGCAGCGGCGCTTGGCTGCTCCCTCCTGTGGAAAGGGGAGGGAGGGGCGGAGGTGTGCCACCTTCCACCGGACGGGCTTGCAACGCTGGGGAGGAAGCGGCTTCTGGAGAAGAACGTTCGGCCAAGCGCGCCGTGGGGTTGCTGTCCACCTCCGGCACGCGCACTTCCTGCCCGCAGCGCGGACAGGTCGTCATCATGCCTGCTTTCCGCCGGGTGATCGACAGGCGCGCCCGGCAGTGAGAACAACGGAACTGAATCGGCATTGCGTCTCGTTCCTTGGACTCAACGGTGCTCGCTCTCAGATCGTAGGACGGACGGGCAACAGCCCGCACCTTCCGGGAATCCGCAGCGATCCTCCTTCCCGCCCACTGGACTCTCTGGATTCGTGCACATTGAACATGCTCCCCGGTTGAGCATGCTCCCCGGAGTTGGGGCGCTTCTTTCTTTCCGATTCGATGGAGTAAAACCCCTCTGGATCTTCAGCTTCGAGACCGGCGCTGTTCCCGCGCCCCTCTTGGTCGCTTCGAGCGGCAGTGTTGGTGCGGAATCGCCCTGCCTGTCGGATCCCTTCACTGAAGCCGCTAATAACTCTCGCTCTGGTTCGTTTATCAATATAGCTGACGCTTGCAGGGAGTGTCGAGGGAAGATGCCGGGAACTCAGAAGCGATACCCTAGAAGCGATCCGGGAACTCAGAAGCGATACCCCAGAAGCGATGGCGAGGACTGGGCGGCTTTCTGGCGGGGTGTCCAAGCCGGCTTGGCTGGCCCTGGGGAGAAACGGGCCGGCTTGATCCGCCCCGGCAAACCGGAAACAATGAAGGCATCCTGGCCGGGCAGGGAAGGACGGATTCCCGTTTCCCTGGATTACCGATGCGTGATGGCTGGACAGCCGGGTGGCAGCGAGGAAGCTATTCCAGCGACGTGGTTCAAGGATTGATCCCTATTGAGGACAGGCCCATGGCTAAACATCTTGTGCGGCATCCGAAGAGGCGGCTTTGGGGGGGAGCGGTCGGCCTGCTGCTGCTGGCAGGTTTCTTGCCTGTGTGGAGCCAGGATGGGGAAGAGGTCGTGATTCTCCGGGATGGGTTCATCCTGCAAGGGTCGGCGCGCAAGGAAATCACGACGGTGGTGGACAAGGCCAGTGGGCGGATCGTGCCGATCGTCAAGGACACTGGCTTCGATCTGGTCGATGAAGGGCCAAAGGTCGTGGTCTTCAGCGAGCACGTGCGGCAGAAAGGCGCCGTGGCACCGCAGGCGAAGTTGCGCCCCAAATATCGGGCGTACCGGCAGGAGTTTGTCGGCCGGGTTTCGTCCTTTCCCCTGCCGGCGGGGATGAAGTTGCTGGAGGCGCCGGAATTCAACGCTCAGTGGCGCCGCCGGATCAAAGTCAGCACCCCCATCAGTTTCGAGCACATCGATCAGCAGATCACCTACATGGACCCGCATTTCATCTACATCGTCTCGTCCACGCATACCTGGCGCGTAGCCTACCGCACCAGCGAATGGGACCCCCAAGTGGTTCGCAAGCTTCTGTTGATGCACCCGGAACTAGCGGAAAAGGAAGGGCAACCGGAGGCGAGCAAGCGGATTGCACTAGCCCGCTTCATGCTGGAGGCCGGCTGGCTAGCGATCGCCCTGGAGGATATCGAAGCCATCCGCAAGGCCTTCCCTCAGGGAGTGCCGGCTGAGGACAAGGAAGCCTTCGACACTCTGGTGCGTGACGCCAATACCGCGATGGCCGACCTGGTGCTCAAGGAGGCCGAAGCGGCCCTGGCAGCCGCCCGGTACAACTATCTGCAGGAACTCGGCTCCGCCTTCCCCGCGGACAAAGCCCAACCGGCCCAAATCGAGCGGTTCACGGCCATCTTGGCCCAGGGTAAAACCTTGCGGGAACGGTATCAGCAAGCCCGCGCCGCCCTCCGCCGTCTCCTCGACGCCTTCACCGGTTTGGATCAGGCGCGCGGCTGCCATGCCGTGGCGGGGGGACCAGCCCTGCTCTTCTGGCCCCGCAAGGCCCTCTCCCCCAGCGACGCCCTCTTGGTGCAAGCGGGGGAAGCCGTCTATGCCGAGCTGCATCCGGACCTCGTCGAGCGCATTGACACCTTCCTGACACTCTTCGCGCAGACCCAGCGGGAACTCCAGCAAGGCCGCGACCCCACGCACAAACCCCAGGAGCTTTTGGCGGCAGCCGTCAGTGGCTGGATCAAAGGCCGCAATGGCGCCACTCCCAATCCTCAAACGGCCCTGCGCCTCTGGCAAGCTCGGCTGCTGGTGCTCGACTACCAGCGCAGCCCCGATCTCAACAGCCGACGCGAACTGCTCGCCCGCTACAGCCAGAGCCAGCCGCTTCCCCCAGAAGAAATCGCGCAGATCATCATGCTGCTGCCTCCCGCCGAGCCGGAACACCTCCTCTTCCGCTCCGGGGAACCGCTTTCTGCGGGAGCAGGCTTGCCCAGCGGTATCTACCGCCGGATCACCCCTTCCACCCCGGACAACCCGCGGGGGATTCCCTACTTGCTGCGTCTGCCGCCGGAGTATCACCACGGCCGCCCCTGGCCCGTGCTCATCGTTTTGACCCATACGACCATCCCTGCGGCCGAAGCTCTGGCCAGTGTGGCCCGCGAAGCGGACCGCTACGGCTACATCCTCCTGGCTCCGGACTGGACCAACGCCTTCGACTCCGGCTGGCGCTGGCAAGGGGACGACCACGCCTACGTCCTCGATGTCCTCCGCGACGCCATCCGCCATTTCTGCGTGGATAACGATCGGGTTTACCTTCTCGGTTATGCGGAAGGTGCCAATATGGCTTTGGACGTGGGCTTATCCCATCCTGACCTCTTCGCTGCTCTCGCCGCCTTCTCCCCGCGCCCCAAATGGGCCAACTTCCTCTCGGAATACTGGACCAACGCTCAGAAGCTCCCCTGTTACATCGTCACGGGGGAACTCTCCGGCGACTCCCTGCAAAACACCCGCCGGCTGTTTGAGAAGTGGATGCCTCGCGGCTTCCCGGCCCTCCTCCATGTTTACAAAGGCCGCGGACTGGAACTTTATCCCGTCGAAATCCCCACTCTCTTCGACTGGCTCCAGCGCAAGCGGCGCGTCAGCGGCACCGCCACTCTGGCCCTCGGACCTATTGCCCGCCCCCCCTGGACCACCATGCGCGCCAGCGACAACCGCTTCTACTGGCTCGGAGCCGAACAGATCGAACCCCGCCGCCTCATCGATAACCTGGCCCCCGGACGACTCATCGTCCCGGCCACCGTCCAGGGCGACATCCTCGGTGACAACCTGGTGACGTTACGCACCCTCGGCATCCAACGGCTGGCCCTGCACTTCACCCGCGATCTCATCGACTGGAACAAGCCGGTCCGCATCACGATCAACGGCAACTCCCCCCTGGGGTATCGTCCACAGCGGCTCGTCCCGAACCTGGAGACCCTGCTGGAGGACTACCGCCAGCGCGGCGACCGCCGCAACCCCATCCTGGCCAAACTGGAACTCGACATCCGCTAACCCGCCATTCCTCTCCAGCCCCTACCCGGTCGTTCGAACGCTTTTCTCTGGGGCCGTAGTTTGCACACGGACATTCGCACGACACGATGTGGTAAGCGAAGGCAGCCGCCACGCCGGAGTCGAAAGGGTTAGGATGTCAAATGAATCAACTCTGGTGTTCAGCCTATTTGCTGGAAGGGAATGCCGGGAGAAGGGAGCTGTCGAAGTGGCCGCGGTCCTGGGCGCTGCGGTCCTTTGGGTGGTGGCGAGCCATCCGGAGCTTATTTGTTAGTTGGCAATCTGAACGATCCGTCGAGATACGCACCTCTTCTTTCCGGCCAGCAAGCGGCGCTGACCCTGCAACCTCATACCATTTTCTCCCACTTCACCCAATCTTGCGGAACGATTCCGCGCCGTTTCCAACTCCACTAAGGAAATGTCAAAGATTGGAGATTACGATCGAAATATTTTATCTTGACCACTCAAAAACTCACAGATATAATCTTGAATAAATCTAACGATAATTTATATATTGTGAAGCCCCCTAGCCCTTGAGGAAATCCCCCATGAAGTATCTGCTTCGCTCGTAGGTACGCCGCTTGTTCTCGACGGGTTCTGCTCGCACTATTCGCCGCTCTCCAGCCTTGCAGGTGGAGGCTCTGGAGGATCGCACCACGCCGTCGGTGGTCGGGGTGAAGATGATCCAGGACATTGCCACCGGTTCGGGAGCATCCTATCCGGCCTATTTCACCGAGGTCAACGGCGTCGTGTACTTCGCGGCCACGGATGCCAGTGGCGACCGGGAGCTGTGGCGGACAGACGGAACCGCAGCAGGTACCTGGCGCGTGGCGGATATCAACCCCATTGGCAGCTCCAATCCCCGCTATTTGACGAACGTCAACGGTACTCTGTTTTTTACTGCAGACGATGGCAGCCATGGCCGGGAGTTATGGAAGCTCGATGGCACGACAGCGAACCTTGTCAAGGATATCCACAGCGGTGATAGCTCTCATCCTCGTTGGCTGGTCAATGTCGGCGGAATCTTGTTTTTCACAGCCAATGATGGAACGAATGGTCGAGAACTGTGGATGAGTGACGGAACAGAGGCCAATACCCTTCTCGTGAAGGATATTTAGGCAGTTCCGATCCCCGGTACTTGGTCAATGTGAATGGGACGTTGTTTTTCGCAGCGGACGATGGAGTCCTAGGTGGGGAGTTATGGCGGAGCGACGGCACAGAAGCAGGCACCTCCGTGGTCAAGGATATCCATCCGACTGGTAACTCCTATCCTCGGAATTTGACGAATGTGGAAGGTACGCTGTTTTTCAGCGCCTTTCATCCTCTATATGGTCGGGAGTTATGGCGGAGCGACGGCACAGAAGCAGGCACTTCCATGGTCAAGGATATCCATCCCGCTGGAAGCTCCAACCCCTCGTACTTGGTAAACGCCAATGGGATATTGTTTTTTAGTGCCAATAATGGGACCGATGGTATAGAATTGTGGAAAAGCGATGGCACCGATAACGGAACTGTCTTAGTCAAAGATATCAATCCAAGTATAGGCAGCTCCAATCCATCCTATATAACCTATGTGGATGGTGCGATATTTTTCGTGGCCAACGATGGTATTGCGGGGCGGGAGTTGTGGCGGAGCGACGGCACGATAAGTGGAACCTATTTGGTTCAAGACATCACTCTAGGACCTGTTGGTTCGCACCCCCGATATTTGACGAATGTCGATGGTATATTGTATTTCAGTGCAGATGACGGTGTGAATGGACGAGAGCTATGGCGTAGTGATGGAACTATAACAGGTACTGTTCTGGTAGCAGATATTAATCCCAGCGGCTGCTCCTATCCTCGATATTTGACCAATGCTGGAGGAACATTATATTTTGTCGGAGATAATGGAAATAGTGGTCGAGAGTTATGGAGAATAGCACCTTCAATCACTTTTCGTCTCGAGCCTCCACTGAGAGTAAGGATGGGTCAGCGTTTCCGAGTCCAGGTGATGTTGTTGGATCAGCATGGTGATCCGTGGCCCGTGTCTAATGTGGCGATCCGTTTGAGTTTGCGGGCGGGCAGCGGGCTGAGCGGGACACTGGTCAAGCGGACGAGCATTCACGGCCTGGCGACGTTCGGCGACCTGGTGCTGTCCCAGCCGGGGCGCTACCGCCTGGTGGCCCGCTTGGGCAACGGCCTGCAGGTCCTCTCCCGTGTGATCGTGGTCAGATAGGAGTGATGAGAATCGTGGTCAGATAGGAGTGATGGGAACCGAGAGGCTATCTCTCTCCGCCGGGTAGCGGAAGGTGGCTTTGGGCCGCTCCGGCCTCGGGTGGTGGCGAGCCATCCGGGGCCGCGGTGTTTTTGGCGGGTAAACTGGACCAAACCGAACGGGAAGAAAAGCAAAAGCGGCAGGCGGAGAATTTCGTCCTCGGCCAGAACGTCTAGCAATCGGCAAGTTTAGGCCCTTGAGGAATCTCCAAGTCGCCCCGAGGAAAAAATTTTTGGTTTTTTGGTTGACAACTCCGATTTTGTGGGACATATTTATAGTAACTGATCACCCTATCAGTAGACCGTGGCGCTCGATTCGACCATCGGTGTGAAGTGGGCGCGGAGACGATGGGGGAAGGAAAGGTGGGGGCGAGACCTTTCCTAATCGAGCGATAGGGTCGGCTGGCGGGTGAAAGTTCCATTCCGCGGAGGGATGGACGGAAACGGTAGCCAGTGAGTTACGACATCGGAGGGATGAAGCGATGATCCGTGTGACATCTATGAATGCAGCGAAGAGGGTGAAGAAAAGTCAGGCAGGAGTGCACTGGCAAGGGAGGGCGGCGCTGCCTCGATCTCAATTACGGGTTGCTCTACGAAGGAACAGCCAGGAGGAAGCATTTGAGGTGGCCGGGCGGTTTGCTATGCTGAACACAGCCAAGCAGGCCGGTGGAGGAGAACGGGTATGGGGATCATGGACCGGGACTACTATTCCGAAGATCGGCACGGGCGCTGGGGGCAGACGTGGCGCGGATGGGGCGTGGCGGTGTGGATTATTGTCCTCACGAGTGTGGTGTTTCTGTTGCAGCATGTGGGCGATGTCCGGAACAATCCGCTGCTGGGATGGGGGGCTTACCATCCTCGACGGGTGGTAGCCGGGGAAGTTTGGCGTTTGGTGACCCCGCTTGTGCTGCATCATTCGATTTGGCATCTGTTCGCCAACATGCTTTTGGTGTATTGGGCGGGGAGCCGCCTGTCGGCCATCCACGGTGAAGTGGAGTATGGGGTGTACTATGTGCTGGCAGGCGTGCTGGGGTATGCCGTGGCGACGGGGCTATATGGGGCGGGTGTGCTCGCTGGGGAGCCAGCCGTTGGTGCCAATGCAGCGGTGGCGGCGACCCTGGTGCTCTTTGCTTGTCATTTTCCCCGGCAGCAGGTGCTCTTGTTTTTTGTGCTTCCCCTGCCGGTGTGGAGCATCGCGGTGCTCTACGTGGGTTTGGACCTGCTGATCATGGTGGGGAACGGTTGGCAGACAGCGGCGGCCATCGACCTCGTGGGTGCGGGTTTCGGCTGGCTCTACTATCGTTACAATTGGCATTTGACAGGGCGGTGGTGGCCGGAGAAGAAGCGGCGCGCAAGTTCTTCCGTTCGGCCTGTGTTGCGTGTGACCACTCCGCCCGACAGCGACAGCGTGGTGATGGAGGGTGGCTCCGGGGAAGAGGCCGCGCCATCAACCGCGTCGTCCTCTTCGACAGTCGATTTCGAGGCCGAGGTGGACCGAGTGTTGGCGAAAGTTTCCCAGTACGGCCAGGCGAGTCTGACGGCGGAGGAACGTGCCATCCTCTTCCAGGCGAGCGAATTATATAAAAAACGCCGTCGCTAAAGCAAAAGCCGGTTGGGTTGACGAAGGAGGTAGCAGCTATGCCGCTGTACGAGTATACCTGCCGTCAGTGCCAACATACGTTTGAGCAACTGGTTCCATCGATGGCTCACGAGCCAACGACATGCCCCCAATGCCAAAGTCCGAGCCTGGAGCGGTTGATCGGGCTGCCAACCGCCGGCCGATCTGCGGCGCCTGCGGCGACGAACTGCCAAGGGGATGGCCCCCCATGTGGCGCTCCCTGGTGTGGACGTACGAACGCTTCTTGGCCTGCTGCCTCGTGACTCTCCTCGGTTTGCCCCCTCCGCTGTTCTGCGCCTTTTGCTCTCAGGTTATTCCCATAGATGTTGCAAACTGTGCGGGCCATGAAGGCCCTGCGGCGATGTCCTGAAATTTAGCATCGCAACCGTGCTTGTCATCACGGAACAGTTATCGTAATAATGATAGTGGGAAGAACGTGGTGATGAAAACACCGCCCGACTTCGATCGGCCGATTTCGGCGAAGGCCAACCGCCTTCGGGTCGGTGCGGAAAGCGAATCCGAGAACGAACAAGGAGACAGCAGCCATGACCGATCCCAAAACGGCAAAAGAGTGCGCGGAAAAGCTTCAGGCCCTAGCAGAGCCGAACCGCATTCGCATCATCGAATCCCTGCGCACAGGCTCCAAAAACGTGAGCCAATTGGCCAAAGAGTTGAACATCGAGATTGTCAATGTTTCCCACCATCTCGGTGTCCTGAGTCAGGCCGGCCTGGTGAAAGGCAGCAAGAATGGACGGTATGTGGTCTATACCCTCCACCCGGACGTGTTTGTCAATCAGGGAAACAAATCGACCTTTCTGGACTTAGGCTGGTGCCGGATCGAGATTCCCTACAACTGAATTGCAGGACCGCATGCTTCGGTGCGGCATGATTGGTGGCGGTCAAGGACGATGCCGTCCGGTCATCTAGCATTCCCATATCCCATGACCCAGGCAATCGCCGGGCTGTTAGTGATTGACAAGCCGGAAGGGGTGACCTCCCGTGCGGTGGTCAATCAGGTCCAGCAGTGGTTCCCCTCTCGTGTCAAGATCGGCCACACGGGTACGTTGGACCCCTTGGCGACGGGCCTGCTGGTGTTGTGTGTAGGGAGAGCCACGCGCTTGGCCGACTATGTCCAGCAGATGGAGAAGACGTATCAGGCTCGGTTTCGCTTGGGTGCGGTGAGCGATACAGACGATGCTCAGGGGGTGATTACGCCACGCGCGGGAACTCCCCAGCCCACGCGGGAGCAGGTTCGGGATGTACTTCAGGAATTTATCGGTGACATCTGGCAGCGCCCCCCTGCCTTTTCCGCCCTAAAAGTCCAGGGACAAAGGGCTTACGAGTTGGCACGCCAGGGAGCTGCTCCTGTCCTGGCTCCTCGCTTGGTCCATATTCGCGCGATCCGTTTGCTGGACTATCACTGGCCTTATGTCGATGTAGAAGTGGATTGTAGCCGGGGGACATATATTCGTGCCTTGGCCAGGGATGTGGGGGAGAAACTCGGTTGCGGAGGATACGTAGAGGCTTTGCGGCGGTTGCGCGTGGGGGATTTGACCCTGGCGCAAGCTACCCCTTTGCAACAGTATCGGGAACCTCCGCCGCTATTGCCAGTAAGGCTGGCAGTGTCCCACCTTCCCGCCCTGACGTTAGCTCCTACCGAGGCTCGACTTTTCTGCCACGGCCAGAGTATATCCTGGCGGGGAGATCGGATGGCCTCCCATTCGGGGAGCCAAGACGATCAGGAATGGGCGGTGCTGGACCAGGATGGGAAACTTTTGGGAGTTGGCAAACGTGTGGGTGAAAATCTCCGCCCCTGTGTCGTTCTGTAAGGAAGGTTGTGTAGGACGTTAATCCAGGAGGATAGTGGCATAACAGGTTAGACAAGCAGGCACCACAGATCGGTTGGGCAAATCGGTAAAAGGTATGCCGCCCAAGTCCTATTGATTGCTTCTAGCTGCCCAAGTGGGAGGAAGATAGGGTGAGGCAAGTCGTAGAGGGACGAGGCGGCACTAGGGGTTGTTAGACACGCCAATTTGGGTGAATCGGGGACTGCGAATCAGTTCCCAGGTGGTACTCAGGCGTAGGGTTTGGGTGAGGTAACGGACCAAGGCTTCGCTGGGACGTTCCTGCAGAACGATGAGGTCGCCGGGTTGGATGAGGATATTTTCGCGGCTATCGCGATAAGCTTCGTTCAAGTCCACGCGGATGCGGATTTGCTGTCCGTTGGGAAGCCGCCGAATGACGGTGACCAGGCTGGGATTGGGGTTGCCGATACCTGCTTGGACGGCCTGTGCCACGAAGGCGTTCTGGCTGAAGCTGCCGTTGATGAGGGGAGCGCGGACTTGCGCCAGGGCCTCGATGACTCGCAGGTCGTAATCCCGCGGTAAGGGGACTTGGGTCGCTCCTGCTAGACCAGCTACGTAATAAACCTCGGTATCGCGGGCCTCGATGTACACCGTGTCGCCATCGTTGAGAATGATGTCCTCTTCGGTAAAGGGAATGGGTTGGTCGGGGGGCAGACGCAGAGGGATGCGGACGAACCCTTTGGCCGGTTGGTCCGGATCATAGGTGCCACGACGGATGATGATCTCGTTTTTGGCCTCCAGGCCGGGAGGTCCGCCTGTCAGGGTGAGGGCTTGCAGTAGGTCGTTGCGCCCCGGTTCCAGGAGGAGCGAGAAGGCGGCGCCGCGCTTGGTACCGCCAATCACGGCGGCAATAGGTCCAGCGGCAGCAAATTGCGGTTGAATGGGTTGAGCATCTTCCCGTACGACCAGCACGCGATACCGCCGGGGCTGCAACAACTCCACCGACACGCGGCCCTTGCCTGGCTGGAGAATTTTCTTCTCCTCGACAATCTGTTTGAGGATGGCCTCACGGGCTTCCTTGAGAGTCATCCCCTTGACCACAATCGGGTCCAATTGGGGGAGTTGGATGGTGCCATCCTCCTGAACCGGAACGGGCAGGCCTTGGACGGCGGGTCTATCGCCGCTAGGGGTGAATTGAACCGGAATCGGTTGGTCTGCTTTGGTTAGGATTTCATCGGCGACAATAGCGAGAACGTCCCCTTTGTCCAGGCGGTATTCTTTGGGGGTATTGATACGGAGCAGAGTGAGGGGAATGGGGCGGTAATCGCTTTTGGGCCGTCCCAGAATCTCCTCTGGCAGCCGGCGTACGGGGATGCCATCAGCGACAGGGTTTGTCAGAGCGGCGCAGCCGGTCGTCAGAGCAGCGGCTACAAGCAGGAGCAGACTCAGGAAATGGCGGGAGAGCGGCGTCATGGTCGCCCTCCGGGTCGTGGGAGAAGTTCCACCGGCGTTGGGCGGGGGAGGGGAAAGCCAGTTTCTTCCCTGGAAGGCGGTAGGGAGGGGGGCGAATCCCTACTTGCGGCTGACCCTTCGCTGGACGATGGTTGTTCCGGGGGGAGCGAATCGTTTGAAGGCGGAGGAGTGTTGCTGGAGGCCGAAGGCTGAGCCAAGCGGAATGGCGGCGGCTCTGGCGGGGGCGATGGGAGGAGGACAGGAACCGTCAGGTAGCGGCGCTGGCCGCTTGCAATGGCTTGCTGCTGTCCAAGCTGAAAGCCCAAAAAATACTGCTGCAAGCGGGCATGCCCTTCGGGAGTGAAATAGCGGGGATGGCGCGTGTATTTACTGGGCGGCACTGCGGGAAGATGGGCCGGTCCGCCGCGGTCCAAGTAATCCACATAGCCGTCGAGGAAGCCCTCACGGAACTCCGGGGCACAGTCCGGAAACTCCCCCCGGATACTCTTCCAGGCTTCGCGCGCCTGTTGCTGTAAACGCTGGGTGATGATCCACTGCGTCCCCAGGAGGCGGGGTTCGTGATGGAAGTTACGGATCGCTTCGTGCGCGATATTGCAGCCGGTGGCGAGCAGCGGAAGAAGCAGTCTCATGACGCCTCTTTGACCCATCCTGCGTCTCTCCACCGCTTCGTGTGGGTCGGTCTGTTGTCACTATCGGCAACTCTTGGGGCTGGATTTGATCAAACAGAGTGAGTTTGCCGATTTTTCAGTGGTGCGAGGGACAAACATGTGGCATGTTTTTTCAAGAAGGGATGGATCGGGAGAAAAAAGCGACGAATAATGCAAGAAAGAATCGACAAATGCGCCGCGTGCACTAGCATGGTAACAGGGAAATCTGTACTCGCAGGCAGGAGGCGTTTCTCGGATTGAGGCAATATCGACCGCGTGGAAGGTCGATACTCTGAGTAACTCTGGGAGATGTTGACGATGGCCAAAAGCAGCAAGAGCACGGCAGCCAAGAAGACGACTGCCAAGAAGACGACGGCCAAGAAGGCAACCGCCAAGAAGACCAAGGCGGCAGGGAGCGTAGCCAAGAAGACGGCCGCCAAGAAGACGACGGCCAAGAAGGCTGCTCCGAAGAAAACCACGACTCGCAAGGCCACCGCGAAGAAGGCCGCCAAGGCTGCTCCGGTGACCCCTGAACCCGCGCCGGCTCCGGCTCCCTCGGAAACACCGCCGCCGGCTCCGTCTTTCCCCTGATCAACCGGTGCATCCTTCCGGGTAACGATGTCCGCGCCGGCCTGCTGCCTGTGCCAGCGACAGCAGCGCTATGAGACTTGGACAATTGAGCCTGCAATCCTCAGTCAAAGTCTCATCGTTCTGTTGCTGGGGTTGAACCGGCAAGGCTAGGCGCTCTGTTTTCACCGTGAGGGTTGCCTTCTAAGCTAAGGCTGAGGAGGTTCCTTTCTGTTTAGGGAGGTTCCTCACGCCGGCGCTGGGGCATTGCCTTCCCCTCGCCGTCTACCCCTCCGGAGGATGCCCATGCCTCATCCTGTGGTCATTGCGACCTGGCCCTTTGGCCGCCGGGCGGTGGAAAAGGCTTTGCCCCTTCTCACACGGGGTGAGCCAGCCTTGGACGCTGCTCTGGCGGGCGCTCAGGCCGTGGAAGAGGATGTTACCATCCGCAACTCGGTGGGTTTCGGCAGCCTACCCGACCGCCTAGGGCGCTTGACCCTGGATGCAAGCGTCATGGATGGCCGAACCTTGGCCTGTGGAGCGGTGGCGGCAGTAGAACATGTCCGGCACCCAGCCGCCTTGGCCCGGCGAGTCATGGAAAAAACCCCCCATGTCCTATTGGTCGGCGAGGGAGCCAAGTGGTTCGCCCTCCAGGAAGGGTTTCGCTTGGAGCAACCCTATACTCTCGCTGCTCTGCGCGAGTGGCTCGAACGGCACCCGGACCTGCGCCCGGAAGACAGGCCCCAGCCTAATCAAAAGCCTCCGGAGGAAAAGCGGAGTGCCTCAGATGCCGGCTCGCCGGATCCGGAGACGTGCCGGGATGGGGCTAGCGACATCGCAGCGGGAGAGTTGAGCCACGACACCGTGACCGTCTTGGCTTTGGATGTCAAAGGACACTTGGGGGGCGTCTGTACGACTAGCGGTCTGGCATACAAGCTGCCGGGGCGGGTCGGTGATTCGCCGATCATCGGAGCGGGGCTGTACGTGGATGACACGGCCGGAGCGGCCGGGGCCACGGGGGTGGGGGAAGAGATCATCCGCATTGGCGGCAGCCTGCTGATCGTGGAATGGATGCGTGCTGGCAAATCTCCCCAAGAAGCCTGCGAGATGGCGTGCCAGCGCGTACATGCCGCTGCTGCCCGCCGAGGGGTTCATCCCGCCCGTGTCGCCTTTCTGGCTCTTGATCCCAAGGGGAATGTCGGCGCGGCTTGTACCGCCAAAACCAATTTCCGTTACGCTGTGGGCCGGGAGGGCAAAATCGAGTTGCTCCAGGCCAAAGAAATTCCCCCGCAACCGTAGCCCAGTTCATTGCTTATCCCAAGTCTGCTCCGCCACGGGTTCCAACTTTGGGATCGCTTTCCGGGGGACGTTTGTTACCGTCACTCCTGCAAAGTCGGCAGGGAAAGGCCGTGGTTTTCCCCCCGAAGAGAAACGGATGGCCAGTTGTTGACCATCCGCTGCCCAGCGGAGGAGCCTAAACCGTGCACTCTGCTTGCTCCTTCGGTTCAGCGAAGGCGAGTCCAGAAGGGGACGACATACTGGTAAACTGGTAGGCGGACATCAAAGTTCGGCTGCGGCCCGGGGTTACCTGGCAGAACATTGGAGACGCAATCGCCGAAGTAGTGCGTGCGGCTGAGGGGTGCTGCCAGAGTCACCGTCACTGAGCCGTCGGGCTGAACCGCACCGACCCCTTGCACTTGGACGATTTCCATTGCGCTGCCGAGGCCGACCACTAGGGATTGCCCCAGAGGCACAGGCTGTCCTTCGCTCCATCCGCTGGCTCCAGGGGCGTATATGGTCAGCGCGCTGCTACCGGCTGGTGCGTTGGCCAGCAATGTGGTGAAGAACGGCCGCTGCAGAGCATGGGAAATCGAACCACTGGCAAAACTGGCCGGGTCGATAGCAATCTGGCTGCGGTCCAAGATGGCGAAGAATTGGAAGCGGGTATCGCCGGGCACCTCGCGGTAGTATTCCTGGCCCAAACGTGTAAAGTTGACGCCGGGGACCGCAGTGGGACTCTCCTGCTCCACTTCGAAGTAGCCCACGGTGACCCACACGGCGAAGGCGTGGCTGACAGTCGTCAGGTTATTGAATACCTTGCGAACCGCTTCGAAGTTCTGGTAGGGGTGGAGAGCGCCGGGTGGCGGAACGGTCAGCCACGGAAGCTGCGTCGCCGGATTGATTCGCAAGAGAGTATCGTTGAGACCGAGGGTGCCGCCGTACGCTCGCGCGGTAGCAGTGATGGACGCACCACCGGCAACACTAACAACGGTAGGCACACCGAAGGAGAGGAAGGGGCGGTCGCCGGTGGGCGCATTGTTGTCGTAGACCGTGGCTCCCGGAACAGGACACGGATGGACCGTGCCGTCGGCCGCAGTCCGCGCCTGCAGGTTGGGGGTGCGGCTACCGATGAGGGTATTCCACATCTGATCGACGAAGGCCTGGTCGAAGCTGTTGCCAGCCTGAGCGTCGAACAGAGCATCCCACACGCGTTTGTCTTGGATCGTATTGATGTTGATGCGTCCGGGGACACGCCCGCCGACGGCGGTTCCCGTCACATACGGTTGGACGCGGAGCCATTCCAGACCCCGATAGAGCAGGAGCCACTGCGGGTCACTCAATCTGTTCTGGACAGTACCGGTGAACTTGTTGATGCCGCCATCGGTTCGCGGCGTCAGGAACAATTGCGTGACGTCGTACGGCCGGCCGGCTGTGATATGCAACAACTCCAACTGGTTGATGAGCGGCCGGTCGAGATGCACCAACCAGTCATACGGCGCCATCAGCGTCTCATTGTTGGCAAGAGACGCCGGCGGACCAGGATTGAAAGTGGCTGCGTTAAGCCCAGGATCGCGGCTATTGCGTCGTAACAAGGTGTGTCGGACCCCGGGCTGCGGATTGGCAGGATTCAGATTCTGAGCGACAACCAGCGAAGCGGGGAAGGCATAAGTGGGATAGTCCGCATTAGCAGCGGGAGGCTGCGGATTACATTGACCAGCCAACGGTTGCACCTTGCCCAAGGAGTGGCGGCGGACTATCGGATCACCCGCAGCAGGCAGATCCACCGGATCATACCCTGGTTGCACCGCCATGCCGTTCCACTGCTTGACATTGCGGTCGAGGATCGCACCTTGCTCGCGCTGGATGGCGTCGAAGGCCGGCACATGATCCATGAAGTCGACCGTGATGTAGGGGTTGGTGGTAACATCATGTGGCATGTATGGGTTGGCCAATCGGCGGAGCAGGACGACATGGTCCTTGAGCAGTGGATTAAGAGTGTTGTTGTTCAGAGCTTGGTTCAGCGGATAGGTATAGGCCAAGGCATTAGGTGCACCGGTGGGTGCGGCGTGGATCACAGGGGTTCCAGCGGGGAAATTCGGATTGAACTCACTAGCCGCGTGCACACGGGGCACGTTCGCGGCACAAACGACGATTCCGCCATCAGGGTTGCCGTTAGCCGGACCGATACGCTGTAGAGGGGTGCCGTCAGCCGGGCTAAAGTCAAATAGGATCTGCGGTAAGACGCCCGGCTCACCCCGGTTATTGCTTGCACTGGCAGCCGGATCTCGCAGGGCAAGGCTGACTTTGCCTCCCGCATTCTGAACAATCTCCAGGCGGTAGACGCTGTAGCCCGGCGCGGTATCCGGCAAGCGGAGCGGGACGGAGCCATCGCCGAGGGCGCCGTTTGTGCCCGCAGGATATGGCGTGCTGGTGGGATTCTGCAGTTCGATCCAGAAGCGAACGTGGACTGGATTGTTTGCCATCATAGGCACGACACCGAATGTCGGGTCGGCCGGGTCATTGACTGCTTCGGCGTAAACCTCGTTGATGATCAGCCGCGGTTTTTCTACTCCGTAGACCACCTCCCCAGGCGTATTGGGATCCCAAGGCAGGGGCGTCATGATATCGTCGTTGTCGATGTAGTCGACGATGTTGACAGCCAGTTGGGCTGCTTGACGCAGCATCGTATACTCAGGCGATCCCGGCGTTACACTGGGGGCGAAGGTGTACTGGCCGTTGGCAGGATTGTAGGTGGCGATCAGGAACGGATTGATCGCAGCCACCAGGCGGACGAAAATGTCGCGGGCCAATTGCTGCCGGTCAGCCTGAGCCTGGGCGGCGTTGCCGATGTTGCTCGGACTCAATGGCTGGCTCACGTCGTTGCGGTAGTCGGCCAGCGGGCGGCTCAAATTCAGCGGTGGCAAGTTCGCCAACGGATTGGCCACAAGGTTCGTCCCGGTGAAGGCGTAGCCCAAACCGCCGGGGCGGTCCAACGCATACGAATAGGTGGTGAAAATCATCCGGTTGCGGTGGGGTGGATCCCGGCGGTAGGGGTTGGGCGTGGTCTGACCAATGACCGTGGCAGGGAAGCCGATACCACCGGAACGCAGGGTCGTTGAAGCATGAGTTCCTACTTCCAGGCTGTCGTAGTAAGCCGGACCCGCTGCATAGGCGAAATGGAGCAGCTTGAGATCGGGCAGACTGAAGGCCCGGGGATTGGTACTATTGGGTGCCTTGGGCCATTCAGCCGGGTGGTACAGGTAGGGATGGCGGGGATACGGGTTGTTGTGGCTATCGTAGCCGTTGCTGTAGGCCGGCGCATCGCGGAATAGGCCAGCGCCGCCCTGTCCCGGTAGGAGTAGAGCGCCAGCGCCGCTCAAGCCAGCCCACGCAACAGATGAGCACGCTGGAATAGCATTATTGATACCCAACAGCGGAGGCGGAGCAAACGCCCGCTGTCCAGCCCCGGCGCGGTTGGCCAAAGTGGCGTTCCGAACATTGATCAGGTTGCGAGCTTCTGCAACATTACCGCCGAAAGCACCGAAGGCTCGCTCCAGGCTGACCTCCCATGGTCCGAACCCGCTGCCGGACCGGTGTACGCCTCCGGCCCCCAACACGTTCCCGTGGACGCTCAAGTTCAGCAGACCGTCCAGGTCAACAATCAGCGGTGCCACCAACGGCTTGTAACGCTTCCCATCTGGACCGGTGATGGCTGCCAGCCCGATGTCCATCCATAAGCTGTCGTTCTTCCATGGACCGACGCCACCCCGCAGGTTGCAAACATCACCCGTGTAACTGCCATCGGCGTTTGGTGGTACGCGGGGGAAATTCGGATGCTCCGCCGGCCGCGGACGCAGAGTCAAAAATTTACCTTGGGGATTGGTCCAGTTGGGGTTGCTCGGATCAAGGGAGCCGAAAAGCTGGGGACGATGGAAGGAGGGCAGGAGTACTTCCCCGGTGGCGGGGCAAATGGCGGCGAGGAAGTAGTTGTTGACATCCGGATAGGTGTAAGAGGCGTTTTTCGGGATGTAGGTACCAGCCGGCGGTCCCCCGACCGGTCGTCCTGCTGGATTGGAATATTCGGGGTCCACCATCAGGTTCATGCCGGGGAAGAGGGTGAAGTTGACAATCTGGCGGCGATTGAGTCCTGCGTATTCCGGTGCCGCGACGGCTTCATCGAACAAGCCGATGCCGCTCCAGGCGAGCGTGCTCCCGGTTTGGCCGCCGTACATGAGGGTGGTCAGGTCATGGCCGCGTAGGGCGTTGAAATAGCTCGGCGCAGGAGCCGTGGAGGTCGGCATTACTGCCGGGAAGATCAAATTCGCCAGGAAGGCATTGAAGGCGGCGCTGCCATCGTCTGGGAATTGTAGATTTCCCGGATTTTGAATCTCCGCGGTGATGCGGGCATACTCGGCCTTGCCGCCAGCGAAAAAGACAAAGGTGATGCCCACTATCGCGAACAAGCTCAACATGGCGAGCACCACGATGAGCAATACGCCACGACGCTGATCAACTCTCTGTCCCATTGTGTTTTTCGCCAACATGGTGGATGCTCCAGGTTATGGGTTTCCAGAGTATCTCCGTTTGGATCGACAAAAGTTTCCTCTTCCCGAATGAAAAGGTTTCCTCATTCACAATCACAGGCACAATCACAGGGCGAAGCGCCAGGTGTTCTGCCGCACCGAGCGTGTTTTCGGATCGAACACCCGGATGGTGATTTGAATCCCTTTCACCCGGATGGCTAGCGGCAGAGGCCCCGGAGAATTGCTAGTGCTAAAGGCCGCATTCGGGCCGGTGGTCCAGCCGGTCTCGTCGTGCCAAGTATCGAAGGTCGCCGGCAGAGTGGAGTTACGACCGAGGTTGAGGCCAGGGATAGGTTGACTAGGATTAGCGGAGCCAAGGTTGTCGTAGGGAAACTCGGTATTCCCCTGCGCCAATCCACGAGGTGGGAGCGAGCTATTAAGGGCGAGGTCCGGATTGGGATCCCAGTTCACGCGAACCTCGAACGAGAGGACATTGGATAACAAAATGTCCGTGCCGTAGTTCACAGCGTCAGTCACAGGAAGGACGAGCGGGTAAGGACTTCCACTGGGGGAAACGGGTATGGTAACAGGACTCAAAGGAAGTCGCCGCGACGGGTGGCGAATTTCCTGAAGGGTCCACGGTCCCTTGACCAGGTCGCTGGCAATCAAACTGGTGTAATTCACAGGGACGACACCCCCTGAAGGCGCCCAGAGTTTTGCGCGGCTGTTATCATCGACGGCCACCAGGCGTTGGCGGCGCATGAGGTTGTAGAGAGGCAAGCCGCCAGCTCCGGTGACATTTCCTGTGTCAGCGAGGAAGTAGGCGATCTCGGCCGCCCGACTTTGAACAACCTGAATGCCGGCGGGGCCATAATCCACTTGAACATGGTAAGGATCGCTGTCGTTATCCGGTAGGATGGCGGTGAAATGCAAGGCGTGGTTCGTAGCGGAGTAGATATTCAACCCTTCCGAGTCGGTTTGCACGATCGTCGAGTCGGGGCTGATGATGCGGAAAAAACCGCCGGGGGGAGGCGTCCACCCCTGACCGCTGGCGGTGAGGCGATCCAGTCGCTGATCGCTCAGGCGCAACCCCCGATTGGGGCGATTGTCATCGGGAAGAAACGGGTGGGCCACCACCAAGTCCCGATGGAGGATGTTCCCCACCGCGCTGAGTTGGGTCATCAGTTGGGCCTGGGCGCGGGCTTGACCGATCATCTCCAAGCCGATGCGGAAGGCCTCCGCCAGAATCCACATGGTCAAGACGGACAAGCCCAAGGCGACCATCACTTCCACGAGGGTATAGCCCCCCCGGCGATGCCGATTCCTGTTGCGGATCATGGGAGTCTCCTCACGAACAGGCGAAGGGAAGCAGGGATGGGAATGGGATTCCCCGATATGGGAGTGCCCGGTGATGACCATCGATTGGTGAATATCGCGCTCTTGCATGGCAGGGTTCCCGCAAAGCTCGTGTTCGTGTTCCAGGATTCGTGAGCCTCTACTGTCCTGTGGCCACAGGTGCCCTATGATTCCAGGTCTTGGGAATTCAGTTCCCAGTTAGAGGACTCCGGATGAAAACCCCTGAAACTCCCCGCAGTAGAACGAGTGTTCCCAAGTAAGATGCAGGGTTGCCATCGGCGGGGGTTCGCAGGGGCGGTTGGACTTCCAATTGGGTTCCCCCGACTGTTTCTGTGATCGCCGATACTCGGTAGAAATGGGCGTGCCGCATGCCGGGACGGCCCAGGGTGATGCCGCTCGTCGGGTCGTAAACGGTGGCATCCATAATCCAGTCGCCGCTGCGGATTTCTACTTGATTCCGAGGCAGCAGAACCAGACGTGTTTGACCAGGAGCAAAAGTGATTCCATGAAAGACCTGCTCGCTTCCCGGTGGGGCGTACATGTGGGCCCGGCGGTCGAAGACCACGACAGTCAAGTTCGCATAATAGCGGTTCGCATTGGTCGGCCGTTGCACCACCCAGAGGAAGTTGTAGCGCAACTCGCGATCCGGCAGGGGATTGCCGTTGTCGTCGGCCACGACTCCGTCCCGTAAACTGCACAGCGCCAAGGCAGCGAGAGGATTATTGCCAACGATTTTCAAGTTGCACCGCGGGATGCGCGTGAGAGTTGGTGTGTCGCCGAGCCAATTCTGATTCTGCTGGCCGGCACGAGCCAAGTAACCCATCGGGTCTACAACGACGGGGTAACTTGCCTCATGCGGTAAGCAGGGAGGCATGCCAAGGGCGGGTTGATCGAGAGCCGAGAAGAAAGGGTCAGGGGTGGTAGCTTCGACCACGTAGGTTTTCCAATACGATCGGAAAAACTGGTCGGCATTGTAGGCAGCCAGGGCGCTCCGCTCATCGCGGAAGGCCTGACCCATCCGCATGGCTCCCAAGGGGAAGAGGGTTAGAATCGAGATCACCCCCAGACCCATGATAAAGATCGCCGTCAGGACTTCGACCAGCGACAAACCCTTGCGCAGGTACATGGCGGCATCCCTCTGGATGATCGGCTCGCCACACGACGCTCCGGGACGGGAACAGAGGCGGAGCCGTGGCTGCTAGGTATTATTCGGCCGGATATGCCATCCACCAATTTTTCGCTGCCGGTGGTTTTTTCCCTGGAAATTCCGCGGTTTTTCGCGGTCTGTCTCTCGTGGGCCAGGGGCCAGAAACAGCACAATCCGATATCCTATTGGTTCTGGATGGCTTCGCGGGCAAACTTGTGGAGATCGGTACTGGTGCTATCCGGCCAGTAGACCGGTGCTGCTCCGATAGCGCCCGAGCTGGCCTTGATGGCCACGATCATTTGCTCTCCCCCTCGCCGCAAGGCGTCCAGGAATGCCGGAGTCGTGACTCCGCCGTAGTTGCCGGGAGCCATTTGTCCACTTCCTTCCGGTTTGTTTGGATCGCGCACCCACAGAAACACATGGCCTGCTCCCCGATTGGCACCGTAGGGAGACAACTGCCCGCTGGGTATGAAGATCAGATCATAGTCAGTACCTGCGGGCAGGCTCGAAGCATCCGGAATGGATAACCCTGGCGACAAATCAATACACGTGCGCGAGGGGAGCCGGACGATCGGTTCGCCCAGAAGCGGCTGAGGTGCCCGGAGAATGCCAAAATGATAGGTGCGGTAGATTTCCACGTCGGTCGCTGCGGTTCCCGAAGGAAGACCCGCTGCTCCCAGAACTTCATCGGGATAATGACGCAAACCCAATTCCAGGACATTGCTCCCAACGGGGGTGACAGAAATGATATCATTCCACGTTCCCAAGACAGGGAGGACGAGGAGCAATCGCTGTTGGGGGCTGAAGGTCAACAAAGCGGTCGGCACATTGACCAATTGGCAGCGGCGGTTAACAATGGCTCCGCTGTTGTCGTATGAATAGAGAAACCGAATGTAGGGCGCACTGGGTAAGAGGGTGGGATCGGGGTTGGGGAGCAGGAGGGGGGGCACTTCGATGTATTGCAGCGAAGTTGCAAACAGCAGGTTAGGCTGAGTGGAATCGAGGATGAGGCGGACTCCATGAGGTCGGCCATCCCGCATGGCTCGGGCCTGGGCAATTTGCAGCATATTTTGAATTTGATTGACGGCATCGACGGTCCGGTCGCGTTCCAGAGCCGCAGGGACGACCATCAAAGCCACCGCCGCCACGGACACGATCAGCGCCATGACCACCAGCAGTTCGATGAGAGTGAACCCCCGCCGCCCCAAGGTGGAAGCTGCTCCTGCTGACTCCTGAGCCACACAGTGCAATCGCGCTCGCTTGTGACCGCTCATAATCGAGAACTCCTGAGATGTCATGTGCAGCTCGTGGTGTGACACCCTACCGAATCCCCCCTTCACCTGTCCAATGCATGTCCCCTTTGTTTCCAATTCCGAGGCTAAATACAACTTTTCAGTGCCAAGTACTTTTACTGGGCGGACGGGTTACCTCCTCTGGCTCCCAATTGCCGGAGGCGATACCCCAAAATATCGTCATTGGATCCGAAGATTCGATCGCGTCCTAAGGAGATGACGGTCAACACTTTGTTGTTGGCATCAAAGACGACCCCTAAGCGGGTTTGCGCATCCGCTCGGTTGGTCCAATTCGGGTCGGCGAGTTTGCCCAAGGGATCGAAGGGATCGTGTGAGCCGGGCTTGGGGTTGATATACGGCGGGGCATTCAGTTCGGGCGAGCTATAGAAGCGCCCCAGAATAATGGGAGTTCCCCAAAAGTCCGTAAAAACCCGGACCGTTCCGTTATTGATGGCAATGTCGGCTTGAGCGGCGTTCATCACATCGTCGCTGGCGAAATTGGCTCCCCCCGTACCGAGGCGGGAAAGGGCTTTGTAGAGCAAGGCGGCAGCTTCCTGTTCGGGGAGACCGCTGATGCTGGGCGGCAAATCCGCATAGGCAGTGTGAGGGGGCCAATTAATTCCCGCTGCGGGGATGGTCAGGTTGCTTCGTGCTTCGGCGAACGTGACCGGGAAGGTATGGCGCAGGCGACAGTACAGGAGCAGGGCTTCCGCCCGATCCTCGTCGTTCACGCAGTAGGGGAGCAATTGGGTGAACGCTGAACTGCGCGTGAGTCTTTCCTTGCGCACCTGCTCGGTGAGAGCTTTGACATGTTGGTCCAAGGCTTCCTGAAGTTTGTAAACTGTCTGTTCACTGGAGCGGTATTGTTGGCGGATACGCACATATCCGACGCCGCTCATGGTCAGTCCTGCCAGAACGGCCAGGATCGCGATGACCACCAACAGCTCCACCAAACTGAAGGCATTGCGGCGGGAAGCCATCATGGTTGCGTCCTCACATGGCACTCAATTGAAGCCTGCACGTAGTATCGAGCGGCTGAAATTGGCTTGGTCGTCGTAACCTTCCCATGTCGTGGCTGGGAAGTCGGTGCCGCCGGGGCCAAAAAGCTGGTTCCGCCCCGCGGAGATCAATTGAAAGCTGCTCTCGTTGAGATACTTGCCGCCCGATTGGTAAGGCGTGACTGTCACCGTTCCTGTGGGCCAGACCTGAGGGGTACCATCCATGTTGGTCGCGTAGTTGTTCGGCTTGCCTTTGGTCGCCGCGAACACAATGTACGGCGTGTTCCAAGGATCTACCAGTTGAGCGTGGCCGTTAGGACCGGGTTGAAGCATTTTGGGAGTGACTTGCAGCCACGGTCCTTTCCGTGTCTCTCCTGGCACGGAAGGGGGGGCGAAGGGCTGCCGGGGATTGTTCGAGAACCCCATGTAGTTGAGAGGAGTCCCACCCGTAAGAAGGAAGAGCAGGGCTTGATTGGGATTCAAATCCGCTTGGGCGCTGGTCGGCAGCCCGTTGTTGGTCAAATCCATTTGCGGAAACATGCGCTTGAGCAGGTCTACTTCGGGATCATTTGGGCTATAGGAGGAACGTAACCGAAAAGTGCCACTCCAGACGTAATCCATGCCGCCTTTGGCTTTAGCCAGAGCGACCGCCGCGTTGATCTGGGAGATGCGGTCGGTATTTTCGGCACGGAAGCTGGAATCGCGGACCTTCTGGACGGCTGCCATCAGCAGGCCCATCAGGATCGAGATGATCGCGATCACTACGAGCAACTCGACAAGCGTAAAAGCCTGGCGGATCGGAATACGCCTGGACATGGTCCGTGCTCCTCGAGAAGACCGGGTCAAGTTTGCTACTGCTACTATGCCGCGTCTCTGTCAGCCGCTCTTGCTCAAGCCTTCCAACAGCTTGATCAAGGGCAGGAAGAGCGAAATTACGATGGCCCCGATGGTGAACCCCAGGAAGACGATCATGATCGGTTCTAGCAACGACAAGAGGGACTTGACGAGGTTGTCCACCCATTCGTCGTAGAAGTCGGCGATTTTGTAGAGCATCGTATCCAGATCGCCGGTCTCCTCGCCGACTTCGATCATGTTGACGACCATGTCGTCCACCAGCCGGGATTCCCGCATCGGGTCAGCTATTGTATCCCCCTCGCGGACGGATTCAAAAACTCTCTGGAACATCCGCTCGAAGACGGCGTTGTTCGAGGTTTCCTTGACAATGGTCAAGGCTTCCAAAATCGGGACGCCGGAACTGACCAGCGTCCCCAACGTGCGCATGGTTCTAGCTACAATGGTTTTTTCCACGAGTTCCCCAATGATGGGTATCCAGAGTAAGGCGCGGTCTAAGGCGTAGTTGCCCCATCGGGTCAGGCGGAGGAGTTTGGCCAGCAAGTACAATCCCATCGGAAAGAGGGGGATCGTCCACCAGTATTCCGACATCCAGTTGGAGATGGCAATGAGTTTCTGGGTGGCCCAGGGGAGAGTCATGCCGAATTCGTCGAAGATCTTTTTGAACTTGGGGATGATGGCCACCATGATAAAGGTGAGGATGCCAATGGCCACGGCGATGACCACGGCCGGATAGACCATAGCGCCGATGATTTTGCCTTTGAGGCTCTGGGCTTTTTCGAGAAAGTCCGCCAGGCGCTGGAGGATGACTTCCAAGGCGCCACCCGCCTCGCCCGCCTTGACCATGTTCACGTAGAGCTTGCTGAAGCACTTCGGTTGCTTGGCCATGGCATCGGAGAGGGAGGAGCCGGATTCCACATCATCGACGATGTCAATAAGGGCGTTTTTCAGCACGCTCGGCTTCATCTGGCGTTCCAGGATGCGGAGGGAACGGAGGACGGGCAAGCCGGCGTCGATGAGAGTGGAAAATTGGCGGGTGAAGGTGACCAACATCTTTTGCTTGACGCGGCCGATGGTGAACGTCTTGCGACTTTTCCCCGTCTTTTTCTTCTTTCCTTTGGCCGCTTTGCCGCCGGTGGTCACCACGGCCAATTTGGTCACAAAGTAGCCGCGGCTTTTGACTTTGGCCTGAGCTTCCTCTTCATTGGCGGCCTCAATCGAATCCTTGATTTCGTTTCCGGAGGCATCCAGAGCTTCAAACTTATAGGTCGGCATAGGTCACACCTCGTCCAGCAGTTCGCACGACAGTGGAAGCACATCCTTCAGGTCGGCCAGGTTTTGGTTCCAGCCGGGAAATTATCGTAAAACCCAGAAGCCAGGTTCTCCTGTGGAGCAGCCGGCGTTTTCCACATGACCCGATGGTTTCCTTGCGAGATGCGGTCAGCCTTCGTCCTCCAGGACGGTTTCGCGCACCACTTCATCGATGGTGGTGACGCCAGCGAAGAGGGCACGCAGACCCGCATCACGCAAGCTCAGGGTTCCCATTTTGCGGGTGTACTGCCGCAGGGCGTCGGTGCTGGCCCCGCGACTGACCATGTCCCGCAGGTCGTCATTCATGATCATCAACTCGAACAGACCGGTTCGGCCTTTGAAGCCGAGATTGTTGCACTTATCGCAACCTTCGCCGTAGTAGAAGGGGCGGCCGCGCAGGTCTTCGGGACGGAGGTTCAATTCCATGAGCTGTTCGCGGGTCGGTTGATACGGGGTGCGGCAGGCGGTGCAGATTTTCCGCACCAGACGCTGGGCTTGAATGGCCTCGACGGTGGCCGTGATCAGGTATGGCTCAATCCCCATATCCCGCAGGCGGGTGATGGAACTGGGAGCGTCGTTGGTGTGCAGGGTGCTGAACACGAGGTGGCCCGTCAGCGAGGCCTGAATGGCGATCTGGGCGGTTTCCAGGTCCCGGATTTCGCCGACCAGGATGATATCGGGGTCTTGTCGCAGAATGGCCCGCAAGGCATTGGCGAAGGTCAAATCGATGTCCGGATTGATCGGGCACTGGACGATGCCATCGATTTCGTATTCGACGGGGTCTTCCGTGGTGATGATTTTGACTTCGATGTCATTGAGTTCCGCCAAAGCGGAGTAAAGAGTGGTGGTTTTCCCCGCGCCGGTGGGGCCAGTCACGAGAATGATACCGTTGGGCTTGCGGATGACGGCGCGGAACTGGGCCAGTAGGTCCGGGGGCATGCCGAGGTTGTCTAGGCGTAGGCCGACATTGGTCCGGTCCAGGACGCGGATGACCACGCTTTCCCCGAACATAGTAGGCAGAACGGAAACCCGCATATCGACGGGGTTACCGCCCACGTTCAGCTCGATACGTCCGTCTTGGGGCAAGCGCCGCTCGGCAATATCCAGGTTGGCCATGACCTTGATCCGGCTGGCAATAGCGCTGGCGAGATGGCGCGGCGGAGGGACCATCTCGTAGAGAACGCCGTCGCAGCGGTAGCGCATCTTGTACTCATCCTCGAACGGCTCGAAGTGGATGTCCGAGGCGTGGTCGCGGATGGCCATGAGCAGGACCATGTTGATCAGCTTGCGTACCGGCTGCGAGTTCGCCAGTTCCAGAGCGTCGTCCAAATCGATAGAGTTTTCCCGCCCGGTGACATCCACGCCGATGTTGCTGGCTTCCAATTGGGCGATCAGAGAAGTGATCGATTCTTCCTTTTCTTCGGAGTATGCTTTCTTGAGGAGTTCCTCAATTTGACGGGGGAGAGCTAAGACGGGTTGGACGTTGCGAATGCCGAGGAGGTTTTTGAGATCGTCCATGGCTTGCAGGTTATTGGGGTCGGCCATGGCCACAGTAAGGGTGTCGTTGTCATAGCTCAGGGGCACGAGTTTATACAACTCGGCCATGTTTTTCTGGACGATTTTGAGGGCTTCCGGCTGGGGCTTGACTTCTTCGGCGTTGAGGACCTTCAGGCCGTGGACTTCGGCCGTGGCTTGGAGCAGTTGTTCCTCGTTGACCAGTCCCCGTTCCAGGGCCAACTCGCCGAGGCGGCGCTCGGTAGTGCGCATCTCCTCGTAGAGCGACTCCAACTGAGCTTCATCGAGAAGGCCCAGGTCCAGGAGTTTCTGGCCAAGTTGACGCGTGGTGGCATCGATATGAGCGAAGCGTTGGCGTGCCGAAGGAGCAGTAGCCGATCGGGCTGAGGCGGCGGGTCGGCTTGCCGCTGAGGCCGGCTTGCTGGCCGTGCTGGCCTTCTGGGGAGGGGCTGGAGCGGAGGGAGTCGCAGCCGCTGCCTTGCTGGCGGCTGGGGCCGTCGGGGTCGATGCGGGGCGCGTTGAGGTTCCGCTCGCTGGCACGGCGGGCTTTTTCGCGGGGGATTTATCATTCGGAGGCGTCGGTGCAGGCATAGAGAGTTTTCCCTTGTTCGCTTTCCTCGGATTCAGTCAGGAAGGATGGCGTTTGCTTATCCGCCTGATCTGGGAATTCCTTCCGGATTCTGAGCTACATGTCATTATCCTGTGCTACTTGCCGTTCCACAACAGGATTTGATCCGTTGGAGAAGGATTCGCTCCTGTCGGTGGTCCGAGGTATTCCGATCGATCAGATGAGCGAGTGGAGACTGCCTCAGCGCCGCCGCCGGGGTGGTGTTTCCTCCTCGTCATCTTCGTCCTCATCTTCAAAATCTTCGTCTTCATCGTACTCCTCGTCCTCGTATTCTTCATCCTCCTCCATGCCACGTTCGGCGGCTTCAATTTTAGCGGCGAGTTCGTTGGGCCGGCTGGATTTGAGCAGCACCTCTTCTTTGTCGCAGAGGCCTTCTTTCCAGAGGCGGAAGAGGGACTCATCTAGGAGAAACATACCATGTTTGCGCCCGGTTTGGATGGCGGAATCGATGCGGTAGGTTTTATTTTCGCGGATGAGGTTGCGGATGGCCGGGGTGACGACCATCATCTCATAAGCAGCGACCAAGCCTTCCGGTTTGCGGGGCAGAAGGGCTTGAGAGAGAACGCCGATGAGGGAACCGGCCAACTGCGTGCGGATTTGGTCCTGTTCATTTTCGGGGAAGACGGTAATGACGCGGTCGATGGTGGAGGCGGCACCGGAGGTGTGGAGGGTTCCGAACACGAGGTGCCCCGTTTCGGCGGCTTCCAGGGCCGCCCGGATAGTCTCTAGGTCGCGCATTTCCCCGACTAGGATCACGTCCGGGTCCATCCGCAGAGCGCGACGAAGTCCCTCTTTGAAGTCCGGCACATCGATGCCAATTTCCCGCTGATTGACGGTGGAGCGCTTATGCTTGTGGTAGTATTCGATCGGGTCTTCCAGCGTGATGATGTGCCGGTCGTAGTTTTCGTTGATGAAGTTGATCATGGAGGCGAGGCTGGTCGTCTTCCCCGAACCGGTGGGACCGGTCACCAGCAACAAACCACGGGGGCGAACGATCAAGGAGCGGATGGCGTCCGGAGTGCGGAGTTGCTCGAAGGTCAGGAATTGATTGGGAATGCGCCGGAGGACCATTCCGATGGTCCCTTTTTGTTTGAACACCGCCACCCGGAAGCGAACGCCATCGACGTACTCGATAGCGAAGTCGGCCCCGCCCCGTTGCTGTAACTCCTGTTGGCAACGGTCCGGTGTAATGGACTTCATCAGGGCGGTAGTGTCGTCAGGGTCGAGCACCCCTCCGCCGATGTCGAGCTTGCGCATGCGTCCGTGATGGCGGACGACCGGGGGTTGACCCACGCTGATGTGCAAGTCACTGGCCTTGAGTTGGATCACGGTGGCCAGCAGCTTCTCCATCGAAACTTTCGCCACGTCTTTTTCCCCCGCCTAAATGGATGTGGCCCCCTCATGTGGTGATGCCAACGCCGCAATGGCCACGTATCAGAAGTGAACACAATATCCCTACGCACGGTGCCCACTTCCGGCCCGACGTTGACATTATGACCGGCCACAAACCCGAATGCCAAAAAACCTTTCCCAAAAAGTATTTTCCTCCCATAAGGTGGTCTGATTTTCTATCCGCCCCCGAAATCCTTCGCTGTTCCGAAAGATTCCCATCTTCAGATTCCCATTTTCCCGTATAAGGGGGGTGTCTTGTTAGCGGGATTCCACCAACTGGAGTACCTCTGCATGGCAAATGCTGAGGACTTCATCCAAAGTGGTGATTCCCTTGAGGACCTTTTGCACCCCGTCGTCGAGCAGGGTCTTCATTCCGCCGGCGCGAGCTTTGCGGCGGATTTCCTGAGTGGGGGCCTGAGCAAAGGTCAGTTCGCGCAACAGGGAAGTCATCTTCATGAGTTCAAAAATACCGGTTCGGCCTCGGAATCCTGTTTGCCGGCAGTGATTGCATCCCCGACCTTTCATAAAGTTGGCCCTTTGGATCATGTCCTGCGTAATGGCCGCTGCCCGCAATTCGGAGGAGGTGGGGGTATAGGGTTCCTTGCATTTGACGCAGTTGACCCGAACTAAGCGCTGGGCCATCACGGCGATCAGGGAGCTGGCGATTAGGAAGGCCGGCACACCGATGTCCACCAATCGCGTAATGGCAGAGGGCGCATCGTTCGTGTGGAGTGTCGAAAAAACCAAGTGTCCAGTCAAGGATGCCTGCACAGCGATTTCTGCCGTTTCTTTGTCACGGATTTCGCCCACGAGGATAATGTTCGGTGCTTGGCGCAGCATCGCCCGGATAATCCGAGCGAAGTCTAGCCCAATGCTGTGTTTTACCTCCACCTGATTAACACCGGGAAGGTAGTATTCAACTGGATCTTCCGCAGTGATGATTTTGCGATCGGGACGGTTCAATTCGTTAAGAGCAGCGTATAGAGTTGTGGTTTTCCCTGAACCGGTCGGCCCTGTTACCAGGAAAATACCATTCGGCCTCTTAATAATCTGCTGGAATTTGATGTAGTCCTCCTCGCTAAAGCCGAGTTCGCGGATATTGATTTGGATGTTTCCGCGGTCCAAGATACGCATCACCGCCGATTGACCGTGGACGGTGGGGAGGATACTGACCCGCAAGTCGAAATGTCGACCGTTGACGGTCATTTTGATCCGTCCGTCCTGGGGACGCCGCTTTTCGGAAATGTCGATGTTGCCCATGATTTTGAGGCGGGACAGAAGCGGGGCCAGCAACCGGCGTGGTGCCGCATCCCGTTCCACCAGCACCCCATCGATGCGGTAGCGGATGCGGACGCGGTCGGCAAACGGTTCGATGTGAATGTCCGAAGCCCGCAGATTGATGGCTTCCTGGATCAGGAGATTGCAAAGGCGGACCACGGGGGCGTCGGAATCTTCAGCGGCTGCCAAACTGCTGACCGATTCGGTTTGGGTGAACTCGATTGCCGTGTCCGTGAATTCCACCAGCATCGAGTCCACTGATTCCGTCTCGGTTTGCCCGTAACAGCGGTTGATGGCCTCGGTGATCTGCTCGGGGACTGCCAAGACGGGGACAATGTCCTTATTCAGGATGAATTGCAGCTTCTGGATCGTGTCGTAGTTGGTCGGGTCCGCGGTGACGATTTTCAAGCTATTCCCCTCAAGTGCTAAGGGAATCACGACGTTTTCGCGGGCGATGGATTCTGGGACCAATTCGATCACCGCCTTGGGAATCTCCGTTTGGGTCAGGTCCACGAATTGCAGGCCGTGGTGTTCGGCGATGGCCTCCATCACCTCGTTGGCCGTGGCGTAATTCAATTTGATCAGCGCATCCTGGAGTTTGAGGCCTTGAGCTGTGGCAGTGTTTTCCGCCTCAGCGAGTTGTTCGGGGCTGATGACCTTCTTGCGAAGCAAAACATCGGCGAAATCACCGCGCGATTTGGCCATGATAATGTCACTCCTCGCCGTTGGGTAGTAGAGGGGGGAACAACCAGTCACCGGCGTGTGCCAGCTCATTGGGCTTGGAACGCCCACTCTGTTCCCGGCCGGGAAAGTATCTCACGCCCTTGATTTCCCGTGGGAATGGGTGTCATCTTATCCGATTTTTGGAATGCTTACCTTTCCCGGCAGTCACACGACCGGACATTATTTAGCATGACGCTTGGCCAGCCTTCCTTCAAGAGCGCCGGAGATTTTTTGCTGCGTGAGCTTTTCCGCAAGTATCATTCCCCACTATGAGCCTAGTTGGCAAGTGAAAAAACGGCGAAGTTCAGTATTCCCGCTGGCAAGAGGAGAACAGAAAACTACACTGCACCTGCGGATCGGTAGGGAAAGCGATGTTTCAGGAAAGGATAGGCATGAGGTTCAAGGGAAGAATAGGCAAGATCAGAGGGGTGACGTCTGTTTAGATAATGACATCTGCTGAACTCCGCGGAGACAAAAACGAGAATTGAACGAACGGTTCCACCTGCCATAAGGAGGAGTGCTGGCGATGTTTTGTCACGCTTGGCCGATGGGGAAGAGATGGCTTGTGGTGTTGGGGATTTTGGCGGGTTGGGTGCTTCCCTTGGGAGCAGCGGCCCCAGAGTCGCCGTCGATCAGCCGCATCGCCTTCGGGTCCTGTTCGGATCAGGACAAGCCTGTGCCCATTTTCGAGACCATCGCGGCAGCCCGGCCGGAATTGATGCTGTTTCTCGGCGACACGATGTATGCCGACCTGGACCGCAAGGTCGAGGTGACTCCCCAGGTGATTCGGGATAAGTACGCTCAGCTCGCGCGTGTGCCGGCGTTTCAGAAACTCAAGGCGGCTTGTCCTCGGATGCTGGGAACCTGGGATGATCACGACTATGGGATCAACGATGCCGGGGCGGACTGGAAGCATAAAGCCGAGGCCCAACAGGCCCTGCTGGATTTTTATGGAGTGCCCGCGGCTGACCCGCGGCGGCAGCGCCAGGGAGTCTATCACGCTCAGGTGTTTGGACCTCCGGGACAGCGCCTCCAAGTCATTTTGCTCGATACGCGCTATCATCGCAGTCCTCTGAAGAAAGGGGTGTTTGATCCCCGGCTGCGTCTGGTTCCCTATCTGCCCAATACCGACCCCGACGCGACCATGCTGGGGAGCGAACAGTGGCGTTGGCTGGAAGAGCAATTGAAACAACCGGCGGAACTGCGGCTGCTAGTATCGAGTATTCAAGTGCTGGCCGACGAGCATCCCTTTGAGAAGTGGGCCAATTTCCCGCGGGAACGCGAGCGGTTGTACGAACTATTGCGACGGACGGGAGCCGAAGGCGTTTTGATCCTCAGCGGCGACCGGCATCATGGAGAAATTAGTCTGGATACTCAGGTTCTGCACTATCCGCTCTACGACATCACGGCGAGCGGTTTCAATCAAGCGTCGAAGAGCTGGCGGGCGCCGGAGCGCAACAGCAAACGAGTGGCGGCGGTGCCGTATGGGGATCATTTCGGTTGGATCGCGGTGGATTGGAAACAGCCTGACCCGCAGATATTGGTGCAGTTGCGTGACGTAGAGGGGGATGCCCTTGCGGGTGTGAAACTGCGCCTGAGTTTGCTTCGTCGCAAAGGGTCGGGAACGTCTTCGCCGTCGTTACCTGCCGGTGTACTGTCACCGGAGCAAGCCAGCCGCCGCATCGGGGAGCGGGTCACTGTGCAATTCGTGGTCCGTTCTGTCGGCGGTAAGACCAATCTCTATCTCAACTCAACGACTGATTTCCGCGCTCTCGACAACTTCGCGGTGGTTCTAACACCCTCCGCCCAGATGGGTCCCTGGTCCAAAGCGTCTGCGGAGACATTCCTGAATAAGACAATCCGGGCGACCGGGACGGTGCGGTTGAACCGGAACAGTCCCCAGCTCGAGGTGACCGAAGCGCGGGACTTGCAACTTCTGGAGCCTGCGAAGCAGTGACAGCATTCCAACTGTGGCTCGCATACGTGGCTCTCATACGAGATACCCCGCAATGCTAGCTGCCATCTGCATGAGCGTATCCCCGGCGTGGCGTGGATGGAGCGAGCAAGCAGTGCCGTCGGCGCAGAGCGGCCTCAGCGGGTGAAGATGAAGTAGCCGATGAAAGCGGCGAGGAGGGCCACAGTCAGCAGCAGCAAAGCCATTCCGAGCGTTGTTTGCCACTGTGTTGTTTGCCCCTGGCGGTGCGGGGGCGAGGGGTGATTGGGACGTAAGGTTTTTTTCGCGGCGGACTTTGCTGGTACGGGTAGGCGGGATTCTTCAGGCGGTGTGGCGGTGGCGGGAGTCACCGCGATCGTTTCGGCATGGGGGTCGACCAGAGGTTCCGGACGCAAGCGTCCGCTGGTTGGCCCGCCGCTGGCTACTTGAGGCAGTCTTCCGGAGGGGGAAACGAGTTTGCCGGAAGGCGACCCGCGGAAGGTGCTGGAGCGAGCCAGACTCGGCGAAGGCGTTCCGCCCAGGTTGACCGCTTCAGGATCAGAGTCTGCGCGCAGAGCCGGGGGAGGAAGGACGCCGGAACCGCTACTGCTGCGGCCAATGACTCCCGAACGCCGGGCATCCTCCAGGGGGGCCGGATTGACCACCAGATCCCGGAACTCTGTCACGTTGACCAGAGGAGTAAATGGCCCGCTCTTCTGGCGGCTGACGAAAATCTTCGCGGGGTCGCCCAGCAAGCGATCCTGCAAGGCCCGGCGAATGCCATCAGTGGTCCCTTTGACCGTGTGCGTGGTTCCCTGCTCGTCCTTGTACACCATGTACCACATGTCAGTACCGGCACTGGATGCGAGTTTTCCAGACAAGCCCGCCCGACTGGTGGAAGCGGCCCGGCTCTGGCCGGTCAGGTCTTCGAGGAACTCCCGGCAACTCGCGGGGCGGCGCTCCGGTTCGGCACTCATGGCCCGGCGGATCGCCCAGTCCACCCGTTCGGAGAGCTTGGGATTCAATTCGCGGGGGCTGGGGAACTCATTGCGGATTTTCCGCATCCAGCAGTCCAGCGGGTTGGTGTTCTCGAAGGGGACGACACCGGTGACCATGGCGTAAAGCGTGGCTCCGAGCGAGTAGATGTCGCTGCGAACGTCCACGTTTTTCGCATTGCGGAACTGCTCCGGCGCCATGTAGTGCGGAGTGCCCAAGCCACGCCCCGTGCGCGTCAGATTCAGGTCAGCTTCTATATCCTTGACCAGACCCAAGTCGGTTAGCTTCGCCTGTCCTTCGCGGGTGATCAGAATGTTGTCCGGTTTGACGTCCCGATGGACCAATCCTTGTTTGTGGGCTCGTTGCAGTCCCTCGCATACTTGGGCAATGAGGCGGATAGCTTCCTGTTCCTCGAAGGCGCCGCGGCGTTGCAGGCGCTGCCCTACCGACTCGCCATCCACATATTCCATCACGATATAGGGGTGCGGTTGGGCGTGATATTCCAGCGCTTTGACCACGTTGGGGTGGTCGATCAGGCGAGCGGCGTCGAATTCCTGTTTGAAACGCTGGAGCAGAACGGGATTGCGAGCCGTATCCTTGGCAATCACCTTGATGGCGACAATGGCGCCTGTGCGACTATGACGTGCTTTGTACACGGCTCCCATGCCGCCTTCAGCAATCTTGGTGAGGATTTCATAATCCCCCAGCGTGGTGAGCTGGGACATATCCTGAGTCATGGGCGTTGGCTCCGGCTGGTCCGCCGGGGTGGGCTACACAAAGCGATTCCTAGGTTACTCCAGGTTCCCCCCAGGGAGGAGTCGCTCCCGTAGTTTGAGCATATCATCGATTCAGAACAATTTCACGTCTGTTTCTCTATAGTGCATTGATTCTGCGAATGTTCCCCCCTCTCAAAAAGATTTCCCTGTTAGACGGCCAAATCTCCCGCGAGTTTCTCTTGGGAGCATATCTTTTTCAGAATTCCCGCAGCGGCTGCATCCACCCCAGGGCGGATTGTCCGTGCTTCGTAGGGTCGCTCGCTGGCGGACGGCGCATTGTTGGGGCTATCGGGCCAGGTCTCCGTTTGCTGAGGCCCTGATCCTGGCCGGTTTCTGCCTTCCGGTTAGGGCTGCGGAGCTGGCGTACAGTTAGCGCACATTCTGCTGTCGCAACCAATCGTTGATCCAGCGGCGTTTTTCATCGCTCAAAGGCACATCCGGGTGAGGAGGGCGGGAGTAATCGATCGCATTCCGGAAGGTCTGATCATAGGCGCGGCTGAAAGCGGTTTGCAAATCGAGCAAGGTATCGCGGTCATCCGGAGCTAAGGGGAGTTTGAATTTGGGGAGGCGTTTTTGCAACGTGGTGGTGTAGATTTCGTAGCGTTCGGGGCTGCCGGAGCGCGTGACCGAGACGGCATAATCGAAGTCCGGCAAGCCGTCGCGGGGATAACTGAGGGTGGGTTTGCCTTGCAGTACCAGGCAGATTTCCACCGTGGCTGCCCCTTCCGCGATCGCTTGCTGCCGCTGTTTCAAGTAGATTTGGCGTCCCTCGGCGGTGGTGCGATTGGCAGGACTGACGACCTCCACCAGGGTGATCAGCCGCTGACTGCTTCGCTGGCGGATCTCCAGGTATTCCTCCTGATGGTTCTCGCGGATTACGGAAGTGAACAGGGGAATCTCCGCCGTGTATTGCCGGCAGGCAATTCGTGCTCGGTAGCGGTCGGACAAATTGGGCAGAAGCATCTGAAAGAGAGCTGCCACAAGTTGGTGTTGGAACTCTGGCCAAAGTTTGGGGTCTTCCAGGTAGGGATCCATGCCGGGAAACGGGCTAGGCATGATGCGCACTCCACAGACCAACCCCAGGCCGCCGCTCGGAGCCGATCGATCCGACTTCCCGCCGGTGTCAGTGGCAGAGATCCAACTCCGGAACTGATCAGGCAGCCCGGTTCCATGCAGCAACCTTGGGATTGTCGCTTCATTTTACCACCTCCTTCTGTAGCATGGAAGGGAACGCCGAGGAATAACTCCGACCCTGACAACTTTCGCGTGGGCAGGCCGTTGGTGCGCCGCTTGCGGGGGTGGAAACCCACCGCCAGACCGGTGGTGTACGAGCGAGGGGTGCAGAAGACTGAAATAAATCGAGGTATTCCGAAGCACGTACTCGGCGGGGCCTCTTATCCCCACGCGCCTGGTTTGGCTCGGTGTTCACTCTTGTGGCATACCCAGGGAGAAGTCAGGTATGTGGTATCACCGCTACTGGCTGGTCGGCTGCGTCTGGTTTGGGGTATGGTGCAGCGTCACCATCTCTGGAGAGCGACGAGAAGAAGTCCAAGAGGCGTTACGGCAGCTCACGGCTGACGTTTACCCGGAAAAGTCCGCTGAGGGGCAAGCATTGCGGCAGGGGTGGCCACGCCGGCTAGCCGAGCAATTACAGCAAGCCAATCGTCGCAGTTCCGAAGAATGGCAGCGCCTCCAAAGCCGGGAGGAATGGGAAGCCTTTCGCCTCCAAAAACTGCAACGTCTGCGGCAAGGGCTAAACATTCCCGAAGCGCCGCCTAAGCCGCGCCGCACTGTGGTAACCGGAACGATCGCTGGCGAGGGTTATCGCATCGAAAAGTTGGTATACGAGAGTCGGCCGGGGCTTTGGGTCAGTGCCAACCTTTATCTGCCGCAGCAGCGTCGAGGCCGGCCTGCTGGTTTGATTTTGGTTCACAGCCACCATACGCCGAAATGGCACGGCGAATTGCAAGACATGGGGATTGTGTGGGCCAAGGCAGGAGCGGCGGTGCTGGTGCCGGATTTGCTCGGTCACGGCGAACGGCGTATTCATCCGTTCGTGGACGAAAAGAGTTTCCCCGGCCCATTTCGACCCGGCCGCCAGGACTATTATTTCCGCTACAATCTGGCACTGCAGTTGTACCTACTGGGCGAAACGCTCATGGGTTGGATGGTGCATGATTTGCGTTGCGGCGTGAGCGTGCTTTTGGACCATGCGGGAGTGGATGAGAAGCGGATTGGGATACTCGGCAGCGTGGCCGGTGGGGGTGATGTAGCCGCCGTAACTGCCGCCGTGGATGAGCGGATCAAGGCAGCGGTCATCTTCAACTTCGGCGGGCCAGAACCGGAAGACCCGTATCCGTTGCCGGAAGATGCGGAGGCGAGTTTCCCTTATGCGGGCAGCGGCTCATGGGAATCCACGCGGAACCTAATCCGCTCGGCCGGGGATGGATTTTTGCCCTGGGTGATTGTCGGTTCGATAGCGCCACGGGGATTATGTTATGCCCACGAGTTTAGCTGGGATCGCCAGCGTGACCCGGTCTGGAAACGACTGCAACGCATCTGGAATTGGTACGGTGCGGAAAAACAGTTGCGTTCCGCACAGGGCAAGGGGCGGCTCACTGGCAAACCTCCGGAAAGTACCCACTGCACCCATATTGGCGCTGTGCATCGGCAAGCAGGAGTCTATCAAGCATTGGAGGCCTGGTTTGGTTTGAAACCTCCTGAAGCTGAAAATACGCAGCGCTACTCAGCGGCCGAGCTGACCTGCTGGACGCCTCAAGCTCGGCAGACCTTGCAACCGCAACCGTGGGAAGAGTGGCTTCCACGCTATGCCGCACTTCAAGAGCCGCGACAGCCCTCCGATAAGCCCCTCCCGAACGCTGAAGTGCTCTGGCAAAGATGGTGCCAGCAACACAAGCAGCCAGTCTCGGCGGTGCCAACGAGCCAGGTCGTTCGCCAACAGCCATGGCCGGGCGGCGTTGCCCACTGGGTCTTGCTGCGCAATCTTGACGGCATGCCGATCCCCGTCTTGTTCCTGTCTCCACCGCAGGCTGACTGGCAGGGTCATGTCGTGCTGGTGGTCTGTTCACAAGGGAAGGCTTCTTTCCTGAAAGAGAAAGCTGCCGGGGTCGCTCGCTTGTTGCAGCGCGGAATCGCCGTCTGCCTGGTGGATGTTCGCGACACTGGCGAAACGGCCACCAGCCGAACACCGGGACGAACTTCCGCCAGCACCAGCCATGCGGCTACAGCCCTTATGCTCGGAATGGCCGTGGAGGAGTTTCGCTTATTCGACTTGCTCGCGGTTTACCATTGGCTACGTCGAGCGGTGGGCGCAGACTTGAGGCTCAACCGCAAGGTCGAACGCTTGGCTCTTTGGGGCGAGAACCTGGCGCCATGCCAGCCTGCCGACATGTTGGTCGCCGTTCCTTGGGATGCGCCGCAACTGCCCCCCTTCGCAGACCCCAGTGGTCCGCGGCTAGCGCTGATGCTCAGCGGCGTTTGCTCGGATGTCGAAGCGGTGTACGCTCCAGGAGACCTGGCCACCTATCGTTCCGTCTTGGAATCACCCTTTGTTTATCTGCCGCTCGCCGCTATCCGTCCGGGTCTTTTGAGAAGGGAATCTGAAGGAACCGACCGAGACACCCCAGCTTTGGCGCTGCTCAGTCGAGCGCGAGCCTTGCGTCTCGAAGCCTTGGTCAACAGCCGAAACCAGGCACACAGTCAAAAGGAGTTGGACAGCCTCTTGTCTCCGCTAGCAAAACAGCGCCCGGCATCGAAGCCCGATTTCCCTGCCCGGTTTGTAGTGCAGTCCGACCGTAGTTCAGCGGAAGTGATCGCGGATTGGTTGGTACGGTGCCTGACTCCGTAGGGGCATTACCCTGCAACTCCTGAAAGAGGGGTACCCTGTAACTTCTGAGTCGTCCAGAGAAGCCCAGGTTGGCCAAGGAAACCAACATCCAAAATACACAACCTGTATCAGGTATGGAGGAGTGCCCCTTATTTGTCGGGAGAGGACCGCGGTTCATAAATTACTGGTAGGTTCTCGCAACGTAGTAGCGAGGGTGGCGGAACTGGCAGACGCACTGGACTTAGGATCCAGTGGCCCCAAAACGGCCGTGGGGGTTCGAGTCCCCCCCCTCGCACTGAGCCTTCATTCGATCGGAAAACGGGAAGAGTGCTGTTACAACCAGCCTCGCATCAACTACTATAGAGCAGTGCTACCTACCAGAGCAGTGCCACCTGCTCGGATCGCGCCCTCTGCTCTGGCAGTGCCATCCCAGAGATCGCGGGTTCCGTGTGGTCTGCTGAGGAGTCTGGAACTCCCCCTTGAGGGAACAGCCGCCTCACGGCCTGGCATCTGTTCCACTTTTGACAAACCGAGGCAAGGCAAGGGAAATCCAGCATGACAGCGACGGAAAGCCCCAGAAGTGTGTGTTCCCCCGGAATAGGTCCAAGGGGTTGGCGATGGGTCATCCTCGTGATAGCTGGGGTTGTGGCGATGGGCCTGAGCGTTCCTGCCCTCCCCACCGGACCGAGGAACCCTCACCCTACCGTATTCGGTCAGTCATTGGCTTGGGGATCGCACCAGGTTGAGCAGGAATCGTCCGGAACAGAATCTCCCAAGGAATCGACGATTGTCCCCCGCAAAGGTCCTGGATGGACCACTTCCCGGATCAAAGGCTCGCCGGACCCGCCGCCGCCGTATCGTCCCGTTCGCATCGGCCGCCAGTTGCAGTTTCGTAAGCCCCTGCTGATTGCTCGGACACCGCTGGCCGAGAAACGCCTGTATGTTGGCGAGGAAGGGGGAGCCATCTATGCTGTAACCTGGCCAGCAGAAGGCAACGGAGAACCGCGCAAAGACCTGGTGCTGGACCTGCGGTCGGCTTGGGCCAAGGGACAATTACGGCCGGACGAGCGTGCCGCCGGTATCGGCCTGCTCTACGGTCTGGCGTTTCATCCGCACTTCGCTCGCAACCGCCTCTGTTTCGTCTGCTACACCCTGGTGCCGAAGAAACCTGAAGGGGAACGCTTCCCCGATGGCACCCGTGTCAGCCGTTTCCGCATGCTGGATACTGATCCGCCCCGCATCGATCCGTCCAGCGAGGAAGTTATTTTGACCTTTGTCGGCGGCGGTCACAATGGCGGGGATTTGCATTTTGGTCCCGATGGCATGCTTTACATCTCCACGGGTGATGCTGCCGGTCCGAATCCCCCTGACCCGCTCAACACGGGCCAAGACTGTTCCGATCTCCTCTCGTCGATTCTGCGCATCGATGTGGATCGCCGCCAAGAAGGACGCCCTTATGCCATTCCCCCGGACAACCCCTTTGTAGGTCAAGCCGGTATCCGCGGCGAGATTTGGGCCTACGGTTTCCGCAATCCCTGGCGGATGAGCTTCGATCGCCAAACGGGGGAGCTGTGGGTCGGGGATGTGGGCTGGGAATTGTGGGAGATGGTCCACAAAGTGGAGAAAGGGGGGAACTACGGCTGGAGCATCGTCGAGGGCCGGCAGCCGATCAAACCGGATCAGAAAGTCGGTCCGACTCCTATTCGCCCGCCGCTCATTGAGCTGCCCCATACGATCGCAGCGAGTGTGACGGGAGGCTATGTCTATCGCGGCCAGAAGTTTCCGGAGTTGGAAGGGGCTTATATTTTCGGCGATTGGGAGACGCGGCGTATTTGGGCCGCTCGCATAGCGGACGGCCGGGTCCGTGACATGCCGGAGTTGGTCAAGCCCTCCGTGCGGGTGGTGGCCTTTGGCGAGGATGCCGCCGGGGAGTTGTATTTTCTCGACTACGACACCGGTTACTTATACACCCTGGAACGCAATACTGCTCCGGCCGCCAACGAGCAGTTTCCTACCACTCTAAGTGCTACGGGGCTATTCGAGAATGTGCGGGAATATCGCCTCGCCCCTGGTGTCTTTTCCTTTGCTCCCAATGCCCGGCAATGGCTCGATGGAGCGGAAGCCGAATGGCATATCGCCTTACCCGGCCTGACCTTCGTCACGCAATTCGAGCAGCCGCGGCCTCTCCCCGGCCAGGTCTATTGGCATAATTTCCACTTGCAGTTTCCCCCCGATGCCGTACTGGTCAAAACCCTCTCGATCCGAACTGACCAAGGACGTAAGCGGATCGAGACGCAAATCCTCCATCACGATGGGGAAGACTGGCGCGGTTACAGCTACTGGTGGCGCGATGACCAGAGTGATGCGGACTTGGTCCCCGCGGAGGGACTGGAACGGATATTCGCTGTTTCGGATGCCCAAGTGCTGGGCGGCCGGCGCCACTGGCTTTGGCAAGTACCGAGCCGTGCCCAATGCCTGGCCTGCCATAATGTCTGGGCGGAGTTCACTCTGGCGTTCAACCTGGCTCAGCTCAACGGACCGGGCTGCACAAAGGCGAACGCTTCAGGGAACCAACTGCTGGCCTTCCAGCGGCTGGGTTTGATCCGACGGGTCGATGCCCAAAATCGCCCCTTGCCGCCCCTTGAGGAGCAGGCCGCCAGTCGGCTGCCCGCATTGGTCAATCCTTACGACGCCCGACAGTCCCTGGAGCGGCGGGCCCGCAGCTATCTGCACGTCAATTGTGCGCACTGCCATCGCTTTGGCGGCGGGGGCGGCCAGGTGGTCCTGGAACTGGAGCTGTCCAAGCCGCTGTCCCAAACGGGGATTTACAACGAACGTCCGCGGCAAGGAGATTTTGGACTCGCCAATGCCCGCTTGCTGGCGCCCGGCGAACCAGGCCGCAGCGTGCTACTTTATCGGGTAGCCAAGTTCGGCCGGGGCCGCATGCCGCACTGGGGTTCGGAATGGCCCGATCGTGCTGCCATAGAATTGCTCAGCGACTGGATTTGCAGCCTTGGCCAGCATCCCCCCTTGACTCCCGACCGCGACTGGAACGACTTGGACCGCAAACTCCGCCACTTCCCCGCTGTCCTGCGACTGCTCCGAGGGCCGCATACCCCAGAGGAATGGCAACGGCTCCTCACCTCTGCCCAACGCTTGGAACCCGGACCAATGCGCGATCTGTTCGAGGGATACTTTCCCCCCGACCCGCAAGGCCGCAAGCTAGGGCCAAACCCCAAACCCCAGGCTATCCTGACGCTTCCAGGCGATCCCCAAAGGGGACAAGTGCTCTTCCGCAGCAGCGAACTGAAATGCCTCAATTGTCACAAACACAGCGGCCAAGGGAATGATTTGGGGCCGGAATTGACCCACATCGGCCGCCAGCGCACCCGTACCGAACTACTCACAAGCCTGCTGGAACCCTCGCGGGAGATCGACCCCCGTTATGCGGTATACCTGGTGCGTACCGAAGACGAGCGGCAACTGACTGGTTTGCTCGTGCAACGGAGCTCGCAAGTCCTCGTCCTGCGCGATGCGGACAACAAGGAACATCGCTTCCGGAGCCAGGAGGTGGTCTCTGTCACGCCGTCGCGTCTTTCCCTGATGCCTGACGGTCTGCTGGCCAACCTCACTCCGCAGCAGGCTGCCGATCTGCTCGAATTCCTTGTCCAATCCCGCTAACCTAAGCCCCAGTAGATACCAGGGTCTTCACACCTTCGTGGAGGAAGTACAAATGCCGGGATTCTATCGCCTGCTGGGAGCAGCCGCGCTAGCTAGTGTCATGTTGGGCCTGACGCTGGTGGGTGCTGTCCCCCTGCGTGTTTCCCTGTATGCCCAGGAGAAAAGCGTCAAACCGGGGATCAACGACGCTTTCAAGAACCCGGACATCAACAAATATCTGAAAACCTTTGAAGGTGAAAGCCGGGAGATTTACCAGCAGCGGCAGAAAATTGTCGGTGTGTGTGGACTCCGGGCCGGGATGATTGTGGCCGACATCGGGGCCGGTACAGGCTTGTTCACTCGCCTTTTTGCCCAAGAGGTCGGACCGGAGGGGAAGGTGTACGCGGTGGATATTTCCGAGAAATTCCTCGCTTACATAGAACGGACGTGCCGTGAGGCGGGGCTACGCAATGTCATCACTGTACAGGGAAGCGACGTTTCTCCAAATCTGCCATCGAACAGTGTCGATTTGGTCTTCATCTGCGACACCTACCACCACTTCGAGTATCCGTTCCGGATGATGACGGCCATCCATAAGGCCCTCAAGCCGCAGGGCAGAGTGGTTCTGATCGACTTCCACCGCATACCCGGTAAAAGCTCCGAGTGGGTGCTGGGCCATGTGCGGGCAGGACAGGAAGTTTTCGAGAAAGAGATTCTTTCCTGTGGCTTCCGGAGACTGCGGGAAGAGAAGGAACTTGGCTTGAAGGAGAACTACTGCCTCATTTTCGAGAAGGTCTCCTCTGACCAGCAGGAATCGCCGAAATCGGGCAAGTGAGAACCGCAGGTCGGAAGCGAAGCGTTCGTCCCCGGAGGGTGGTTTTTGCGACCCCTCCGTGCCCAGCCCCTGGAGGCGTTAGCGGAGCCAGCGGACGGCTTGAACGACTTTGTCAGCAGCTTCCTCCCACCAAGCCGGCTCTGGAGCGAGTGTCACACCGGCTTGCAGAACCTCTTGCCAGCTTTGAGGATCAGGAGGCAAATCCCGCCCGGTCAGCCGGACCAGCCCTTCATGGGTGCGATGGAGAAGAGCGGTATCGGTGGAATGCGTATTGTTTTTGAGCACTTGGAACAACGCCTCGACCGCTTCGGGTTGTCGGCAGCGGGATAAGGCCCGGATGGCGGCCAAGCGCACATCGCGCTCATCTGCTCCCGGGACAGCGTTGTCTGGATAGGCCCCTGCGACAGCAGCGAGGAATCGGACAGCCTCCACACTTTGAGTCTGTCCCAGAGCTTCCAGCGCCCGACAGCGGATCGCATTGCTCCATTCTGGGGGAAAGCCACGGGGGCCGCTGAGGGCCAACAGCGGATCATGTCCCACACGGGTCGGCAAGCGCCCCGCGCTGGTCCCAGTGTTTACTGCAGAGTTGTGAGGGGATGCGGTCGTCGGAGGGAGATAGCCTTCCGGATAGCCATCCGCCTGGTGGTAAGCTGTGATGAGCACGCCCACCGTGCGGGGGTCAGGGAGCCGGCCCAGAGCCTGAATCGCCGAGAGGCGTACCCAGGGGCTAGCTTCCCGCGTGGCGTCGTGTTGCAGCATGTGCCATAACTGCACCTGTTGCTCCGGAGCACACTGGTGGAACCGTTCCGCACTCAGGCGCTGCCAAGCAGACGCGCGCTCATCCCCGCTTCGGGGTGGATCCGCTAAAAGCACCGCCACAGAGTCTTCCGGTTGGATCAGATGCCGTAAGGTGGCGAAGGGAGCGTCCCGAAAGCGCTGGCTGGTTAGGGCGTCCCAAGTATGGGCACAACCGGCGCTCAGTAGGGGCCAAATACCGCCAATCCCCAGGATCGTCCAGCGTGGCACCGTCCCCCTCCCCGGTCATTCCTCGACCTGCGCCTCGGTGCTTCCAATCCGCGACCAGGCTAAGCTCCCTTCAGGGCGTTTGGGAAATAGCCTGGACCTTTTGCGAGATAGCGTGGGGCTTGCAGGATCGCAAGCCGAATTGCTCCGCCGCTGGGTATTGGGTGTAACCAGATTTTCTGGGGGTGGGGGCTGAACCCGCGAGGTGTTTCCCCAGACTAGCAGAGCTGCCCGGCAGAGAACCCCCAGAGAATCTAGTTACACCCTGGGTATTGGCGGGGGTAGGGGTTATCAGGAAACTGAGCCGGTACAGAACAGGATCGCTTCGATATCAGAAAAAGAAGAGAGGGCGACAATACTCACCCGAAGTGCGAGCATTGCCTGCTATTATGGAAAGTGGTTCTGTCAGCGGGGCTTCCGGGGGACTGACGAAAAAACTTCCGTCTTGCTGAGCTGGGAGGTGTTCGGACCATTCCCATCTTCTGTCGCTTCCGAAGCAACCGCCGCCAACACATCCGCGGATTGTTCCTGCACGATCCGGGCGTGGATTTCCTCCCGATCTACTCGGACTTGAGGCGGAGCTTCGATCCCTAGCTTTACCCGCCCGGGTCCTAAGCTCACCACAGTGATTTTGATGTCATTGCCGATTACAATCGACTCGCCTTGACGACGGGTGAGCACGAGCATGGATGCGTCCCTCCTGGAGCTGCCAGCGTTGCTCAGAGAGTGATGAATTACCTCTTTGAGGATGCAACGCCGTACTTCCTACACTACTATACGTTTCTCTCCCATTCCCATTTCCAGAAAATCGAAATTTTTTTTCAAGTTTTTCTGGAGGAGGGTCGATAACAACTGATTCCTGTTGCCGCAAATACGGTGCCAAACCAGCACCAAATCGTCTATATCACCCAAATTATGCCAAAGCTCCTTACCCTTACTTGCTGTCCACAGTCAGCTCAGCCCTAGGAAGCCGCCATTTTCAGCCGTGCTGTTTCACATATTTCTCGGCATACTTTGTGGGGGCTTACTCATAAAAGGGGGCGGTATAAGGGATTGGAGAGAGGTCAAGGTGATTTTGCCCTGTACGAAAATCGGTCAGACGCTTCAGAGGATGGCCATTTTTCGGCCACCGACAAAGTTTGAGAAGAACTCCTTGGACTTGGATTACGGGAAAGTGACTCATCCTGATAAGGAAGGGGAGGAGTGGAAGTGTGTGTCACCAACGGGAGGAATAGACCCCCTGGCAATCGGGGGAGAGGTTCCTTAGAAATGACGGCGTTGGCAGGTCGTGCCTTGGCATCGGTCACGAGACAGCCCCAATAGGTCCAAGGGGAGCGTACCATTCCGCAAGTTCCCAAGGCTCGGCGGGGTATGTCAAGGTGAGTGAGCGAGGGCGAGGGACGATGCTGGCCCAACTGAGGTTCTCGCCCGGTTGAAGGGCAAGCGGGGAGGGGAACGTGCGACTAATTGTCCAGAAGTTTGGCGGTTCAAGTCTGCGGGATGCGGAGTCGGTCCTGGCGGCGGCGCGCAAGGCGATCCGGGCCAAACATGCCGGTTATCAGGTTATTATGGTCGTGTCGGCTCAAGGCACAACAACGGATGATCTGATCGCTAAGGCCGCCGAGATAACGGCAACGCCCTCGCCGCGTGAGATGGATGTTTTGTTGGCTACCGGCGAGCAGGTCTCCATTGCCTTGACGGCGATGGCGATCCAGGAGTTGGGAGAACAGGCGATCAGTTTTACGGGGCCGCAGGTGGGCATCCTCACCGACCGGAATCACCGCAAGGCTCGGATTCGTTCGATCGACATCCGACGGTTGCGTGCGGCGCTGGATGCGGGGCAGATCGTGGTCTTGGCTGGCTTCCAGGGGATGACGGATGAAGGAGACATTACCACCTTGGGCCGGGGTGGGAGCGACACCACAGCGGTGGCCGTAGCTGCGGCGATGAAATTGGCCGGCTATGACGTGACCTGCGAAATCTACACCGATGTGGATGGGGTGTACACCAGCGATCCGCGTCTGGTTCCCGATGCCCGCAAGATGGATGCGATCAGCTACGACGAGATGCTGGAGATGGCGAGCATGGGGGCAGGTGTGATGCATTCCCGCTCCATCGAGTTTGCCAAGAAATACGATGTGCCGCTTATGGTGCGCAACGCCCGTTCCGATGCCCTGGGCACCTGGATTTTGCCCGAAGCTCCCTGGATGAGCGAGTTCCCGGTCTGTGGTGCAGCGCTAGCCGCCGATGAATCCCGCTTGGTCCTCGAAGGGGTGCCGGATCGGCCGGGCGTATCCCACCGCATCTTCTCCGCCCTGGCCGATGCCAACATTGCCGTGGACATGATCGCCCAGAGTGTGGGGCGCGGGGGACGAGCGACTATCGGCTTTACCGTGCTCAACAGTGAGTTGGATCGGACTCGAAAAATCCTGATGCCGATTGTTGCCGAGATGGGGGCCACCTTGCTGGAAAGCGGGCGGGTCAGCAAGGTTTCCGTGGTCGGGGCGGGAATGCGGACGCTCGCCGGTGTTGCCGAACGTATGTTCTCGGCCTTGGCCCAAGCGGGGATCAATATCCAGATGATTACCACGGGGGACATCAAAATCAGCGTTTTGGTTGAGGAAAATACTACCGCGGAAGAGTGGGCAACGGAGACGCCCTCGGAACCGACGAAGAAGGCCCATTTGGAGGCGCGCAAGGCCGTGGTGGGCCGGCGGGCCTTACGCACAGTGCATGATGCTTTCGGCCTGGCCTTGCCCCGCAAGGGAGCGGGGGTGCCCGCGGAACCGGCGGATAACGGCTTTCGCCCGCGTCCCCAACCAATGGTGGTGCACTCGGAAGCAGATCATGAAGCCGCCATCGCCCGGCTGGCCGGCATGGAGGATGTCCTGGTCAGCGGCGTCTACCTCAACACCGAGCAGTGCCGCTTGACCATCCACGACTTGCCCGACCGGCCCGGCAATTGTGCTCGTGTGTTCACGGCGGTGGCTCAGGCCGGCATTTTGGTGGATATGATCGTGCAGAATATCGTAGCCCCTGGCCGCGCTGAGCTTTCGTTTACGGTCACCCGCAGAGATTACCAGCAAGCCTTGCATTGCACAGAAGAGGTGCTTCGCAGTATCGACCCGTCCTGCCGCGTGGTGGGGGATGCGGACATCGCCGTCTTGTACGTCACCGGCGTAGGTATGCGGACTCATACCGGTGTGGCTCGGACCATGTTCGGTGCTTTGGCCGCCCGACAGATCAACATCCATATGATCAACACCAGCGAAGTCTGCGTCGCCGTGGTGGTCGATCAGGAGCGGGGAGCTGAAGCCCTCGAATGCCTCCGCGAAGCCTTCCGCCTCGCGTGATAAGCTCCAGTGTTTATCCCTCGCATGAAAGACTTTTCCCGAAGCCACGGGAGAGTCTCGGCAAGTTCTTGAGGAAAAAACCGGAGTCGTCGTAGGCATCCAGTCTCCCACGCTTCCAGGCTCTTAGACCGGTCTGGTCTATGAGGAGTGCTGGGCACAAAGCGGTGTGTTCTCTCATGCTGCCTGGCGTACTGCAGACGACCGGGGCTGATGTTTCCAGCGGCGATGCACCCAGAAATACTGCTGGGGGTGGCGGCGGATGAGCCTTTCCAAAGCGGCGGTGTAACGCTCCGTAATTCGGACGACGGCGTTGGGTAAACCGGCATAGTCCCGCGGTTCGATGACCTCCTCGATTTCCACGGCGTAACAAATCTCTTCACTTCCCGGCGGAGGAGGGGCGAATCGGCGACTGCTCCGGGGAATGCGCGGCATGCCAAGGACCACGATGAGGGCATCAAACTCCAACGCCATGAGCGCCACGGCCTTATGGGTGCTGGCCGCACGGCCGAAAAACGGCACAAACACTCCACGAGGACCGGCATCTTGATCCGCCAGGGTAGCTACCTTGCCGCCAGAGGCCAGGACCGCAGTCAAACGCTCAAAGTCATCCTTTTTGGCGATCAGCGTCTGGCCCGACGACTGCCGCAGCCGCCGCACCAAACGATCCAAATAGGGATTGTCCAGCACGCGAGCAATGGCGTAGGTCTGAAACCCTAAAAGAGCTGGCACGTAACCCCCGACTTCCCAATTCCCGAAGTGGCCTGTGACGAGCAGGACGGGCCGTGCATCGAGAAGCACTTCAGGCAATTGGCTTGCCTGACGGATGTCTAGATAAGCTCGCCAGGTGTGCAAATGCAGCTTCCGCGATAGGAACAAACCTTCCACCACGGCCCGGACGAAATGGCGATACATCCCCAAGACCACCCTCTGCTGGCGGGCCGGAGACCAATCGGGAAACGCTGCGGCGACGTTAGCTTGGGCGATCCTCCGGCGGGAGGGGACGGTGTGATATAGCAGCCAGGCGATCCCCTCCGCTGCTGCCAAGGCCAGCCACACGGGTAGGGCTTGGACCAGGCACACAACCAAGCGCAATATCACATAGACTGCCCAATCGATGCTCCGACGTCGCCGGCGGGCCACCTCTTCCTCCTCATCCTCAAGTCCGGCCTTCCCCACTCCAAGCTCCGCGCTTTCCCCTCTCCCAACGCCGAGAGAGTTCGTTTCTTCCTTGCCGAATGGGTGTCAGTATCTGCAAGGCAGCTTCGGAGCAGGGTCAATCCCTTTCCACACCCCTTCCCCGGTCGTCTTCCCAGGTCGCCATCCTAACTTCCTCCGGTAAGCATTCTCAATCCCAAATCGAACTCAAGGCCCAATCCGGGCCGCGGGATGCGATGGTTACCCAGTCCTAACCGCGGGACGCGATAGTCGCCTCCTCCGTGTTTCCAGGACTCAATCGATTATGGAATACTGTACTGAATAACATTTATGGTAATATGATCACATAAATCATCAGGCGAAATACTCGGAATATACCATAAAAGTTTGCCATTGCAAAAACTTGGAGGATTGCTTCTGATACCGTCTCCCATTTCGGATTTGGTAGTCTCATTTCACGCAAAATCTGAAAAATGTTCGCTTTATATCGAATTTTTCGATGATAAAGATTGACCTGGGCAGAAAAAATTTCCAAAGCAGAAAGTTTTTTCTGGACAAGTAAAGATTTTTGGTGAAAATAGAGGTCGGTTCAGGCGGTCTGAACCAGTCTGAATTTTTCGGTTACCCCCTCAACCGAAAAGGAGTAGCGCATGAACGTCCGCTTCTGTCCCGTCCTGACCGTGTTGGAGTCACGGGAAAACCCGAATGATTGGGGACCACCTCTGCCTTTCCCCATTCCTCCGGAGCTGCCGAGTCCACTTCTGCCCAATGGCGAACCTCTGGATCAGCATCCGGAAATCCCGCTTGATCAGCCGGATGATCCTTGGGAGCCTCTGGATCCCATTGGTCCGTGAGTCAGGCGAGTGGGCCTTTTACCTGTGAAGTGGAATAATTTTCAGTAAATAATCTCGTGAGTGATGCGCTCGACTCGACCCCAAGTAAATCTTGGGACAAAGATTGGGGTGCTAATTGATTTTTCTCTTACCAAAGAGGGACTTGGCCGAAGAGATGAGTTTCTGATAGCGGGGGTAGTTGCGCAGCGGCAAAAATAGCTTGTTATTTTCGACCAGATCGACACGCCGAAAGCCAGCTTGGAAGGCTTTTTCCAGCAAGTCGATGGCAATTTCTCCGTCTTCAGGATGCTTCTGGGTGAGTAAGGCATAGACACTCGATAATCGAAACAGCACCACAACATCTTGCGACAAGCTGAGAGCCTTCTGGGCTGAGTGGTGGGCTTCCTCTCGCTGTCCTAACTGGGCGAGAACCACCGCATGGGACACCCAGCCCATGACATAATCCGGGCGCATGGCAACCAGGCGGCGAGAGACTTCTACAGCTTGGTGCCATTGTCCCAAGTTGCCGAGCACATTGATTTGATTGAACAATGCGGGTAGAGATTGTGGATCAAGACGCTCAGCGGCTTGGAATTCGTCCAAAGCGACTGCGGGCCGTGTCTGCATGAGTTCCAGGCCGCGGGCCACGTGATCTCCGGCGGTTTGCGGCTTGAGCGTGAAAGCTTTCTCCAGGTCTTCGTGTGCCCCCTGGTGATTGCCCCGAGCTTTGCGGATCCAGGCTCGATAGATGTGGGCCTGAATGTCCGGTCCGCCTAAGCGGAGGGCGTGATCGAGGTCTTCCTCGGCTTCCTCGTATTTACGGAGCCGCCAACGGGTCATGCCGCGCGCTCGATAGTAGAGTGGCTCCTTCGGCGTCATGTAGATGGCTTGGGTGTATTGCAACTCGGCGACGGAAGGGTGCAGATTTTGGGAGTGGATTGTTCCGCGGAAGAAAACGGGCCGGGAATCGTGCGGCAAGAGGACAGCCGCGATGTCGTAGCGGTCGAGGGCATTGTCGTATTGGCCAAGCTGTTGGCGGCAGAAGGCGATCCAAAAATGAACCAGGCCGTCGCTTGGTCGCTGGGCCACCAGCGGTTCGAGGCGGCCGAGGGCTTGGGTAAAGCGCCCGGCCAAGATGTCGCGAGCTGCTTCGAGATAATGATCGCGGAAGCTGGCCGGCGGGGCTTGCGGCGGCAGGGTCGCGGTGTCCGCTCCGAGAATTTCCGCCATCTCCCGCGCCTGCTGGATGAGCAGCGGAGGAATCACATCGGTGGGATAGAGTCGTTGAGCGAGGCGGTTGAGTTCAAGCAGTTCGGCGGCTGCTTGGCGTTGAGCATCCGGCGGACGCCAGCGATCTTCCTCCCAGCGGCTCTGGACTACGAGCAGGAGCAGGTCGGCTAGCGAGGCGGACAATTCACGCTGCTCTTCGGGAGGCAGGCGCTGGAATTCGGGACGCTCCCGCCACTCCGGATCATAGGGCAGGCCGTATTCTTGAAGAATGTCGAAGGCGTGGAGACGGCCTTGCTCCTGCCAGGTGTATTCGCCCTGGACCAGAAGTTCGATGTGGGCCGACTGCATGCGGGGGATGAGGTCGTGATATTTGTTCCGCGCTGCGGCGATGGCCTGGGTTTCCAAGTAATGGTAGGTCAGGCCAGCGGTGAGGGCGGTCAGGAGTAGAGAAGCCGAGATCGTCAGGCGGCGCAAGAGTCGCGGGTTACGGCGGCGCCATTTCTGGAAGCGCTCGCGCCAGGAAGGTTCGGCAGCATAAAGGAGGGGCAGATCAGCCAAATGCCGGTCGATGTCGGCTTTCAGTTCCGCGGCGGATTGGTACCGATCGGCGGGTTCAGGTGCCAGGAGTTTGCGGATGATGGCTTCCACCGCTGGGGTGACGGCGGGATTGAGCTTGCGCAGGGATGGCAATTCACCCCGGCGGGCGGCGATGAGTTCGTCGAGGTCCACAAGACCGCGCGGACCGGGAGGGAAGGGCACTTCCCCGGTGAGCATCTCCCAGGCCATCACCCCCAAGGCATATAGGTCTGTGCGGGCATCGATCTGTCCCTGCCCTCGGCTGCGCATATCCTCCAATTGCTCAATGGCCATGTAGGCGATCGTACCGCCGATGAGTTCCCGATCCTGCTCGTGAGCATCGAAGGCGAGATTGAAGTCGAACAGCATCGGCTCGCCCGTTTCCGCCAGGAGCACATTCGCCGGTTTGATGTCAAGGTGCAGGATGCCGCGCTCGTGGGCGTGATGCAATCCCGCGGCCAGTTGACTGAGCAAGCGGAGCACGGCGAGAGGGTTGCCGATGAAGGACTCCTGCGGCTCGGTTGCGGCGGCAGAAGCGGACACGAAAGGAGGAGAAGTTTTCTCAGCGCGAGCAGGACGGGCCGAAGTGCGATGGCTCTCCCAACGCGTGGAGCGCCCGCGGCGCGTCAGGCTCCAGCGGCCGCTGCTCGAGGAAGATTCTGTGGACCGCTGCCAGCGGTATTGCCGCAGGACGTCGGCGATTGTCCTCCGGCCCAGGAAAGGCATGCAGATGATTTGCAGGGGCGGATCGTCGTGGACCGAGTACACGGGGACGACATTGGTGTGTTGCAAACGGGCCAGGCGTTCCGCCTCCCGCGTGGGGCGGCGAGAGATTTTCAAAACGACGAGCCGTCCCGCTAACGCTCTCTGCCGAGCCAGAAAGACCCGTGCGAATGCCCCTTGCCCCAGCTCTTCCACTAACTCGAAGCCGTAGAAGCTGTCTCCGGGGCGTAATTCCTGGGTGCTGTCCCCGCTGTTGTCCGCCGAGGCGGGATGCGAAGAGGGAACCTCCGAGGAGCGGTACCGCAAGGGGAGAGGCGTCATCTCCACACCGGCGGAAGCCTCGGCGTTGGCAATCAGCGGGATGTCCGAGAGCACCGCCGTGCGTGGAAGTTCTGCATCCGGTGGCAGACCCCGGGCATGATTGGGTAAAAACACCACCGAGGACGGGAGGTCATCCACCGCTCCAACCTCGAACACTGACTCTTAGCGGTCTACCTCCTCCTTGAGGAATCGCCAGAGGATTGGGAGGGAATCACACGTCGTATAGTATCCCCAGTGCTGTCGTCTTTACCGACGATTCCTTTCCCGGTTTGCTCCTATCCGTCGTACGGATTCCTCGCACACACAGCACGGGACAAACGTCGTAGTACATTTCTTCTTTACGCCAGGATACGAGGTCGTGCAAATCCCGCTGCAGAAAAAATCCCAAATAATGCTTTTTTCTTTCTTCTGGCTGCAAAATATTACGCTGTGGGTAAACTCTAGCGATCCTCGAAGACAGGAAAGGCAACGAAGAGGTGCAGGAGAAATCACCTGTTGAGTCATCCTATCGAGAGGCGACTCGTCGCTTCATCAGGGTCCTTGTCCTGGCGAATGAAGTTGAAATTGTGCAGGAAGGGAGGGGTCGAAGTGAGGGTGGATGTTTTCCTGAGCGGCTCTTTTCGTTAGGATGTCACCACGGCCAAGGGGAGGCGGAGCGGCAAGTGGAGAGCCAACCGGAAGGTACTGCCGAGTGGGGAGAAGGGGATCATGCGACCGGATGAGCGGAAGGCAAATCAACTCCGTCCCATAAGCTTCAAGCGGAAGTTCACGCGCAATGCCGCCGGCTCGGTCCTGGTGAAGATGGGCCGCACGACAGTCTTGTGCACTTGTTGTGTGGATAGCCGGGTACCGGAGTTTCTCGAAGGGCAAAACAAAGGGTGGCTGACCGCAGAATATGGCATGTTGCCTAGTTCCACGGCGACTCGTAAGCCGCGGGATAAGGGCAAGGTGGATGGCCGCACCGTGGAAATCCAGCGCTTGATCGGGCGGAGTTTGCGGGCAGTGGTGGACCTGGAGGCCCTCGGACCGCGAACCTTGTGGATCGATTGCGATGTGCTGGAAGCAGATGGGGGTACCCGGACAGCCTCCATCAACGGCGCTTTTGTGGCCGTGGTAGATGCCTTGCATGCTTTGCGTAAGGAGTTGCCGCATACCCTGGATCGCATCCTCAAAGACAGCGTGGCAGCAGTCAGCGTAGGCATCGTCGATGGCGAAGAACGCTTAGACCTGGATTACGAAGAGGACAGCGGTGCGGAAGTGGACTTTAACCTGGTCATGACAGGCAATGGACGGTTCGTCGAAGTGCAAGGCACAGGGGAGGAAGCCACCTTCACCCGCGAACAACTCGACAGACTGATTCAACTGGGCCAAGCGGGTATTCGTGCGATCACGGCAGAACAGAAAAAGGCCTTGGGTTCGCTTTGGCCATGGAAATAAACAGGCGGGAAAAGAACGAGTGGGGCCGTGGAGGGCGCGAGGTAGATTGGTACCCAGGCGCAGACGGCGCGTAATCGTCAATGGGGCTGTCTGACAGGTGATTGGCAGCCGGGCATGTGTGAGGAGTGAAATGGAAGGTGCTAGCGGCGGCCCAAAGGAGGAAGCATGAACCGAGCTGACGCGCTAGAGCGGATACTGGAAAGCGGCTTGGTGGCTGTGGTCCGTTTTGAGGACCCTGAGCCGCTCGTCGAGGCTTTGACCGCTTTGGCAGCGGGCGGCATAACGGTGGCTGAAGTGACCTTGACGGTTCCCCAGGCCTTAGAGGTTATTCGGGCAGCGCGGCAGCGCCTGGGGGAACGCGTGCTGCTCGGAGCGGGCACCGTTCTGGACCCGGAAGCCGCCGGAGCTGCCTTGTTGGCGGGAGCGGAGTTCATCGTGGCCCCCACAGTCAATACCGAGGTCATTCGCTTGTGCCGCCGGTATGACAAGGTGGTGATGCCCGGTGCTTTCACCCCCACGGAAATTCTGACGGCATGGGAAGCCGGGGCGGATATTGTCAAAGTCTTCCCTGCGAATGTGCTGGGTCCAGAGTTTTTCCGGGCCATGCGCGGACCGCTGCCCCAGATCCGACTCATGCCGACGGGCGGTGTGGACCTGTCCACTTTAGGGGACTACATTGCTGCCGGTGTCGCGTGTGTCGGGGTGGGAGGACAGCTTTTGGAGCCAGCGGCTGTGGCGGCCCGTCAGTGGGATCGGCTGACTGAATTAGCCCGCCAGTATGTGCAGGCCGTGCGCCAAGCCCGACAGCGTCGCCGAACGTGAACTTCCTCTTTTTTCGCTCGGAGTCGGCAACACCAGCCTGTTGCTGGGATCGGAATCAAAATTTCCAGCAGAGTGGCCTGTAATTGATCTCTAGTTTACAAAGTCCGATGGCTTGGCATTGGACGTCGTTGCATTGATGGGTTGGCATCGGACGTCAGCGCGTCGCGGCGGCTAGAGTTTCCTCGCAGAGGAAGGGAAAATGGCGGAAGTTGTCACTTTGGGCGAGGCGATGGTGCGGCTGTCGCCGCCGCATTTTCAGCGGATTGAGCAAGCCCGCAGCTTCGATGTGGAAATCGGCGGGGCGGAATTGAACACGGCGGTGGGTCTCGCACGGCTGGGGCATACCGTGGCCTGGGTGTCAGTCCTACCGGCGAACCCCTTAGGCCGCTTGATAGCCCGGCGTGTGCGTGAGGCGGGGGTGGAGGATCGCTGGATTCGGTTCACAGATGAGGGGCGCTGCGGTTTGTACTTTTTGGAGTTTGGAGCTGCTCCACGTGCCAGTGCGTTGCTTTACGATCGCAAAGACTCAGCCTTTTCCCGCCTGAGACCGGGCCAGTTGGAGTGGGAGCGCATTTTGGCGGGGGCGCGTTGGTTTCATGTCAGTGGCATCACCGCAGCCCTGAGCGAAGGGACCGCCGCCGTGGTCGCCGAGGCCTTACAAGCCGCACGCCGATCTCAGGTGCAGATCAGCTTCGACCTCAATTATCGGGCCAAACTCTGGGATCGCGACACCGCCGCCCGTGTGCTCGGTTCCCTTCTTCCGTTCTGCCACGTCCTGTTCACCAGTGAGGCGGATGCGGAGTTCCTCTTCGGCATCCGAGGTGAAAGTTTCGACGAAGTGGCGGCGGGTCTGCGGCAACGCTTCGGTGTGGCCACCGTCGTAGGCAGCCGGCGGGAAGCCGAGCTAGTCTGGCGGCAACGTCTGGCGGTGCTTGGAGCGGATGAACATCAGGTGGAAGAATCGAATTGGTACGAAGTGGAAATTGTCGATCGCCTTGGGGCGGGGGACGCTATGGCTGCCGGTGTTATCCACGGCTTGCTCGCTGGCAGCCTGCAACAGGCGGTGCGTTATGGCGCGGCGATGGCAGCGCTCAAGCACACCATCGTGGGTGATCTGCCCTGGATCGATCCTGATGATGTGGAAGCTGTGCTCCGCGGCGACAGCCTTCGCATACGGCGGTAGCAGTACCGTCTTCAGCGATAGAAGTGCCCCCGGTCCCTGATAGGATGAGGCGCACGCGCCGAGCCGGTAAGATACTTCCCTAGCCGAGGATTCCGGTGGGCACGAGATTTGGGCGGTATGGAACTTGAGGAAGGACGTATGGAGGCGGTGCACTCTCTGACCCGCGAACAGGTGCGCGAACTGGATCGGCGGGCGATGGAGGAGTTCGGCGTGCCGGGCCTGGTGCTGATGGAAAATGCCGGGCGGGGATGCGCCGAGTGGCTGATGGCATTGAACGCCGAACGGCTGCCGACGCTGGTGGTGTGCGGTCCGGGAAATAACGGTGGCGACGGTTTTGTCATCGCCCGCCATCTCGACAATCACGGTTGGCCGGTGACCGCTTGGCTCTACGGCGATGCCAGCCGTTTGCCGCCGGATGCTGCTGTCAATTTCGCCATCGCTCAGCGCTCCGGTCTGCTGGCTCCTCCGCCGCCCCAGTTCCGGGGTTGGATTGTCGATGCCCTCTTTGGCACCGGTCTGACTCGCCCGCTAGGGCCGCCTTACGACACCTTGATTGCTGCCCTGAATGCCTCCGGCAATCCGATTTTCGCCGTCGATATTCCCTCCGGCTTGGATTGTGACAGTGGTGTGCCCTTGGGTCCGGCCATTTGCGCTCAATACACCGCCACCTTTGTGGCCCGCAAGCGGGGCTTTGATAACCCGGCTGCCGCCCGTTGGACCGGCCAGGTGCGCGTCATCGATATTGGAGCACCCCGCCGGTTAGTCGAACAATACGGCAGCGGAGTGTCCTGACGGCAGAAAGATGTTCCAAGCATAGCGCCGATAAACTGAACGGAGCAAGTTGGTACTTTCCGGGACGGCCTCGCGTCGTAGGTTGCCCGTAGCCACAAACCTTTTTCCCGCAGTTGAACATGGAAGCCTTGGCTTTCCTCCAGCGTAAGACAGTTCCGAGGCATGCGATTTACGTGCTCAGCGGCGAAGAGGATTTTCTCAAGCGCCAAGCCCGTGAAAAACTGCTTTCCGCCCTGGTTCCTTCCGACGAGCGGGACCTCGCCCCGGTGGTCCTCCCTGGCGAGCAACTGGATTATTCCACCCTGCGTAACGAACTGGACACCTTGCCCTTTCTGACGTCCTGCCGCGTGGTGGTGGTCGAAAACGCGGATTCTTTCATCACGGCCCATCGTCCGGCGCTGGAACAACTGGCAGCCCACCCGCCGCCAACCAACGTACTCATTCTGGAGGTCAAAACCTTTCCGGAAACGACACGACTGGCCAAGGGCTTGCCTGATACCGCCAAGATCAGTTGCAAAGCGCCGCCGAGTTACCGGCTGGCAGCTTGGTGCGGGGAGTGGGCTGAGCATCGCTATGGGAAACGCTTGGCTCCTGATGCCGCGGAATTGCTGGTCGAATTGGCGGGGTCCACCCTGGGCGTTCTGGATCAGGAGTTGGCCAAATTGGCGACTGCGGTCGGCCAAGCGGAAAGTATCGGCGTGGCGGATGTCCAACGTTATGTCCATCGAAGTCGTGCGGCGGATGTTTTTCGGATTCTGGAAGCCATCGGCGCTGGCAATCCTGCGGAAGCACTGAGTATTCTCGAAGAGTTGTTCACGGAGGGGGAGGATCCCCTGGCCATTCTCGCGCCGCTGTCCGCCCAACTGCGCAAGCTCGCCGCCGTGGCCCGCCATGTCTCGGCAGGTCAATCTCTTAGTGCCGCGATGGATGCCGCTGGCATTCCCTCTTGGCCCAGAGCCAGGCAAAATGCTGAGCAGCAGCTCCGTCATCTCGGACGGCGGCGGCTGAGCCAACTGTCCCACTGGCTGGCCGAACTTAACGCCGGACTCAAAGGCGGTGATCCGCTCCCCGAACGGGTGCAGCTCGAACGGTTCATCGTTCAGTTGGCCCGTCCCCGGACGTAGAATCTGCCTAACTCCAGGCTATAACGCCGACCCGAAAATAGAGATGCGAGCGGTACCAATTGTCAGGCATCGATTGGTTTGCCGAGCGGCAGAGAGCCTCGTCGGGGATGCCTCGCCTGGGAATGCCTCGTCCATCATCGGTGCGCTTACCAATCGGGAATCACTTGCCCGTCGTTGCGGTTTCCCAGCAATTCAAAGGTGTAGGGGTTGATGGTGGTAGGAATCGGCCGCACACTGCCATCGCCCAAGCAGAACTGCACGACCGTCATATGGCGGCTGCCAAACTTCCATCCCATATCCTGCGGATGAGTAGTTGGGGGAAGGTCCGCGGAGGCTGCACGGGTGGAGCAGAACGAACTGAACGGACTGGCCGTGCCATCGTAGAGGGAACAATCCCACCAACCGTAGCCGTGGCGCGTGAGGGGGACATGTTTTTCGCCAATGAGCAGGGTGTTGCTGAGGCCATCCGTGAAGGCGGAAAAACTCAATCCGCGGCCCATTTCAAAGGCCCCGTGGAGCGACGGCACATAGTGACAGGGGCTGTCCTGCCCGCTCCGGTCCACAAGCGCGGCGTAGTCGCCCAAGGCTCCGGGGATGTGGACCAGTTGTTGTTGCGGGTCATTCGGGTCGTATTGGGCAAAATCTCCCCACACACTCAATTCCCCGCTGGAACGCCGGGAAGGGCAGAAGTACACCTTGACTGACGTTTGCCGTGCCATTGGGCTTTGCAGAACATAGATGCCCCGCAAGCCATCAGGCCGGAAATCCCACGCTCGATATAGGTTGTCTTGCTCCAGGTAGGGCAGGATCAACACCGCCCACGTCGCCTGGGTAGGGCCTAATCGTGAAGGGGGAAGCCGCTCGTGGTCGTTGTGGTACATGTGCATCGCCAAACCCAGTTGCTTGAGATTGTTGGCACAAGCGATGCGGGCCGCTGCCTCACGAGCTTTTTGCACCGCCGGTAGCAGCATTCCCATCAGAATGGAAATGATGGCAATCACCACAAGCAACTCGATGAGGGTGAACGCCTGGTGCCCGCGGGTGACAGAGCGGCTTGTAAGAGACATAGGAGTTTCTCCGGAGTGTGAGAGGGAACGGGAGCGCGAATCGGGGTATGCAAGGCTTCCAAAGTTGGGGTCATCTTCCTGCGGGGGGAAATGCAAAGCCGCCTCCCGGCGGTTGGGGAAGCGGTGCGATAACTCCACCGGAAGCGGGTAATCCCCCCAGGGGGGATAGGCTGTTCTGCGGGCTGATACGGAAGCGGATCGTTTCCTCCGGCCAGCCGAGAGCGGCACCGGCCAATTCTAGTTGCAGAGGGCCAGCAGAGGCAGTGGGTGCGGCGAACAGCAGATGGACGTGCGAGGCCAGGCCAGGCATCAGGCGGCGCGAGGGTCGGCCCCGCTCCACCGACCAACCGGGGGGCCATTGGGCCACGGCTAGCGCTTTGCCGGAAGGTTCCCGCAGCGTCACTCCAGAAGCTTCTCCCACTGCCCACTGGGACAGGTCGATCAATCGCTCCATTCCCACATGGGTCACTTGCACTGTGAGATGGAGGTAAGCCTCTTGTGTCTTCCTTCGGGTGGACTGCGGGCCTCGTAGCTCCACGGGGGCGATGGCGGCGTTGGTGACCGTTACGCGCAGATCCTGGTATTCCCAGGACACTTGGGCAGCATCCAGCCATTGCTGCGGTTCCAGGGGAGTACGGCGTTGGGTGGCGTGATCGAGCATCACCGGTCCGGAAAAACCAGGCTGCCGGTATGCGCCTTGCGGATCCAGACGGAACCATTCTGGTGCTAGCAGCACCAAAAGGATCAGCAGAAAGTGCAATCCGCTTCCCGCTGCTCCTAGCCAGCGTGCCCGTCCTTCCGCACCCAGTGTGAGCAGACCGGTGAAGGCGCCGATCGCCGCTACAGCCAAGCTGACGAATCGACCATAAGGCAGTTGAGTGGCCAGCGCTGCGGGGCCGACCAGGATTGCCGAAATGAGGGCAAAGACAAAAGCCGTTTCCACGGGAGCACGTCCAGAGTCCCCTTCCTCGGCCTGAGGGGAGGCCGATGTCAGGCTACTGGAAGGTGGAAGCGTGGAACTCGATGGCCGGCTCCGGGAATGGCGTTCCCTCAAGACGGGGGAGGGTTCGGTGGTGTCTGCGTGGCCCCACGCCGCGCTGCTGCTGGTCTCAGCATTGGACAAGGTCTCGGCACTGCCCGGGTATGGCTCCGGGGAAGGAACAGTGGACTGCGCGGGAGAAGAGGGCAAACTTGTGGACCAGCCGGGAGCGCCTTCCGAGGGGACCACCGTAAAATTACTCCGGCACCGCGGACAGGTAGCACTGACCCCCACCGCCGACTCCGGTGCGCGAACTCCCCCCTCTCGACAATACGGACAAATGGCAATAATTGTCGGCATAGCACACCCGGCGGAAGTGAGACGGGAATCCTTATCCCCTTTCTCGACATTCTATGCAACAACGGACCCACGAGCTGCGTTGGTTACATTTGGCTCTCTCAACTGATAATCAAGTCTCGGCGCGCAATGTGGCACTGAGGCGGGAAATCTTCGCATCTATCTAAACGCTTTACATACGCTTCCCGACCCAGTTGTCCGCAGGGGAGTTGCCAGTTTCGTCCACCGTCCGCTGAATTGCCAGAGGCGGTCTCCCAGGGCTACGTTCATACGAAGATATTTTCCCGCACGTTTTGATCCCGGGAGATATTTTCCCGCACGCGTTTGACCCCTTGGTGCTTTCGTATGCCCAGAGAAGTGCAGACCGATGCGAACGAACGAGGAAGGATCAACGGCGGCGGTAGAAGGCGGCCAGGGTGTCATGAGCGAGCAGTTCCCATTCCTGGGGCCGTGTTGCAAAGTAGCGTGCAAAGGGTGTGTTGTGGCGGACCAGGGCATAGTCGAAGGTGCCGTATCGTTCCTCCCACTGTGGGATAGCTTGAGCGGCTCGGCTGTCATCGCTGGCAGCCAGGACGAACGCATGGAGCCATTCTCCCCCGAACAGTTCACACCGATCATCGACGAAAACCTTATAGGCCGGCGCGTAGAAGATAACGAAGCCGCCATCACGGTAATCATTGAACAAGCGTGCCGGTAGATGCGACCGATCCTGCTCGGATTGCAGGATGGGGAGCACCCCGACAGGCCACTCAGTGGACGGTGGAATAGCATCCGGCTGGCTGAGCGGGGGGAGGGAGAGGTTTCCGGCCTGGAGTACCAGTGACATGAGTAGGACACTCAAAGGGAGAATCCAAGACCGCCACGGACAGGGCCAGTGGTACGGAGCGGAGCGGAACCAATCGGGACGGGTGCTTTGGGCCATCCGCGCCCAACAGGTCTGGGGCCAAAAGGCGGCCAGGATCGGCAATACCACCACCACGAACAGAGCGGCATGGCGACAACGTTCCACAGCTTGCACAGCCCAGAGCAGCGGTAGGAACCACGTGACGCGCCACGCCCGCTTTGGCAGACCCAACAGCAGGAAACCGTAGGCGGCGATCAGGAACCAGGCCGGCCAGGCAGCCGGATCGAACGCCGATAAGGGCCGGTGTTCCTGAATGATCTGCCGGAGTACCGGTTCGTCCAGGATGGATTGCCAGGCGCGGCACAAGTCCCAACCATAGGGATTGGCCAGCATCAGCAGAGGGGGCAGTAGCAGTACCGCGACGAGGAGGAACAGGTCCTGCTTGTGCCGCAGGGGAGAGGGGCCGCCCATCCGCCACAAGAGAAACCAGCCGCCAAAGGTGATGAGCAGGCTTCCCCAGCCGCCTAATACCCCGCCGTGAAGGTTGGCCCAGAGCACCAAAAGGGGGACTAACCAGCTCAGCTTTCTCAGAGGCGCCCGGCCCGTTTCCACTTCAGCTAACAGGATCGCGATGATGGCCATACCGGCGATGGTGACCAGGTGGGGGCGGACATGGAAATGGGTTCCCGCGGCAGCCAGAGCCATGGCAACCGCAGCTGCCATCGCCACCGGATGCCAGCCTGCTGTCAAAAGACGTTGACCCAAGAGGGCGAAAATCCCCGCTAGTAATACCGCCGCTGCCCACAACTGCAATTCGAATCCGCCCCACCAGTACAGCCAGGCCATACCCATCTCGCCCAGCCATTGATGGGGAATCCACAGGTTGCCGCCGAAGGTAAAAGTGAACGGGTCCTGCCGGAAGAAACCCTCTTGCCATAGCAATTCCCCGACGCGTGTATGCCAAAAAGTGCCCGGATCGCGGAATAAGCGGGAGGGTCCCACGGCCATGAGCACAAGCCAGACCGTGAGAAAAACCAGCGGGGTCGGATGCCACCAACGGTGCCCTGTCATGCAGTGTTCACGCCTTGTTTTTCACGTTCTCGCGAGGAAATTGTCGTCAGAATGGCAATTGTTCCGTACAGCAAGGCCACAGCCGGCGCCACCCACCCGAAGGTGTAAGACGGCTGGCGGAACAGGTTGAACAGCAAGCAACCCAGGTCGATGGCGGCCAGGGTACCACCTACCATCCAAAAGCTCCAGGTTCCCAGGCGGGGAGCTTGCTGAAGCAACAGGAAAAAGCCAGCAGGCAGCAGCAAGACCAGGTCAAAAGGCCAAGCGCCATACGGTGCGACCACGAATGACGCGAGCAGAAGTGGTGGAGTGAGTGTGCGCCAGCACCAATGTCTAGGCCAGCCGCTTGCCATTGCCGCGCCCAAAGCCACCAATCCCAGTAGGGTCGGCACAAATTGCAGAGAAAAGTATTCCGCACCCAGCCAGGCCCGAAGATACGCCCCCAAAGTCGGCGAGTACCACTGGGCCGGGGGACGGTGGAGCAAGGCTTCTCCGTAGTCCAGGAGAATCGCTGGGCGCCCCAGCATCACCACTCCAACTGCCAGAGCGGCCGCCGCCGCCCCTGCCAGCAACACGGTCCACTGCCGCTGCTGCACGATCCAGAACACCTGAAGCATACCCAACAGGATCACCAAATGGGGCTTGATGGCTAATAGTCCCAGCGCGATCCCGGCCTGCCAGGAACGGCGTGCGGCCTGGCTGTCCATCCACAGGACGGCACCGAGCAGGACCAGGGGCGTAATCTGGCCAGCCTGCAAGGCGAACAAAGAGGGCAGCCAAGCGAGGGTCAGCAGCCACCCCACCCAGCGCCGCTCAGAACTGCCCCCATACATCCGCCACAAGCGATCTCCGCAATACAGCAGCACACTGGCCTGGACGGCTAGCCAGAGCAGTTGGGCCGCGCGCGCCGACAGCCAAGCCAAAGGTAGCACCACCGCCAGGGTCCACGGCGGATTCCACATCATGACGGCTGTGTCTGTCGAACGCCCCCCTGCTTGCTGGAGGGGCAGTAACAGTTCCGCCGCATAAGGATTTTGCCCCTGCCGCAGCAGATGAGCCGCCGCCCAGTACTCAATGCTGTCATCTGGAGGCCAAACCTCCGGATGCCGCCACAAATAGCCCACCTGACTAGCGAGCAGGCCTGCTGCTCCACCACCCAATGCGATGACCAGCCCAAAGCGCCTCATGTCAGGAACATAGAACGCGATCCCTTCGCTGTCACATCCCCAGGACCGCACTGCGGGCGGGAAACAGGAATCAAAAGGCTGGCACTTCAGGCAAACACTGAGCCAGTCACCCTAACTAAATGAGGCGAGGGTTCCTCTTTTCTTCCCAACTGCATAGGATATAACCCCGATCTTTAGGTTTCTGGCAGCGAGCGACACAGGAGTTTCGGATCGTCCAGAGATTTGTTCATGGGGAAAGCGTTTTCGTTAGCTCTGCCGGATGATTTGGAGTCAGGCTGGCGTGCTGTGTTGGAAGAGCAAACCCGGCAGTCCTACTGGGAAAACCTGAAGGCATTTCTGGCATCTGAGTGGCAGAATCATACCGTTTATCCGCCGGGGGAAGATATTTTCAATGCCTTCCGCTACACGCCACTTTCCCAAGTGCGCGTGGTTCTGTTGGGTCAGGACCCCTATCCCAACCCTGGTCAAGCTCACGGCTTGTGCTTTTCGGTGCCTCCCGGTGTGTCTTGTCCGGCTTCACTCCGCAACATTTTCCGGGAGCTACACAGTGATTTAGGTATCCCTTCGCCCTCCCATGGCTGTTTGATCCCCTGGGCGCGGCAGGGTGTGCTGTTGCTCAACACTTGTCTGACGGTGCGCGCAGGCCAACCCCAATCCCATGCTGGTCGGGGTTGGGAACAATTTACCCAGGCCGTGCTCCAGGTCCTCAATGCCCATTCCCATCCTCTAGTCTTTCTCCTGTGGGGAAATGCAGCTCAGAAAGCCGCCGCGGGAATCGACCCGCGACGCCATCATTTGCTAAAGGCACCCCATCCTTCCCCCCTGTCCGCGCATCAAGGTTTTTTTGGCTGCCGTCCTTTCTCCCGGACCAACGCTGCCCTGGAGCAGATGGGTCTTCCCCCGATTGACTGGCGACTGCCCGCTACTCTGTGACAATTCCCTTTGCTGCATGGCGTGGAGAAGAACAAATCCAGGGAAGGGGATTCTCCACCCGTGACCATTTCTTCTTCCAACTGAACATCTTCCTTCTGCTTCTTCCAACTGAACATCTTCCACCTGACCGCCTGCTGGTGCACAGGATTCAGGGACTACGGAAGCCGTCAGGCCGTTGGGCGGGTCGCACGCGAGGGGAGGTTTTCTGGGTGGAAGCGGTTTTCGTCGGTGCGATGCCGAAAGGCAAGTATTCCGGCGAGGATGCCGGGTGTTCGCCGCCGAGATACTATGATGTCAGAAGAGGGGAAAATAGGCGGGTTTTAGCTAGGAGGGACCTTGCGAGAGCGAGGCAGAGCACCCCCCCCGGTAATTCCGGAGCCAACCCCTCTTCCTTACCCCTGGGGTCTTCCGGTCAGAGCGGGCATCTGGTCCAGCACACAGGAAGCTTGGTTATGTCCCAGTTGTTTCGCGGGTTGTGGTTGGCAGGTGTATGCCTGGTGGGTCTGGGCAGTTTTTCTGCCGATGTTTTGGCCCAGCGGGAGTATGGATTTGATAACCGCAAGGGTTCAGGCCAGCCGTACCTTCCGCCGCAGGAGACGGTCGCGCGCTTTCAGGTGCCTGCGGAGTTTGAGGTGAAGTTGTTCGCGGCGGAGCCGTTGGTGACGAATCCCATCGCCTTCACGGTCGATGAGAAGGGCCGGATTTGGGTCATCGAATGCTTCGAGTATCCCAAGCGGACGCCGAAGGGGCGAGCGCCGCGGGATCGGATCGTGATCCTGGAAGATACGGATGGGGATGGTGTGGCTGATAAGCGCACCGTTTTCGCGGAGGGTAAAGATTTTCCAGTTCCCGAAGCGCGTCGGCGCGCCGGTTTGGGGGCTTTTGACCTGGCCAGCGGTATCGAGGTGGGATACGGGGGAGTCTTTGTCGGTGCCCCCCCTTACCTGTGGTTCATCGAGAATCGCGGTGACAAGCCGGGGCGTTTCGAGGTGTTGCTGGAAGGGTTCGGCAGCCAGGATACCCATGAAACGCTTAACACGTTCCAGTGGGGTCCGGATGGCTGGTTGTATGGCTTGCATGGCATCTTTACGCAGTCCGAGGTGCGGCCGGCTCAGGCGGCGGCCAATACGCCTCCGGTGCGCCTCAATGCCGCCGTCTGGCGTTACCATCCCCGCTCGAAACGGTTCGAGATTTTTGCGGAGGGGACAAGCAACCCGTGGGGTATGGACTGGCGCAATAGCGACGGCCAATTTATTCTTTGCTGCTGCGTGATTCCCCACTTGTATCACATCGTACCGGGAGGGATTTATCAGCGGCAGGCGGGTGCCAGCTACCACCCCTACGTGTACGGCTATCTGCGGGAAATTTGCGATCACACCTTCCATAAAGAGAGCGGTTGGGCCCATGCGGGTTTGATCAGTCTGGATGTGCCCCATTTTCCTCCGCGCTTTCAGAACAGTGTCATCTTCGGCTCCATCCACGGGTGTAGTATCAAGCAGAATATCCTGGAGTCGCGGGGAAGCACCTATCTGGCCCGGCGCGGCGAGGATTTCCTGCGTTCGGGAGACAAAAACTTCCGCCCGATCAATCTCAAATGGGGTCCGTGGGGCGATATTTACGTCATTGACTGGCACGATCAGCATCCTTGTCACCAGACCCATCCCGATGACTGGGATTATGACCACGGGCGGATTTACCGGATTCAATTGCGGGGAACGGCTGGGCGACGCGCGGACGATCTGGGCCGATTGGACGGAACAGCCCTGCTGCGGGAAGCCCTGTCGGATCATCCCTATCGCTGGCGGACCGCCTTGCGCCTGCTTTACGAGTTGCCCGCGGAGCGCAAACCCGCCTGGACCGAGGCCGAACGCCTGGACCTGTTCCGCCGCCATCCGCTTCGCCGGGTCTGGATTGCCCAAGCCTTAACTCGCTCTGCGGCGCAGGAACCGGCGGAGTTCGCGCCGGACCATCCATCCTCTCAGAACGCACCGCCGGAAGTGCTCGCCTGGCAGGTCCGGTTCCTAGCAGAGTCCAGCAAAATTAGTGACAAGGTAATGGCAAAAGTGGCGAGTTGGGCTGCAAAACAACCCTCAGCCACGGTGCGGCGGGAACTGGCTTCCGCGGCTCTGCGCTGGGCGGATCAGAGCGATGTCACTCCCCTGCTGCGAGCCTTGTTGGCCCATAAGGAGGACGCCCGCGATCCGGTCATCCCACAACTGCTTTGGCTGACCTACGAGAAGCTGCTCAGTCAGCAGATGCGGCGGGATGCGACCTCGACTACGCCCTCAAATCAGCAGGACTCTCCCCCTGGCTCGAACGATAGTAGCCAGCGGCGTCCAGAGGCAGCGCCCGCCGGAGTTGGTGATTTCTCCGGCGAAGGTCGCCAAGCAGCGCCAGCCGTGGAGCCGTCGGTTCCCCCTGGGGAGAAGGAAGTGGAGAAAGAGTTGGCGTGGCTAGCTCAGCAGTCGCCGGGCAATGACTTGATCCGAGAGCAGATGGTACCGCGGGTCATGCGGCGCCTGGCAGCCAGCGGTCGGCGGGAACATTTGCAGCGCTGCCTCGATTTCGTGCAACAGGTGGCGGATCGGACCACGCGCGAAAAGGCCTTGGAAGGACTGATGGCGGCGTTGGACAAGCAAGTGGTTCCGCCACCGGCCAACTGGCCGGCCGTCCGAGAAGAATTGCTCCGTAGCCAGCACCCGCCGTTCCTCACGGCAGTCCAGCGATTGTCTGTGAGCTTCCGCGATCCCCGTGCGGTGCAACAGGCTCTGCAAACCTTGCAGGAGGAAGGGCAGGCGGTACCGGCGCGGATCGAGGCGATCCGGCAACTGGCTCTGTTACAACCGGCGGAGGGGGTACCCGTCTTGTTGCGCTTAGCCGTTCAGGGCGGGCAGGAGATGGTAGCCGTGGAGGCGGTGCGCGCTCTGGCGGCGTACTCCGGCCCGGAAGTGGCCCACGGTTTGCTCCGCTCCTGGCCGCGCCAGACACCAGGGGTGCGGGCGGAAACCCTGCAAACACTCGCCAGCCGCAAGGAATGGGCCAGAATGCTGCTCCAGCACGTGGCGCAGGGAACCATCGAGCGGACTGCTCTGACGGACAATGTCATCCTCCGCTTGCAAGCCTTCCAGGACAAGGAACTCGATGCCTTGATCGAGAAACACTGGGGGCGCACCCGTCCCACCCCTGCGGAGCTGGCTCAACTCATCGAGCGGACCCGCACCGCTTTGGAGCAAGCCCCCGCCTCCTTCCTGCGGGGTCGCAAGGTATTTGAAAACCAATGTGCCAAATGCCACAAATTTGAGGGCCAAGGCGCAGAGGTGGGACCCGCTCTCGACGGCGCGGGACGCGACATCGATTACATCCTCGTCAACGTACTCGACCCCAATCGCGTCATCGGCGCTCCCTACTTCGTCCGCACCGTCGTCACGCACGACGACATCGTCTTCCAGGGCATTCTGGCAGAAGAGGATGACCAAAGCATTACCTTGAAGCTGGAAGGCGGCGCCTTCAAGACCATCCGCAAGGCCAACATCGCCGAAGTACGCATCGCCGAGAAGTCGCTCATGCCGGAAGGCTTGAGCAACAACATGAGTCTCCAGGAGTTCCGGGACCTGATCCGCTACCTGATGGCGCATCCCTTCATCACCGAAGGCCGAGTCAATGGCGAAACCGTGGCGGTGGGAGTATCCGGGCGCTTTGTCCTACGTCCCGGCAGCGAGGGTAAGGGGAAGGCCATTCTGGAAGCGACCTTTACGGCCACAGCAGCTCTGGAGACGCGCCTGCTCATCGGTTCCGCTGCGCCTTACGAAATCTTTCTGGACGGCCAGCGGATTGGTCGAGGGACGGGTGCCGCCGGGCGTGTTCGTCCCGATATGGATGCCATTCCGGTACGGCTCTCCGCCGGGAAGCACACGGTGACCGTCCGCCTTGAGTCTGTGGCGCCTCAGGGCAGTCCGTTGTATCTACGCTTCCTCGATCCCGATCGCAAACTCCGCTATCCCGATATGCTTCCGAACCGGCCCTGAATCGATTCCATATCCGTGAATTTCTCGGAGGGAAAGCGGTTGTCCTCACGAGGGGAGAGCGCACGTCCTATCGGCTCAGGAGTGTTGTTCCTGTGATGGCACGGGGGCGGGGGCAGCCGGAAGCTGATCCAGGCGGTTGCATTGGGCACGGAGCCAGTGGTCGGCCAGAACCAAAGCCAGCATGGCTTCCCCCATGACGACGAAGCGTGGCAAGAGGCAGGGGTCATGGCGGCCTTTGACGAGCAACTGCGTCGGCTGGCCGCTGCGGGTAACGGTCCGCTGCGGGCGAGGAATTGAACTGGTCGGCTTAAGAGCCACTCGGCACAGGATAGGTTGGCCGCTGGAAATGCCGCCGAGCATGCCGCCGTGGCGGTTGGTCTCGCTCGCCAAGGGGGGGATGTTCGGGTCGGCTGGTGGGGGATACGGCCGAGCGGCGGGCAGAAAGGCATCGTTATGCTCACTGCCGCGCATGGCTGCTGCCGCAAACCCGGAGCCATACTCGAAACCAACCACCGCGGGCAAAGAGAGCAGGGCTTTGGCCAGGTCGGCTTTGAGTTTGTCGAAGACCGGCTCGCCTAATCCGGGCGGGACACCCACGGCCACCAACTCGCAGACCCCGCCGATGGAATCACGATCCTTGCGGACCGATTCGATCAACTCTTCCATCTGCCGGGCAGCCTGCGGGTCCGGGCAGCGTGTCGGGGAAGCTTCAATCTGTTCGAGAGTGAGGCGGGTGGGGTCCGGAATTGTTGCGCGGATCGGTCCAATCTGAATGACGTAACCGAGGATGCGGATTCCTGCACGTGCCAGCAGTTTTTTGGCCACAGCCCCGGCCGCGACTCGGCAGATCGTCTCCCGAGCGCTACTCCGCCCTCCTCCGCGATAGTCGCGCCGGCCGTACTTTGCCTCGAAGGTATAATCCGCATGCCCTGGCCGGTAGGTCTCCCGGATTTCGGCGTAATCGCTGCTGCGGGAATCGCTGTTGCGGAACAGAATACCGATAGGAGTGCCGTCGGTCTTGCCCTCAAAGACACCGGACCAGATTTCCGGGAGGTCGGCTTCGTCCCGCTGGGTGGTGAGTTTGCTCTGGCCGGGACGACGGCGTGCGAGGTCCGGGAGCAGGTCCGCTACGGATAGCTCCAGTCCTGCCGGGCAGCCGTCAATAATGCAGAGATAGCCGGGGCCGTGGCTGACCCCTGCTGTGGTCACGCGAAACAGTGTCCCGAACGTGTTACCTGCCATAAACCTGATTATATCAGTCGCGGAGGATGCCGGAATGCTTTGGATGCGTGCCTGTTCCTGGACAAACGCCCGCACTGGCCCAGACTCGGACCTCGGTCGGCTCGGACGGTGCTTCGGGAATATTGTGCTGTTTCTGCTAGGCCTCGCACCGCTGGCCGTTGTGGCCCAACCTCCCCCGCCTCCCGCGGCCAAAGTGGACGACCAGCGCTACGGTATCCGCCTCAACTTACGCCTCTATCCCCAAGATACACCGAAAGCGGCATTGCAGTCTCTGCTCACGGCGATTGAGAAGAAACAATATGCCTATGCCGTGGCTCATCTGTTGGACCCTGCCACAGTCGATGGCCGGTTGAGTGATCGCGCCATGCTCTTCCTGGACCGTGCCGAGAAGGAATTGCGCCAGGAGCGCCTCCGCCAGCAGAAGACTCTGGTTCCCTCAGAGCCGCGCCTGCCCGCCGAACCGCAGCAGTGGAAAGAATTGGTCCTCCAGCGTGCTCGCGAGCATGCCTTCCGCGAATTGGTGCAGCAGGTGCAGCAGCGGCTGGAGGCTGAACCGCACATCCTCCGGAGTTTGGCGAAAATCCTGGCCGCGGGTCAATTCACGGACACGGCCAATGGAGTCAAGGCCAGCCACCCGGAGGTGCTCGACGGCGCGGTATACTTCCGCCAGATCGGGCCGCGCTGGTTCATCGACAATCGCCGGGAGGATTCACCCAGTCCGCCGCCCGCCTCCAAAGAGCCATCGCCCAAAGACAAGGAAGACTGAGACCGGCATGTATCCGCCGGCTGTCCTTCTGAGGGAGGAAACCTGTCTTCATGCCCTCGAGAATGTTCAAGACTCTCGCTTGGGACCCGCGTTAGGGCGAGCACTGGTCTCTGTGAGGGGAAGTAGACGACTCTCGCCGTGGAGGAGGAAATGCCGTGACGACTCCCGATCATCTCATCGATCTCCGGAGTGACACGGTGACCCGTCCGACGCCAGGGATGCTGGCGGCGATGATGGCGGCCCGCGTGGGGGACGACGTTTTTGGCGAGGACCCGACGGTTCGGACCCTGGAAGAGCGGACGGCGGCTCTGTTCGGCAAGGAAGCGGCGGTGTTCGTGCCCAGCGGAACGATGGCCAATCAAATTGCCGTGCGCTTGCACTGCCAGCCGCAGGATGAAGCCTTGGTCGAAGCCACCAGTCACATCTACCTGTGGGAAGCTGGCGGACCGGCAGCACTCAGCGGGGTGACCTGCCGGCCGATCCCGGCTCCGGGAGGACAACTTCGCGTCAGCCACCTCGCCGATGCCATCCGCCCGAATGATTACCATTATGTTCGCACTCGCCTGTTGTGCCTGGAGAATACTCACAATCGCGGGGGCGGGACCATTTATCCCCTGGGAGAGGTAGCTCAACTGGCAGCATGGGCTAGAGAGCACGGCCTGGCTGTTCACATGGACGGCGCCCGTATCTGGAATGCGATGGCAGCGACTGGCATCCCGGCAGCTCATTGGGGGCAGTATTGCGACACTCTCGCGGTTTGCTTCAGCAAAGGTTTGGGAGCACCGGTGGGTTCCATGATCCTGGGAAGCCGGGAGCAGATGGTGCAGGCTCGCCGCTATCGTAAACTGTTCGGCGGAGGGATGCGCCAGGCAGGCTACTTGGCGGCGGCTTGCCTTTACGCGCTCGATCACCATATCGACCGGCTGATTGAGGATCACGCCCATGCTCAGCAGCTTGCGCAGGCGATCGCCGATGTGAGAGGCTTGAAGCTCACGCCTCCGGAAGTCCAGAGTAATCTCATCTGGTTTGAAGCGGAGCCGCCTTGGACCTCTGCCCAGCAGGTGGCCGAACTCCTCCGCCAGCGGGGCGTTCTGGTGGCGGTCCTCGGCCCGCGACTGCTCCGTGCCGTGACCCATTTGGACGCCAGCGCTGAGGATTGCCGCTATGCGGCAGAGGTTTTCCGCAGCCTTCGGCCAGCTTGATCCCGCAGCTTCCCCTGCCACTCGTTCCCGGCGGGCTTTTCCGCTATCGCCTTATTTCTTTCTCCGAAAGGCTTCATCCTTCCCTTTGGAATCTGTGGTCACAAACTCGGTATCGGTTAGCTTCTTCACCGTGAGCACCTCTTTCTGCTCTTGACCGGCGAAGGCGATGGTGACCTCTAGCTTGTTCCCGTCCAGTTTGTAGGTTCCCTCGGCTTTTTCCGTTTTCCCCATGATCTCGACGGTTAGCGTCCACTTCCCTTTATCCGCGAACTCGAGCGTGAGATTGGTCAGTTTGCTATCGACCGGCTCCCATTTGCCGAGCAACTTCTTCGGGTCGAGCTTCTCCTGCGCCAGGGTGATGGCGGTGCTGAGGCTCAGGATCAGCAGACTCAGGCTGAACAAGCGTGACATTCTGGACCTCCTTGTGCTAGTGCGAGGCACGGTGTGGATTCACAGCGGTCCCTTGCCGGATGCCGCTGGAGAAACAACTTCATTCCTTTCGATCGGAAAACATGGATTCCCGTGAGGCAAAGGCCGCCGCTTCGTAAGCGGAACTGCCGCAATTTGCAGTCCTGCTTCCGGAACCTCCCCCAGACTACGGGAATCCAGCAGAATTGTCGAGAGCAATTCCACCTTGCCGGTCGGGTGGGTGCAACCAGATTTTCTGGGGGTTCCCTGCCGGGTAGTCCGCTAGTCTGGGGAAACACCTCGCGGGTTCAGCCCCCACCCCCAGAGAATCTAGTTACACCCTACTAGTGTCTCGGTCTTGTCTCGGCGGCCTAAAGGGACCAAAAGATGAATCGAGGATTCTCGAACAGCTCGAAGAATCCTCTTGCCAAGGGTTCGCGCGCGCATCAGTATGGTGAGGAACAACATCGCTCAAAGAAGCGTGGGGAACTGCGCCGTCAGGGTGGGACGGGGTGGATGGTGGAGGTAACATTGCGGGCTGGCGGGTTTTCCTGAGGGAATTGGATTGCGACTCCAGTGGCAGGTTTCCGCACACACATAGCTGTTTCGAGTGGTTTGGGCGTCGTTTATGGCGCCGCGGCCGTTCAGCCTCTGGGGTTTCCCAGTGAGGCCGGCTTGCTGGCCGCTCTGCTCACCGCTGTGGGCGGAATGCTTCCGGACATCGACAGCGATACCGGCGTACCGATGCGCGAAATGAGCCACCTGACCTCGGTCCTCGTCCCCTTGATGCTCTTACCCCGTCTAATCCCCTTGGACCTGACGCGTGAAACCCTCTTGGCCGTGCTGCTCATTGCCTACGTGAGTGTGCGATTTTTCATGACCTACATCTTCCGGCGTTTCACCGTACACCGGGGAATGTTCCACAGCATACCCGCCATGCTGATCGCAGGACTGGCGGTTTACTTGGCCTATGGAGGTCCAGATCGCCCCCTCCGCTGGCTGCTGGCTACCGGGGTCATGCTTGGCTTTCTGTCCCACCTGCTTCTGGATGAAATCTTCGCGGTGGATTGGCGGGGGTTGGTACCCCGCCTCAAACCGTCTGCGGGAAGCGCCTTGAAGCTGTACTCCCGCTCCTACTTCGCCACGGCCTTCTGCTACCTTCTTCTAGGCGGTCTGCTCTACCTCACCCTTCTAGATCATGTCCACGGCGCAGATTAGCAGGCATTTGGGGACCGTCGGAGTCATTTCCCCTTCCTCTGTCAACTCCGGGGTGTTATGGTGCTGTGGCCAGTATGAGTTGGGCCGGAGTCGAGCGGTTATGGTTCGTTGGGGCGGTGGCGGGAGAAGTCCGAATTGGGCGGCCGGGAGATGAATGCAGTCATGGGCATCGCCCCCTACCTGGGGAAGGGAATAAGCAGCGGAAGTGGAGGTGAGGATAGTGACGAAAGTAGCGGAGGCAAGAATAATCGTGAAAGTGCAGACAATGTTGGCCTTGGGAGTGCTTCTCGTGATAGCAGCGGGTCCGGTGGCCTTCTATCGCCATCGGGAACTCCACGAGCGGAACTTCCGGGTTGTGGCGGATGGTATTCTGTATCGCAGCGGCCAATTGACGCCGGCGGGGCTGGATCGCATCATCCGGGAACGGGGCATCCGCACTGTGGTGAGCTTGCGGAAAAACCACGAGCGTTCCGACGGATGGGAGGAAGCCTTCTGCTCCGAACGAGGTGTTCGGCATGTGCGGATCGTTCCGCGGGTTTGGGCGGCAGATGAGGAGGGGGATATTCCCGCTGAGCAAGCGGTGCGCCAGTTTCTGGAAGTGATGGACCATCCCGAAAATTATCCGGTTCTGGTGCACTGCTTTGCCGGGATCCATCGCACGGGGACCATGGTGGCCATCTTCCGCATGGAATACCAGGGTTGGACCCTGGAACAAGCGCTAGCGGAAATGCACCATTGCGGATTTGAGCCAGAAGAAATGGAACAGGACTTGGCTGCTTACCTCCGCTCGTACACTCCCCGGAGGCGGCAGCAGACTGCCCCGCCGGAGTTGCTCCAGGAAACGTCCCTCCTTCGAGCGAACCCCCGCCGATGACGAAGGGTAGGCCGATTGGCCGATGAAACCGGGGTTATTTTTTCCCTTTTTTCTTGGTCGATTTATCGCCTTTGGCGTCCTTGGCTGCCTTAGCGGTCGAAGGTGCCGGTTGCGAGGAAGGGGCGGACGGTTCGCTCTTGGCCTCCGCTTCCTCGCGGCTTTCTGGGGGATGCGAAGGCGGGGGAATGTTGATGGCGGGTACTCCGAAGCTGCCGCCGGGCAGATTGGCCAGGGCTGTCTGATTGCGAGTTTGGATGTTGCCGGATGTATCCAGGTAAATTTTGTCTTGCAAAATCTCCTGGATGACGATGGCCATTTTGTCATTGGTGCGGAGATCGACCAGCGGCTTGGCCCCTTTGTTGAGGGCGATCAAGCGCTTCTGGATCAGCGTGGACAGTTTGAAACGTCCGCCCACTTTGTTGACAATCGCCTCTTCTTTCAGTTCTTCGAGCATCGCTTGGGTTCCTCCTCCCTGGGAAAATGTTACGGGTTGGTGTTTCGGGATTTCAAGGCGGCGAAGCGGGGAGCGATGGCTTGCTGCACCTGTTGCAAGGCAGAGTCAAGGTTGTCGTTGATAACGACCACATCAAAGTGAGGCGCGGCGGCTAGTTCGGTTTGGGCCGTTTGCAGGCGGCGCTGCAACCGCTCCTCCGACAGATCGCCTCGCTGGCGCAAGCGTTGTTCCAGCGTCTCCCAATTGGGGGGCATAAGAAATATATGCAGTGCATCGGGGACAAGTTCGCGGATGCGGGCGGCCCCCTGCACGTCGATAACCAAAATGACGCCATACCCCTTGGCCCGATATGGCTCCACTTCGTCCCGCGGCGTACCGTAATAATCCGTATCAAAAACACGAGCCCACTCTAAAAGATGCTGGTTGCGGATGGCCCGTTCAAATTCTTCGCGGGTCCAGAAATGGTAACTTTTTCCCGGAATTTCGCCGGGACGGGGAGGGCGGGTGGTGGCTGTGATCGCCCGCCGCAGAGGCCAGGGACTGGTGGCAACGAGACGCTCGACTAAAGTCGATTTTCCCACGCCGCTGGGACCGGACAGGACGATCAATGGCCCCGGTTGGACCGGTTCTGGCTCTGCCGTCTGCATCGCAAAAATATCCCGAACGGACACCGCGATGAAGTTCACCGTCCGCCTCCCCCTGCCAGGTTCACTCGATGTTCTGCACGAGTTCGCGGGCCTTTTCCAGCAGGGCTTTGATTTCCACCACATGCCGGGAGACGGTGACATCCGCGGCTTTGGCTCCCAAGGTATTCGCTTCCCGCCCCATTTCCTGAACGAGGAATTCCAGTTTGCGGCCCGCTTCCCGCCCTTGGCGCACGAGGTCGGCGAATTGATCCAAATGAGCTTGCAAGCGTGCCACTTCCTCGCTCACGTCGCTGCGTTCCGCGAATAGGGCCACCTCCCGGAGCAGATGGGTTTCCTCCACCGGGACCGCGGCTTCGCCGAGCAGTTGCCGGACGCGTTCCCGCAGTCGCTGCTGGTAGTCCTCTTTCACTTGGGGCAGACGTTGCTGCACGCGTGCCAATTCCGCATGCAATTGGTGGTGGATGTGGAGCAGGTCCTCCGCCATGGCTTGCCCCTCGCGCTGCCGCATGTCGCAGAGCCGTTCCAGGGCGGCTTCGAGTGTGGATTCGACCAGCGACCATTCATCCGCCGGGGGAGTGCCGAGATAAGGAGAGGTCGTGACCAGGCCGGGAAGCAGGAGCAGACCGCTAGTCAAATGCGGGAAGGCTTCGGGACAACCGGCGCTTTGGCAAATCTGGCGGAGTTCCACCAAACATGCTCGGAGAGTATCTGCTGGCCAACGGAGGGCCGGCAGCGTGGGCCGCTCTACAGTGATGTGAACCGTAATCGTACCCCGACGGACCCATCGCCGGACAACCCGTTCGATTTCCGCCTCGTACATCGGGTAGGGGTCATCGCCGCGCACCACCACCTTCAAATAGCGGTTGTTGAGGCTACGAACCTCCACTGCTGCGGCTCGTCCGGAGTGTTCCTGACGTGCCGCCCCGAAACCAGTCATGCTGTGCAACACACTGACCACCCTACACCCGCACCTGTCCGCCACCGATGCCCGCCTGTCGGAACCCCTGGAACCGCTTTGGCTAGCCTAATCCGCCCTCCCGCCGTTTTTTCTCCCAGAAGACTGACTTTTACCGCACGGACCCGACCAAGGGCTGCTCTTCAAGTTCCCGCGAGTCGTATTTGACCACCTTGACATGGATCATGATGAGTAAGACCCACACCCCCGCGACCCATAGGGTGATCTTGACGAACTGATCCGCCGCTCGCGAACCGAAGGGACTGGAGCCGCCCACACCTCCAAAGGCGCCGGCCAATCCTCCACCTTTGCCTCGCTGAATCAACACCACGAGCATCAAAAATAGACCTACCAGGATGATGATGAGATTGAGCAAGTGGGACAACCACCACACACTCCACAGGGCCACGGTCGCTTCTCCTTGACAAGGCCACGAGATTCGGCGGGAAACCAGCGAAGATGGGGGCGGGCACTCCTTGGCGAGGAACGCAGGCATTTTCCCTTCGCCGGCTCTGATCCCCATCACTGCATGAGAACAGTTACTATAGGACGCACTTTCCCCCGCGCCTACCCCACCAGCAAAAATTATGCCTTTTGTTTTAGGTTATCAACCTTCCAGATGATTGTCACCGCCTCGGTCCAGTTTCCTTCGGTTTCCGATCTAATGTGTTTACGAATCGACCAACTACCCTCGAACTCTCATTTCCCGGCAAGAGCATCCTGTCGGGTTACTAATGCTTTCAGAGGATGGCGAACCGGTGCGCCATTCCCGGCGGATTCCGCCAGCAGTGAGATGCAGCGGCACTCCCCTAAAAGCTAAAAACATCACGGCCTCCACAATAATTACGCCTTGACGATCTTCTCACGTCCCTCCCGGACGTATCGGGTGGCGTTGCGAGTATCGACGATCAGGCGGCTATGCTGCACGATCCAGGGGTAGTCGTAGGCGGAATGGTCGGTAACAATCAGGACGCAATCCTGGGAGGCCAGGGTATCTGCCGTCAGCGGCAGGCTTTGGAGAGGTTGGAGGTGCGGCCAGTGCCGCATGCGGGGGAGGACCGGAATGTGCGGGTCATTGTACTGGACGACGGCGCCTTTCTTGAGGAGCAGATCAAGCAGTTCAAAGCCGGGGCTTTCGCGGGGATCATCCACGTCCTTCTTGTAGGCCATCCCCAACAGTAGGATTCGGCTTCCCTTGACTGGTTTCCTGCGTTCGTTGAGGGCGTCGGTCACTTTGCTGACCACATAGGCTGGCATGGCGGTGTTGACCTCGCCTGCCAATTCAATGAAGCGCGTGCTCAAGCCATATTTGCGTGCGATCCAGGTCAGGTAGAACGGGTCGATGGGGATGCAATGTCCTCCCAGACCGGGACCGGGGTAGAAGGCCTGGAAGCCGAACGGTTTGGTCCGGGCCGCGTCGATCACTTCCCAAACATCGATACCCATGCGGTCGTAGAGCACTTTCAATTCGTTGACCAAGGCGATGTTGACCGCCCGGTAGGTATTTTCCAGGATTTTGCATGCCTCGGCGACCTCTGGAGTGGATACCGGCACCACTTCCACTACCACCTGACGATACAGGGCGGCTGCCACTTCCCCGCTGACGGGATCGATGCCGCCGACGACCTTCGGGATGCTGGTGGTGGAATAACGGGCGTTGCCGGGGTCTTCCCGTTCGGGGCTATAGGCGAGGAAAAAGTCCACTCCCACCGTCTGCCCTCGTTGAGCCAATAGAGGCAGAACGACATCCCGCGTGGTGCGGGGATAGGTGGTGCTTTCCAGGACCACCAGTTGGCCGGGGCGCAAGGTTTGGGCTACGGCTTGTACCGAATTGACCACATAGGTCAAATCTGGTTCGCGGGCTTCCGTCAGCGGTGTGGGCACGCAAATGAGGATGGCATCGGCTTCCCCCAGCCGGTGGAAGTCACTGGTCGCGGAAAACCCCCGGACTAGCATCTCACGGACTGTGGCGGGAGGAATGTGCCCGATGTAACTTTCCCCCCGTTGGAGCTTTTCGACTTTCGCGGGATCAATGTCAAAACCCAGGACAGGAAATCCGGCTTGGCTGAAAGCCTTGGCCAGAGGTAAACCCACATAACCCAGACCAATGATCCCAACGCAAGCCTGGCGCTGCCGGATCCGTTCCCATAGTCGCCTTGCTGGAGCTGGCAAATGGACGGTGGGATCCGCCTGGGATTCCGCAGGTTCGACCCGGCCTTCTGGATGGAGTTTCGTCGGGGCATGAGGATTCATGGTTCTGCCTGACCCTTTCCCTGGTCGTGGTGCGCTGCTATTCGAGGGAGTGCCTGCCCGTTGACGGGGACGGGCGATTCCGGTTCTAAAGTTGATCTTATGAGTGTCACCGTGCCGAACAGGGGAGGGAATTCTCCGCCGCCTAGACCTTGTTGGATTCCCTCCCACATCTGGCTGCCCGGAAGCCTAGGAGGGTGGTTCTCCCTCTCGAAATTGTCCGGGCTTCCAAAGGCGATCACGCTGCCCGTTGTCATTAGCGACACGGGCCAAAACGAATAGCAAATCGGACAAACGGTTTAGATAGATGAGGACTTGAGGATTGATGGGGACATGCTGTTGAAGGGTTACCACAGCCCGTTCAGCGCGCCGGCAGACTGTCCGGGCGAAGTGCAGCCAAGCCGCCGCCGGACTTCCCCCCGGCAACACAAAACTGTGCAGAGGTTCCAAATGGGCATTGAGGCGGTCAATGGCTGCTTCCAGCCGGGCTACCTGTTGAGCGGTTACCCGCAAGTGTTGTCCGGCTTGTTCTGACTCTGACAGCGGTACGCACAAATCAGCGCCCACGTCAAACAAATCATGCTGGAGGCTTTCCAGCAATACCGCTTCGGGACATTCTGGGACACTGGCCAAAACCAAACCCAGCACAGCGTTCAGTTCGTCCACTTCACCATAGGCGCACACGCGGGGGTCGTTCTTGGGTACGCGGGTTCCATCGCCCAACCCCGTCTCACCGCCATCGCCGGAACGCGTGTAAATCCGTGAGAGGTAAACCATATTGTCGTTCTCCCAATTCTCTCTCCCAGGATTGATCTTCCGGGGAGGTTTCGCCAGGGTTTAGGGGATATGGAGAAATCCTAGGAGGTACTCCTTCCAAAAGTTGTCAAAAGTCGTCTCCAGGTGAAGGGTGCCCTACGAGGAATGAATGACACGGGGTGGCAGCATGGGTTCTACCATGAGGGATTTTCTTCGCATTTTCCGGCAGACTCGGCGTATTCTGATTCAATTTCCTGACACGCTTGGCCGATACAGTAGGCAACGGAGTAACAATCCGGCTCGCACGGAGGGGGAGCATGACCGGATGGTATCGCAAGTTGTTGTGGGCGGCGGTGGTCGCCCTGCCGACCCTGAGTGGCGGTTGCAATCCGTTGACTTTGGGGTGGTTTACACCCATTCCTGTTCAGCCGTGGGTGGCGGAACGAATGGACCAAAAGTACAACCACCGCAATGATGGCCGGGTGCCCATCTTGCCGCCGATTCGTAACGGCTACCCGCCGCCTATTTGTGAAGACCCACCCAGTGATGCCGAAGTGCTTCGTGCTTTGCCAAAGGTGGCTCGTGGTATTCCCTACATCTATGAAGAGTTTCGCGATGATGTTACTATTGTCAAGAACCGGCTTGTAGACAAAATCGACCCGCCTCGCTTTTTCCCGTTGATTGGTATGGCCCAACTGCACCATTGCCATTGGGAATGCGTGGTGTACTACACGGAAGTGATCCAAAGCGATTATCCCTTCCCGCAATATACAAAGCGGAACCGTGTTCAGGTTGTGTACATTGACAAGGACCACCTCCACCTTTACGTAGGGCCGAATGCCGACATGCAGCGGCAAATCACCCAGGAGATGACCAAATACTGAGGCAGCCCCTCCGTCGTTCGTGACGGGCGACCGCACGCACCCGGCTTCTCCGCGAAGCTGGGTGTTGTGCGTTTCCAACGGCCGCTGTCACATTTTTTTCCATTCCCGCTTCTCACGAAATACTTGTCGAAATGCGTTGAAAGACTACGATATCGATGGAGAATATGGGGATTTAGCTCGGATGAGTGGTGTTTCTCCCCTAAGTTTAGCATCATTAGTGAACCAATAAAAGTGATGCCATATGACTCGGTTGCCCTTCGCTACAACAGCTCAATCCGCCGCTGCCAGGGTGACCTCCGAAACCGCTGGCCAGGTGAGTAGCGCGGAACGCACCCCGGATTCGTTGGGAACCCCGGTTGGCCCAGCGACCGGCTGCGCGCTGAAGGAGGGGGGGGCGTCGGACGCCTCGGCGGGACCATCCGTTCCTTCCCCCATGACGCCTGAAGAGATTGCCGAGGCTTGCCAGCAGTTGGATCAGGCTTCCCCCCAAGAGATTCTCCGCTGGGCTGTGCGGCGCTTCCATCCCCGCTTGCTGATGGCTACAGCATTTGGCGCGGAGGGTTGCTGTGTCCTCCACATGCTGGCAGAAATCGAACCGTCGGTAATCTGCATCAATCTGGAAACCGGTTATCAATTTCCGGAAACGCTGGAGTTACGCGAGAGGATTCTCCAGCGCTACGGTATCGCGGTCGAATATATTTACCCGGAGCAGAGTGTCGCGGAGTACGAGGCGGAACACGGTGGTCCCCTGTACACCATCCGGCCGGATCAATGTTGTCACGATCGGAAAATCCTTCCATTGCGGCGAGCTTTGGCCCGTTACGCCCCGTTGGCATGGATCAGTGCCATCCGCAAGGATCAGACGGACGTCCGAAGTAAGGCCCAGGTGGTGCAGTGGGACGCCAAGTTCCAGTTAGTCAAGGTCAATCCCCTCCTCCATTGGACCAAGCGCGATGTTTGGAACTTTATTGTCCGCCATGATGTTCCCTACAATCCCTTGCACGATCGCGGTTATCCCAGTATAGGCTGCTGGCCGTGCACGCGGCCGGTGCAACCCGGCGAGGATGACCGGGCGGGACGCTGGGCCGGTAAGGTGAAAAAAGAATGCGGGTTACATGTGATCGAACACACGGACGGCAGCGGCATTTGATCGTAAGTTTTGTCCTATAGTGAACTTATGTATATAAATTGGACACTGGAGTGGCTGGATCGCCCACTATTCCTGAAAATACCACAGGTTGCTCACCCCTGAAGAAACGTATCGCTGCCAATGGAACTGAGTTTGTCAACCGATTGAGTCTCTCGAGGTCTTCGCCCCCATTGATAATAAGCTGCCATGCAACCTTCTGCCAAAGCCGAATACGCCTGTGTCGCCATGTTGGAGTTGGCTGCCCGCTATCCGGAGAAACGCCCGATTCGCGTGGCGGACATTGCCCAACGCCATAACATTTCGGACCGCTTTTTGGTGCAAATCCTGTTGGCTCTCAAGTATGCCGGATTGGTGGAAAGTGTCCGCGGAGCTGCGGGGGGATACACGCTGAGCCGGCCTCCGGAAACCATCACCCTCTACGACATTCTGCAAGTGACTGACCCCACCCATAAACCAGAAAACCAGGATGGGCGTTCCCACCTCAGTCCGTTTTTCCGCCAGTTACAGGGTGTCTGGCTCCGGGTACGCCAGGCCGAGGAACAAGTGCTCAAACAAATCACCTTGGCGGACTTGGTCGCCCAATGTGAAGGTCCCCAGTACGTCATTTGACAGGCGTGAGGCAAAGGTCCGTGAGGCTTCCACGTAACCCCTGGCCCATGGTTTGCCCGCGCTCGTGGAGAGAGGACTGGTTTCATTATCAGTAGTCAGCACGATCACGGAGGATTCCATGCCGGAATTGATCCCGCCCCATGGTGGTGTGCCGGAACCGATCAACCGCACTGTCGCTGTGCTCGATCCCCCATCGACTCACGAAATTGTTGTCTCGGATGCCGATCTTTCCACTCTCTACCGGATGGCGGACGGAGCCTTGTCGCCGCTGACGGGACCGATGACACGAGAAGAGTACGACCGGGTGCTGGAGGAGCAGGTGATCGTCCGCCAGGGCCGCAAGTATGCCTGGACTATTCCCTTGGCGTTTCCCGTGGATGCACGTGTCGCTCGGCATTTGAACACGGGTAGCAAGCATCCTCTCGTCAATGAGCGCGGCCAATGCGTCGGAGTTATCGAAGTCCATGATGTGTACCCGTGGGACAAGAAGAAGTACAACCACAGCGTCTATGGCACGCCGCGGGAGGACCACCCCGGCGCTCGCATTGCCAATCATGATCCTCGGACCTACCTGGTCGGAGGGGAGATTGTGGCCCTCCCCCAGCCTAAACATCCGGAATATGGGGATTTGATTCTGTCCCCGCGAGAGACCCGTGCGTTGTTCCAACAGAAGGGATGGGAACGGATCGTCGCCTTCCAGACTCGTAACGCTTTGCACCGCGCCCATGAGTATGCCCTGGTGGTGGGACTGGAGCGCCTCACCCGGGCGGGGTACTTTGCGGGGGCCGTTCTCAATCCGCTCGTGGGAGAAACCAAAAGCGATGATGTGGATGCCGCCACCCGTATCAAGACCTATCGTGCCCTGATTGAATCCCGCGCGCTCGGCCAGGGGGATATTGATGAAGAGCTGTGGCGCAAAGTCGGCCGCAATTTCCACGATCACGTCCTATTGATCGCCTTGGACATCAAGATGTTTTACGCGGGTCCGAAGGAAGCTGTCATGCATGCTATTTACCGCCAGAATTACGGCTTCACCGATATCATCATTGGCCGCAAACACGCGGACGCTCCCTACGACGACAAAACGGACATTTGGGACCCTTTGGCAGCCCAGCGGATTTTCGATCACCTCCCCGGCGAACTCCTCATTCGACCCGTGAAAGTCGGTTTCGCCGCTTATTACAAGGAACTGGGGCGCGTCGCCTTGGTGGAAGATTACGCCGATCGAGGCTGGCAACCGGTGAACATCAGTGGGACTGCTCTGCGCGAAATGCTCCGGCGCGGGGAAATGCCGGACCCCGCCATCATGCGGCCTGAAACAGCGCGGGTCCTCATCGAACGTTATGCCACCAGCCGCTGACCTCACGGTTTCGGAGGTCTCAGGAGGGGGAAATTCCCTGCGAATGCTTCCCTGCGGACTCCTCCTCTGTGTCTCTCCTTCATCCTCCTCCGTTTTGTAATCCTCCACCTCTCGCTACGACCCCCTCCCTTCCTTTCCCCTCCCTCTGACGCTTTCTCGTCCCCTCCTCACACTTTTTTCGCCCCGAAATGAATTTTGGGAAATTTTTCCAAAAGCTCTTGGCGACGGAGATGGAGAGAGTGTAAATTGAAAAATCGATTCGATTATTCCGGGAATGACTCGCAGCTCCCGGTCGTTCGTTTTGCTTGTGGATAAGCCTCCAAGGAAGAGCCACGATGAAGCGGCGGCTTCGGTTCGCGCCACTGTGGTCACTGATAGGGCTTTTATTCTGGTCCGCTCCCCTACCTGCTCAGATCACATGGAATATTACCTATTCGGACCCCTCAGGTACAGGATTCAATGACCCCATCGAGGGGCAACTCCGCCGGGACTCCATCCTCGCTGCCACTCAGTACCTCAACACCGTTTTGGATGGACGAGGAACCGTCAATATCGAGTTCCGTTCCGCTCCGAGTGGCGCCACCTATCTTGCCTCCTTCGGTCCAAGTCAGATCGTGATCCACAGCAATGGGAGTTTCCAGAACGGCGGAGTCTATCAAGCGGCTCGCACCAATACGCGTCCTTTCAGTGGAGTGGATGGAAGTGGAGATTTTAATTTCAGTTATGGCTGGAATTATGTGGGTCAATCGCCGGCATCGAATAAATACGATATGGTTTCCGTGGCCATTCACGAGCTTTTGCACGGGGTGGGATTTTTAAGTTTCACCGATGCACAAGGAAGAGGATTAGCGGACCGAACACCGCCGACACCCGATATCTACGCGGGTTACGACCGTTACCTCTACCGGGGAAGCGGAAGTAATGCCACGGCACTTTTCAATACGGATATCAGTAGCCCCAATTATGCATCCTTTGTCGGTAATCCTTCGGTGTTCACAGCCGGAAACGATCCCAACAACGGCCTCTTCTTCATCGGTCCCTACAGCAAGGAAGTTTATGGCGGTGCAATCCCCTTGTACGCTCCCAATCCTTATCGCGAGGGATCCAGTGTCAGCCATGTCAACATCAATAATGCCGTTATGTACTATTCCACACCTCCGAACACCGTGAAGCGATTGCTCCATTTTGAGATCGCGATGCTGCTGGATATCGGCTGGAACGTTTACGATTGGAACAATACCACGGGCAACTGGTTGGATGGGATCTCCGGGAGCAATCTGAATGTCAGCGATTCCCGCTGGCGCTCCACGTCGGGTATCGTCCTCCTGAATGGCCAGTGGTACAACCGCTATGGTTTTTCCGATCCGGCCCCCGTCCTGCCGCCCTATGGACAAGTGACCTCGAACATCGTGCTCAATTTTGGGGGCAGTGGGAGCACAGGTTACACGGCCACCAACGATATCGGTTCTGTTCGACTGGCTCGCTTGAACCTCAACAGCAGTGCCAGCGCCGCCAACACCATCACTGGGGGTTCATTGCTCTTCGGAGTCAACAGTGATGGCAGCCCCAGCGTGTTGGCTCCGAAGATCATCCAGCAAGGGAGCGGAGCCTTCGTCATTGCCAGCGACCTGGTTGTGACCAACACAGCCAGCAGTGGCGGTTGGACTGGACTCACTGTGGAGGGGACCGGTACTGGTCGTGTGACTCTCAGCGGGACCATCAGCGGAACTGGCGATCTGACGAAACAAGGGAATTACATTCTGGAGATCAGCGGCAACACTGCTAACACTTTCAGCGGCAGGACGACTGTCGCCGGGGGTATCCTGATGTTGAACAAAACCGCGGGCCAGAACGCCATTGGGGGGAACCTGACCATCGCCAGCGGTGGTACGGTGTTACTGGCGGCCGATCATCAATTGCCCAATAGCGGCACAGTACGACTGGAAGGCGGAACGCTCCGCACAGGGGAAGGGGTGGGGCACAGCGATATTCTCGGTGCTTTGGAGTTAGCCAGCTCGTCTACCGTCGCCTTGGCGAGCGGACAACACAGCCTGACATTCACCGGCATCAGCGGCACACCTAGTGGCAATCTGACGATCAGCGGCTGGTCAGGTGACATCTTCCAGCCGGGCACAGCAGGCCGCCTCTATTTCAGCAACATCGGCGAGAATCCCAACCAGCAGTACAACGGTTTTCTCAACGCGGTGCGCTTTGCAGGTTTTCCCAGCGGTGGCTTTTTTCTCAGCACCACAACTGCCGGGGTGTATGAGTTGGTACCAGTGCCGGAACCGGCAGGCATTCTGGCCACGACGGCGGGTCTCGGCCTGCTGATCTACGGCCTGCGGCGCTGGCGTAAACGACCGGATCAGACACCCTCTTCTCTGGCAGCCTGAGGAGCTAACTTTCCTCGGGTGGTCTGAAGAGCCGACGTGGGCAGTCCTTTTTATTTATCCTGGTGGCTATTCCTGGTGAGCCAGGCTAGTAGCCGTGGGATCCCTGGCCAGGGGTAAGTAGGTCACGTTTTTCCATTTGACTGTTGCATTCCCAGGGATAGGACGGTAGGCTAAGGATAAGATCGGTTCTAGGGTGATTTTTGCCAACGTTTTGTGGGGCTGTTTCGTCATCATAGTATAAGATCGCGCTGCCGACTCTCGTGTTAGGAAGCACGCGGAATCTTACCCCGCTCCCTTTGCGAGGAAAGCCATGGCCATTTCTACGACCTGTCCCGGCTGTAAAGCTAACTTACAGCTACCGGACCATCTGGCTGGGAAATGGATCCGGTGCACCAGTTGTCAGACGGAGATCCAAGTTCCGGTGAAAACGGCGACGCTCGTGGCAAGTGCCGGTGCGACTGGTGGTCCGAAGGTTGTTCCACCAGGCACTGGCCCAGGAGCGAACGGAGGTGCGAAGGGTACTCCCCCCGTTGCGGCTCCGGTGGCTCAGCAGATGAATGCCCGCCTCCAGTCCTTCGCCAAGTATGAGGACGATGATGAGGAAGATCGCCCGCGCCGCAGTGGCAAGAAAAAGTCCTCCGGGAATAACACGGTCCTTATCGCAGCGATCGGTGGGGGCGGTTTACTGGTCGTGCTGCTTGTGGTAGGTGCCATCTTCCTGTTGGGTGACAGAAGCAGTAACACCACCAGTGCCCAAAACAGTTCCAGTGCCGGCTCTTCCTCAGGCAATAGCAACAATAGTACCCCGCCCCCTAGCGATAGTGGTAACAGCGGTACTCCGGCTGATAGTGGCGGCGGTCCAGGGGCGGGGGCGGCGGTGCCGCCGGGGATACCGCCAGGAGGTGGTCCGCCGAACTTTCCAGGCGGGGGTCGGCCTCCAGGGAGTGGCGGCTTTATACCTCCAGCAGGGGGTGGTAGTGGTCCGGGCGCCGGAGCAGCGGTACCGCCGGGGATACCGCCAGGAGGTGGTCCGCCGAGCTTTCCGGGCGGGGGTCAGCCTCCAGGGAGTGGCGGCTTTGGCTCTCCTCCCGGTGGAGGCTCTTCGTTTCCACCAGGTTATCCAGGTGCTACAGCACCGGGGGGAGCGGATGATGGTTCCGGCGCTGTCGTAGACCCGCCCGGTGGCAATACCCCGCGCTTTCCCCCAGGAGGTGGTTCATCGGTGGGTCCGCCGGGTGGGGTTGGCGTACCGCCGGGAGTTGGTGTTCCACCTGGCGTTGGTGCACCCCCCGGTGTTGGCGTACCGCCGGGAGTTGGTGTTCCACCTGGCGTCGGTGCGCCCCCCGGTGTTGGCGTACCGCCAGGTGGCGGGTTCAATCCGCCCGGTGGGGTGGTGCCGCCTCCGGGAAGTGGTGGTGATGTGATCGGTCCCCCGCAAGGTGGCGGTGGAGGCTTCACGCCTCCTGGTGTCGGCGGGACCTCCGGTGGGTTCAATCCCAATCAACCGCCGCCAGGTAGCGTGACCGATGGCAAGCGTAAGGCCCAGATTGAACCTTTCTATTCTGCGGCTTTTGACAAGGCTAAGGGAGAGCTTCTGACTTTCAGCCCGCGGATGGAACAGCGAGGCCGCTTGCAGGGATTCCTCCAGCGATACGATGCCAATAACAACTTTGCCCCGGCGGGCCGCTACAAACTGCCCCACCTGCTGGCTCGCGGTGTGGTGGATGATAAGCAAAGTTTGCTCTATGCCGTCGCGGCACGGGCTGACTCTCAAGTCGCACTCGCTCAGTTGGCCCAGCAGGCGATGGCTCTGCCCGTCGCCATGGGAGACGTCGTCGTTTACGACCTCAAGCCTCTTTATCAGGGCAAAGTCGAAGACAGCTCGGAACTCAAACCCGTAGCGACCATCCCCTTCTACGCCACGAACCGCCTCATCCGCGGTCTCGTTCTCAGTGGAGACGGCAGCCAACTCTATGTGCTCACCACCCAAGTCACGGGCGGGCGGGCCAGCAAGTCCACAATCAGTGTGGTGAATACCGCCTCTCGTAAGGTGGATAGGACCCGCGATTTGCCCGAACCGGCCGGGGATATGATTCTCTCTCCCGATGGTAAGCACCTCATCCTCACCGAGATGTCGCGAGGGGGACGAGGGGCGGTCCGCCTCGTGAATGCCAGTGACCTGACTATTGTCAAAGCCTATCCCCTGCCTGTGGACGGTGCTCCTTACGATCTGGCTGCCACAGCGAAGGGACACATTCTGGTTTCCGTCGTATCCCAACCGCCTTCGGCAGGGGCACCCCAACCCGGACCAGGCGGAGGGCGGCCCGGACGGCCGGGTCCTGGTATCGGACCTCCAGGAGGAGTCGGTGGAGGAATTGGTGCCGGACCGCCAGGGCTGCCACCCCAAGGCACTGGCTTTGGTGGCGGAGGAGCTTACGGCGGACCTGCGGGTATTCCTGGTGGACCGGGTGCCGGCGGCCTCGGTGGTGTTGGCTTGCCACCTGTGCCACCCGGCGGACCGGGTGGAGATGCAGGTCCTGGGTCTGCTCCAGGGATCGGCGGTGGTACAGCTCAAACGACCCGCATCCAAGCGAAAATCGTTGTCGCCTCTGACAAAGGCGTCCAAGAACTCAAACTCCCCGCCGGCTGGAAAGCTGCCAACAACGGATTTGTCGAGTTTTCCCCGGATGGCAAATCTTTGTATGTCTCTTCCTTGCAAGATGTAGGCCTCGACATCTACGACATTGCCGATCCGGATGACCCTGTCGAACTCAAGCACCGTGTCGCTCTCACATCGGCTGGTGGAGAAAAGATCGGCGGCCACTTCTTCCTGGCTCCCGATGGGAAACATCTGATCTTCCACAACGGCGTGATTATTGACGGCGAAGATGCCGGTGGCCGCTTGGCGGAACCTGGAAATGCTGGCGGTGTCGGTGCAGGGGGGGTGCCGGGTGGCGGAACAGGCGGTTTTCCGGGTGGTTTGCCGGGTGGGGGAGGCGGTTTCCCTGGAGGATTACCGGGTGGCGGCGGGGCGACACCCCCGGATATTCCTCCCGCTCCTAACGGGAACAGTGGAGTTGTACCTCCTGGAATTCCTCCCGCCCCAGGTGGCGGTGGTTTCCCCGGTGGTTTACCGGGTGGCGGTGGGGCGACGCCACCTCCTCCGCCTCCCTCTCCTCCCGGTGGGGGAGCAAGCTCACCCTTGCTACCTCTGCTCCCTGGCGGACCGCGGCCCGGTGGTGTACCGGGTAATCCCGGACCCAATCCTCCAGCTCCGGGTGGTAATCCGAGGACACCACCCCCGCAATGATATCGTCACGTTGGTCGGTTCTCTCTCCTGAACCTTCCAGGCAAAAAACAGCGGGACAGAGTTGCTCCCCTCTGTCCCGTTTCCCTTTTTCATCGAAGATTCAGCGGAGTTTCGGTTGTTCCTCGACAAAGTGAGTGGATCATGACGGTGGGAAGAACCTGCCCAGTTGGCTCATGTACCACCCGATGTTGCTGGCGGTTCCTCCCGGAATCGGTAACCGACGCCGCGTACCGTCTCGATCAAGTCCGCGCTTCCTCCCGCTTCCGCCAACTTACGGCGCAAGGTTTTAATGTGGACATCAATCGTGCGCTCCAGGACGATTGCCCCTTCCCCGATGGCGGCATCCATGAGCTGGTGGCGGCTGAAGGCCCGGCCCGGCTGGCGGACGAGCGTTTCCAGCAGACGAAACTCCGTCGGGGTGAGAACCAGGGGCTTCCCATGAATCGTGGCGCGATGTCGGAGACGATCAATCCTTACTCCCAGATGTTCAATCACATCGCCTGCTTCACCTTGGCCCGCCACCCGCCGCAGGAGAGCCTTTACCTTGTGCAGTAGCACCTTGTTGCTGAAAGGTTTGGCGACGTAGTCATCCGCACCCATGGAGTAGCCCACGACCTGGTCCGTCTCCTCCGTCTTGGCTGTGATCATGATGATCGGAATGTCCCGTGTCCGTTCGCCGGCTCGCAGCAGGCGGCATACCTCCAGGCCATCCATTCCGGGCAACATCAGGTCCAGCAGGACGACATCTGGCAACAACGTCTGAGCTTTGCGCAATCCTTCCTGACCATCGTGAGCAACATGGGTCTCGTACCCTTCACGGTTGAAATACCACGACAGGGACTGAGTCAATCCCCGCTCATCCTCGATGATCAGAATCCGCGGTTGTGGCATCGTTTCTCCCCTTGTTGCCATCATAGCCAATGCACCGCTTGCCATAGACGCCACACCAGATAATTCATCCATAACGTGACTCTCCCGATCTCAGCAATCCCCCATCCTGAGTTTGGTCCACGGTGTTACGATTCCCTCGCCACATTATCCGCAAATCACCGCGAGCTTGGTGATCCACCGTTCTTGCAGCTTTTCCTACTGTTGGCTTCTCTCAGCCATTCGGCCTCCTCGGCTATGCTATCCATCTGTCACCCTACATGTATCATATGAAGGTCCCGCAAAACCTCGATGAAAGCTGCATGAGTTCGCTGGGGAACCCACCCTAGCCTGACTGGCTCATAGGTAAGCTCAACTGTATCGCGGGATGACAATACTTGGAGAACCGAGAAAGGAGAGGCATCTGAACGAATCAAATTGGCGGAACGAAATAGATTTCAGGCGGCTTGGGCAGGGGACTCCCATTCCTCAAACCGTAGCGGCAAGACACGGCTGACTCCCTGATCGGTCATGGTGACTCCCCACAGTCGGTCCGCCGCCGCCATCGTACGTTTTTTATGGGTGACAATGATAAACTGGCTGATATTCAGAAACTCGCGCAGAATGGAGGCCAGCCGAACCGTGTTGGCTTCGTCTAAGGCGGCATCCACTTCGTCGAGAATGCAGAACGGGCTGGGTTTGGTGCGGAAAATTGCTAATAGCAGAGCGATCGCAGTCAGAGTCTTTTCCCCTCCCGACAGCAGCGAGAGCGAACGCAACTCTTTGCCCGGCGGACGAGCAATGATGTCTACACCACTTTCCAGAACGTCAGCCTCATTTTCGAGAACGATATCCGCTTGCCCTCCGCCGAAGAGCTTGCGGAACAAATCTTGAAAATGGCTCCGTACTGCTGCGAGCATATCTAGAAAGAGCTTGCAACTATCCTTATTCAACTGGTCGATAATCTCCAGCAAAGTCCGGTGGGCCTGTTGTAAATCCTGATGTTGGCTCAAATGAGTCTGATACTCGCCCTCCAGGAGGCGAAGCTGGTCCACGGCCTCCAGATTCACAGGCCCAGCGCGGGTCATTTTTTGCTTGAGTTCATCCATCTCCTGAACCAGAGAGTCTGGATTGGAGGCCACTTCTCCATCCTTGGTATCCAGAAGTGATTGCAGACCCTGAGAGTCAACCTCCAGCTCTTCCTGGAGTCGTATGAGGAGGTATTGATGTTGATTCTTAAGGTCTTGCCGTTGTAATTCCAACTCATACAAACGATGCCGCAGTTGTTCAAGCTGCTGTTGTAACTCCTGAAAACAAGAATAAAACTCGTCACAACTTTGACGTTCCATTTCACAATACTGGTCTAATTGTTGTAGTTCTAGTTCAAATTTTTCTTTGTCAGCATAAAGCTGCGACAATCGCATTTCCTTGTTGAGAATCTCGACCGTGGCTTCCTGGTATCGTGTGCGGAGAGTATGTATCGCCGATTGAACATCCAGAATTTCCACACGTCGCTTGCGGATTTCCTTTTCGAGTTGGGCCTTCCAATCCATCGAGTGTTCTCGCGCGGAGAGCAGTTGGGTCAGTTTCATTTCGGCAGCATGCAGGTGTTGGCGTGTGGTCTCGCAGTCGCCTTGTAACGATTGCAGGGTCTGCTGAAGCAGTTCCAGATTCTGCTCGATTTCTTTGGCTGCTTGCTCGGCGCTTTCAGCTTGCCGGTGACTTTCTAGCCATGCGCTTTCCGCTCGGCGTAATTCTTCCTCCAGATATTGGGTCTCTTGGCACAGGAGTACCCAGCGTTCATTCCAGTGTTCAAGAGCCTGCCGGTGCCTGTCCAGAGTCTGGCGTGCCTCGATCGTTGCTTTTTCTAGCGTCTCCTGCTGTGCTTCTAGTTCGGTCAACTGACTTTCAATATCTTTCAATTCATACTGCAAGGATGTTAGAGCATTTTCTTTTTGCTGGAGTTGATCAAGGATATCGCGCGCTTGGGCTTGAAGCTCGCGGAGTTCGCTTTTTTGCGAGACAAGTCCTCTTCCGGTATGGAATGAACCGAGGATGACGGATCCGTCAGTTTCCCATAGGTGCCCTTGTTTAGTTATGATGCGAACATGGGCATAGCGCTTGCGAAGCGAAACAGCTTGCTGCCAATCATCGACGAGAATGACATTGCCGAGCAGTTGTGCGGGCAGATCGAGAACAGGCGACTGAACTCGCTCAGCTAAGGTCTCAATTTCATAATCATGTGATTTTGTATATGGAGGTGTATTGAGAGGAAGCAGTCCTATACGGTTGAACAAATCGTCCTGGAGTGTTGCAAGCAAGGTGAGGAGAGATTCCTCGGAGCGCACCACCATATATTGAGCCTTATCACCCAACGCGATTTCCACTAGAGGCGCTATATCGTGAGGAACTACAAGCAGGTCAGCCACGAGACCGATCATTTCCGTGACAAGGGGATGAAGAGGATCTTTTGCAGCGAGGCGGGCTTTTTTTTCCAAAAGCTGTCGAACTCCTTCTTCCACTCCAGCGCGGGAGCGTTCCCATTCATCGAGCAATTCCATCCTTCCGCGGACATCACTGTATTGGACGCGGAGTTTTTCTAATTCATCGTAGTGTAATTGTATATCTTGTTGTAAGTATTTTCTCTTTAAAATAAGCTCATCAATTTTATTGCGAATATCTTGAATCGATTGTTGTTTTTGAATGTCATTTTCCATTAGTTTATCTAATGTTTCCTGCAAAGTTTGTCGCTGGATTGTTGCCACGGTAGAATCCCTGTGGCGGCGTTGCAGTTCCTGTTGAAGTCGTGTGACGTTGGCCAAGGCAGCATTGGCGGCGGACCGCGCAGACGCAGTGACTCGAACAGCATCAAATTGTTGCTCCCGCTGCCGGGCTATTTCGGTGTCAATCTCCTGGCATCGGGATTGCAGGGCCTTGAGCGTGGCCTCCCATTGCTGTTTTTCTTCATGAACTCCTTGGATTTCGGACTCTGTGTGCCGGTACTGTGATTCCGCCTCTAGGTGCTCCTGTTCCGCCCTGCGAAGGCGATGTGTAATATCGGAACGCCTGTGGGTGAGCTGGAGCATCTCATTTTCGAGTGTTGTCAAACTCAGATATAAGTGCCGAATAGAGATTTGTTCTGTAGAGATTCGTCGTTCACAATCTGCTAAAATAGCAGATAGTTCTTTACACCTTTTTTCGTAATCATTCAATTTTTGCTCTCTCGATATCTTGGTGTTGTTATATGTATAAATACTTTGCTGTTTTTTCTCAATTTCAACATTTACTTGATGTATTAAATGATCTAATTGACATATGGCCTGCTTCAAGCGTTGATCCTCATATTTTCCCCAGATAATTCGAAGTTGCCGGAGGCGGGTTTGATATTCGAGGTACTTTTGGGCCTTAGTGGCCTGAAGGCGGCAGGTACGGAGTTGTGTTTCCAAGCTGTGGAGGCGATCCTGGGAACGGGTCAAATTGCTTTCCACCTCGGAGAGTTTCCGTAGTGCCTCGTACTTACGAATCTTGAAGCGGCTGATACCGGCGGCTTCGTCAAATAGTTCCCGACGCTGTTGAGGATTGGCTTGGAGCAACTCCTCGACGCGGCCTTGAGCAATGATGGTGTATCCCTTGGCACCGGCTCCACTGCCCATGAATAGGTCTCGGAAATCTTTGAGACGCGCCGGCTGTCCGTTGATCAGGTATTCACCGTTACCGTCTCGATAGATGCGTCGTGTCAACTGAACTTCATCCGCTTCGATGGCAAGCCATCGGCGGCGATTGTCGAGAACCAGGCTAACTTCGGCCATTCCCAAGCTTTTCCGCCGCGGAGAACCGTGGAAGATTACATCCACCATTTCGCCGCCGCGAAGACTACGAATCGACTGCTCTCCCATGAGCCAGCGAATGGCATCAACAACATTACTCTTTCCGGAACCATTAGGTCCAACAATTGCTGTAATACCTGGAGCAAAATCTAAACTCGTTTTATCGGCAAAAGATTTAAATCCTGTCAATTCCAGCCGCAAAAGCATAATTTTTTCCTGATTTATATTACATCAATTAATCTAAAATTGTATTACTTGTTATTTGGGATGATGGGAGGAGTCGAAGGAGGTTCGTGACGTTTCGGACCGAAGAGGCGTCCGGGTTCTCGATTCAAAGGGGGACGTGGGGGTGGCGGCGGCTGATTCGTTGGGTCTGTTTCCGGTGTGGGAAGAGTGAGATTAGCGTTCTCGACGGAAGTGCGGCTGACCCCCAGGCGCGACACCTCGGCGTCCGCTCGGCGAAGGCTGGGATCATGACGGGCGAAATAGGCCAGTTGTCGTAGGTTTAGCTCGAGAGGAATGGCATCAACGAGCACAGCGGATGACAAAACACCGGCAGCGTCGGCGCGGCGGATCAGCTCGACAGCTTCCGCATATCCTCCCCCCAACTGACCCAAAGCCATGAGCACGGAACCCACCTCGGGAGGGCAGGTTACCTGGCGTTCCATCCAATCGTCCTTGACCTTGACAATACGAGTGAGAGTTGCGGGGCCGGACGCCGGGACTTTGACAGTGTACTCGGACCCGACCGGTAGTGTGAACGGCCCCCGGAAGAGCACGTCATCTCCAAACAGAACAATTTCGGCTCGGCGGCTGCTGGTCAAATGCACCATTCCTGGTGTGCCCGGCGCTACCAAGTGGAGATGGTAGGAGCGGTGAATCGGGATACCTCGTACAGCCGCATGCTGATCGTCGGCGAGGCGCAGAGCCAGAAACGCGCCATAGCGGAGTTCGGGATCGGTTCGTCCCATCAGCTCGACGAGCCGATCGGCAGCAGCAGCGTCATCCAGAGCGGCGAGTGCTTTCAGGGCAGGTGCTCGCAGGGCCGGGTGTTCCTCGGCCAGACGGGCCAGTTCGGCGGCACCATCGCTCTGTCCTAAGTAGGCCAAGGCCTCAGCGGCGGCAAAGCGGACCCACGGCGATGTACTTTCCAGACCCACACGCAATGCCCGAACACTGCTCATTCCTAATGCTTCCAGCTTGACCGCTGCTGTCAAGCAGGTGGCAGGGTCGAGCAACTCATCCTCCAGTCGGCGGCGGTAAAGACTTTGAGGAGGAGTAGGAAGAATAGGTACGTGGCGTGCCACAAGAAGAAAGCGATAATGATTGTTGCGATACGGATATGGAACGTGAACTAAGATAAGTTCACGAGTTTTAGCATCGGCTACTTTTTGGGATGCATCTGTAGCATTATGAAAAGTTGAATTCAGGCGTTCCGCTACAATGGCGGCCATCCGCGGATTCTGATCAGCAGGGTTGAGCAGGATGTGATAGGGGCGGGAACGTGTCACCCGGGCACCTCCCCAGATTCGCGCTGAGCGATAAAGGGGCCGCCCTTCCGCATCCTTTTCGACCTCCTCAGGGACTTCGTCGCGCCGAGGCAGGAACTGTCCAGCGATCAACTCCCCCGAAGCGACGGCCCATACATCTCCGAGTTTCAAATCACCACTGGGACCGACACGTTTTCCTTCACGAAGCATGGCGCGAATGTTGCCGGTAGTTTCATATGTATATAATTCACAATGATGGAGATATCCTCCCTTTAAGCTCGTGGTTTTACTTTCTTCAGGCAAAGTGATCTCAACGTCGATCAATTCTCCTTTGCGCGCCCCTGGAGGGATAAGGGCGGAAACTAATACGAGTGATGTACGGCGTTGCGGATCATCTAAAAATTCTCGAACGTTAGTGACTCCTTGTTTTTTTAGACTTTGTTCGAGCATAGTGCGCCATCCTCCCGGCGGAGCACTGCTTCCCGTACCTGGAAGATTGGAGACTAGCCCGACACCGCTCACCGGGATCGGTTCCGTATTTCCTACGGTGCTTTTACTTCCAATAGTTGTAGAATCATCAAGATCAAAATTTGGATCATCACCTATTTGAGATCGACTTTGTATTTTATTCGTCAGACTATGATTGTCCCACAAATTATGGCAGCCTGTAATACTTGCCAATCCCCAGGTTGACAATGCTAGGAATTCCCGCCGCCTCCACCCCTTCCCCCGGCTAGCATTAGCCGCCATAGTTGGCTCTCCTTGCCCGACGGTTATTTCGGCCCGATTCCCCCGCGGTACGATTCCCCTTTCCGCCTAGGCCGTATCCACCAGCAGGAACGGCACCATAGCAGCCTCTGTTCATGTGTCAAGGCGAATATCGCTGCCCGCAGGGTTTTCCACGTCCTAGCCGTTCTGACCCCCCATGAGATCGGTTGCGATTTGGGTCATGGTCTGGATGATGGGTAATCTTTCAGATGGCTTTACTCGACGAGTCTTGACGAGGCGGCCGCATTCGACAGCTTTCATCGAGATTGATAGACCGGCTGCTCAGTTTCAACTGATAATATGTATCGCAGAGCTGATAATGTCCAATCATAGTGACGTGCAACGTACCTCGAAAAAGCCTCAAGCGATTTTGGCCGAAAATGCCTTGCAAGCACCAGAGACCTTGCTATGGTGGGCACCTCTGGAAGTGCGTTACTGGGGGGATGGCTTCTGGACACCAAAAGGATGGATGGAAGGGTCGTTCCCTGAGGAAGTGAAACGGGAGAGATAAATATGAGGAAACATGGGTTGGGGGCGTGGTTGATCACATTGGGGCTGATGAGTGGTAGCGGAATTCATGCTGCGCCGCCGGAGAGAGCTGAGATCGAAGGACGTGAAGTGGATCCCATGGTCCAAGTTTTTCATTTGCCAGAGGTCATCCGTGGGAGCTATGTCGCGCCCCTCGTCGTCAAGAAACCGGTGTCCGAATCACCTAGTAACGGTTGGGATGAGTCTTGGGAGCGGTTCCTCTGGCAGATGAGCATGCCACTGGGTCCTGCCTGGGTGGATGACAGCGATTGGTTTGAGAGATTGTGAGTTTTGTGAATTGCGGCAGCGTCCCCTTCCTTGAAATCAAGTTGACGTGGCGGCAAGAAGCCCGTTCGCCCCTGCCATTCTCAGGATTCCACGGTCCTCGTTACCGTTCGGGGAATCTCGCGGCCTTCCTCAAGGGGTGGTTTTTCTCTCCTGGTTGGCCCCAGTGTTGTAGGGGCTAGGGTGTGTGGGAACTTCTGGACTGGTTGGAGCGTTAGATTATTGAACGGGGGATTTTGCTCGATAGGTGGGAGGTTCTGGAGGGTATATTTACGCCGACTTAGAAGATTCGGTGTCATGGTACAAGGGTTTTTCCGAGCTTTCGGGAGGGACAGACAATGGCGAGGAGAGTTTCGGTCCATCTGGCAGCCGGCTGGTTGCTAGTGGCGGGTTTGGTGTATCTTGGGAGCACGCCGGAGGCGGTTCGCGCTGCCCAATTGAAAGAAGCGAAGAAGTACACGGAGCAGTTGAAGTCAGCCCGGACAAGCAAGGAAAAAGTAGTGGCCTTGCAGGAGTTGGGCCGCTTGGCGGTGATTCAAAAAGCGCTCGTGGCGGAGGCGCTGCCATACATTTACAAGGCGTTAGAGGACAAGGATCCGGAGGTCCGGGGAGCGGCTGCCCATTGCCTTGGTCAGTGTGATGAACCTGCGGAGAAGGTGGTGCCCCTGCTGCATACCCTGCTCAAAGACGAGAAGCAACCGGAGGTGGTGCGGATCGGAGCGGCGCGTGGTCTGGCTGCGATGGGAGTCCAGGCCAAAGCGGCGCTGCCGACGTTGCGCAATATCGCCAAAAACGCGGATAAAAAGGATCGCCTCGGGAAGGAGGCCAAGCAAGCGGCTAAGGCGATTGCGAGCTTGATCAAGGACAGCAAGTGAACGAGCAGTTGAGAGCATCGACTCGCCGGTACAGGAGTCCGGCGAGTCGGTGCGGCGGCGGTTTCCAATGGGGCTAACTTGGAGCGGTATCAGACGATCAGGGAGGTAAAGGGGTTGGCTTTTTCTACGATGCGGATGGGCCGCCCATTGGGGGTTTCATTCTGGCGATTGTAGTCGATACCGAGAAGCTCGCAGATGGTAGCCAGGAAGTCCTGAGCGGTCACGGGCCGTTCCACGACGGTTGCCCCTTCTTTGTCGGTTTTGCCCACGGTGCCTCCTCCGCGAATGCCGCCACCCCACAGCACAGTGCTCCAAGCGCGTGGGTAATGATCCCGCCCAGGGTTGGGACCACGGTTGTTGATGTGGGGAGTTCGGCCAAACTCACCCATCCAGACGATGAGGGTGGAATCGAGGAGGCCGCGGTCTTTCAGGTCGTCGATGAGGGCGGCGATAGGGGTGTCGATTTGGGCGGAGAGCGTTTTGACACGGGTGAAGTTGTTCTGATGGGTGTCCCATCCGCCGAGGGAGACCTCGACGAAGGGGACGCCGACCTCGACGAGCCGTCGAGCCATGAGGACAGCATCGGCGAAGCGGCCGGAGCCATATTTGCTGCGGGAAGAGGCGGGTTCGGCACTCAGGTCAAAGGCCTTAGCTTGCTGCGAATACATGAGTTGGAAGGCACGCTGATAGGTGGTGTGGTGGTCGTAGATGACCTCCGCATCGTAGTCGCGGTGGAAGGCACGCTCCATCTTGTCCAACAGGTTCAGGCGGCGCTGGAGCTGGGAGGCGGCCACCGCAGCTTTGAGGTCTTCCACACCGCGATTGGGATCGGTGATGAGCAGGGGTTGGTGGCGCGGACCCAGGAAGCCGGCGCCGTAGGTGCGGCTGTTGATGGCCACATAATTGGGCATGGCGCTATCGGGATTGCCGATCTCCTTAGCCACGATGGCACCGATGGCCGGATGGATAATCCCGCCTTGCCCTTCCCGGTAGCCGGTATGCATGTAATACTTGGCGCGGGCGTGTGCCCCTTCCGGCGTGGTCATGCTGCGGACAATGACGCCCTTATCCAGGGTCTGGGCGATCCGAGGCAGATGCTCGCTGATGTGAACGCCGGGGATTTTCGTGGGGATCGTTTTGAACTCGCCGGCGCCCCGGCTATCGGGCTTAGGGTCGAAGGTGTCTTTGTGGCTAGGGCCGCCGTCCATCCACAGGAGGATACAAGCCCTGGCCTTGCCTTTGCCCCCTGTTGGAGCGGCATTGGCCAGTACGGGTAACCAGCCGGAGAGGCTGGGGGCAAACACGCCCGCGGCGGTCCACCGGAGAAACTCCCGACGGCTCTTCGGTCCGAACAGTTCAGGCAACATAGGTCGGTCTCCTGGCATCTTGGGGCTTTTGGGTTCACGTTCCCATTTCACTTTGAGTATGGCTAGGGTTTGGCTATTGGGAGGACTGAGCCGCCCATTCGGGCCAAGGCCTCTGGTCCCCTAGCGCACCATGGTGAACTCACTACTGTTGAGCAAGGCCCAAAGGATGTCGCTGTAAGCGGCGTAGGAATCGCCTGTCATTTGCACGTAGGTAGTCAGATCGTTCAGCTCTGTCGGAGTCGGCTTACGGCTGAGGGTCGCCAGATAAAGGCGTTCGATGGCTGCGGCGGGGGTGGGGTTGGAGCCGACCAATCCTCGAACCAAGGCGGGATTGTTAGTCAGGGGCGCGTTCATGAGCCGCAGAGCTTGGGGGATTCCAACTTCGTAGCTGGTGATGCTGGGGTGATCGGCCCCGGCGAGGAAGAAGGCGACGAATTGGGCACGGGCATTAGGGTTATTGAGACGGCCCGCAGCAGCCTTCTTGTTTTTGGCGGCGGGAACGTTGGCCGCGGCACGGCCGACCACTTGCGCCAGGGAATCGTAGAGCTGCTCGGGCGTCATAACCTTGATCCGCATGTGGCTATAAAGGCGGTCATCTTCTTTGTTTTCCGGCAGAGGCCGGCTGGTGCGCTGGTAAGCCTGGCTTAGGCAAATGGCTTTGAGCAGATATTTCTGGTCAAAGCCGCCGGTGGTGGCCATGTGGCGGGCCAACGCATCCAGCAGCTCGGGGTGAGTCGGTGGGTTTTCCTCCAGCATGTCGTCCACCGGCATGACCAATCCTCGCGCGAAAAGGTGGGCCCAGAGCCGGTTGACCATGGCCCGTGCGAAGAAAGGATTGCTGGGGGAGGTCATCCAGCGAGCCAAGATGGGGCGATACGGTTCCGCTGGATTGACCTTGGCTTCCGGACCGCCCAGGAAAGTCGGGGCGACAATCTTCGTGGCTTCCGGGAAAAAGTCTTTCTGTTTGCTCCGCACGGCCAGTTCTTGAACGCCGGGTGCCGGGGCATCCGGCGCTTTCTTCGGATTCTTCGGATTGTCAGCCCGCACCTTGGAATAGAAGGCGGCGAAGCCCCAATACTCCACTTGCTTCCAACTGGAGAAGGGGTGATTGTGGCATTGAGCACACTGCAATTGCACGCCCAAGAAGTGTTGGGTGGTGGTATCGGTCAGGCGGTCAATGGAGCGGTTGGCTAGGAAGTAGATCACCGCCGGATTCTGATCTGCTGTGCCCGTGGCCGTGACCAATGCGGTGACGAGCTTGTCCCATGGCGTATTTTTGTGGAACTGTTCCGCAAGCCACGCGTGGAACGGTTCCTTCTGCACGAAGCGATTCGCCGAATCGTTGGGGAAGAGTTTGGCGGTCCAAATGTCGGCCATACGGCGGCCATAGTTGGGGTCCGCGAGCAGTTCATCGATCAGTTTTTCGCGTTTATCCGGATCGGTGCTCTCCAGGAAAGACCGGGCTTTTTCCGCGGTGGGAATGACGCCCGTGAGGTCCAAGTACGCCCGACGGAGGAATTCGGCGTCATCACAGCGTGGGGAAGGGGGAATCTTGGCCTGGGCTAACTTGCGATCGATCTCGGCGTCGATCAGTCGGGCCAAGGCGGCGGGGTCCTTCTGCGTGGGCACAGGGACCACCGTTGGCAGGGGACGGGCAGGGGCCGCTGGCGGAGTGGGATCCTTGACATGGAGCACCGTCTCCGCCAAGCTATCTTTCTTCTTCAGGCCTTTCTTGAGCTTCTTTTGCGCCTGAGCTTGGGCGCCCACAGGCTCTGGATTGCCAACCCAGACGACCAAAGCCGCCGTCACCAACCCGAGCATCACGGAGCGATACCGCATAGTTTAAGCTCCTCCGGATCGGTCTCGACACCTCTGTATTTCTGTATTTTTTGATGCTTCGTTCAGGCGATCACTCTCATCATCCTCGGGGTGCGTGTCCCAAGCGATACGGGTTGAACCCCTTATTTTTTTCTCAACCAATGTTCCAAGTCCCAAGATATCTAACCTATCTCCAGGAGGTTTGGTTCCGCTGGAAAATGTCCTATCTCAGTTTCTGCCCATTGTAACAAAAAACACCTTGGGTGCTTGCAATTTATGAGAAATGGATTATAGTTACTCTAATTCAGCGCAAAAACTTCTCTTCGGAATGCCTGGTGCCAGCAATAGCGTGCAAAAGATTGCGGACCAACTGGAACGACCGCTAACCGTTGGGCTTTTCCACTTCAATCATCTTTATAGTTCGGGAGGTTTTATTATGAAACGGTCTAGCGTTTCCCACCGTCAGGATGTGGTCTTGTGTGCTACTGACAATGGGCGAGCATTCACCTTAATTGAGCTATTGGTGGTGATCGCCATTATTGCCATTCTGATTGGTTTGCTCCTACCGGCGGTGCAAAAGGTGCGGGAGGCAGCGGCGCGGATGAGTTGCCAAAACAACCTCAAACAATTAGGGTTGGCGTGGCATAATTACCACGATGTCAACGGGCACTTCCCCACGGCGGGGGATAATGGTCCGGATACTGTCAACTACTGCTGTTCCGCCCAGCCGGGCTTTGTAGATTATTTGAATTGGACGTATCACATACTCCCCTTTATCGAGCAGGAGAGCATTCACCGCCTCGTGCGCCCCGGAGTGACTACGGGCTGGAGTTCGATCAATGACAAGGTGGTCAAAACGTTCTACTGCCCGACGCGGCGCGCTCCGACGTTGTACAAGGGGCATGCGAAATCGGACTATGCAGCCAGTCGTGGCACAGGGGAAAATGGGGTGGCCCGGCGGGTGAACCTGGGACGCCGAGTGATCATGCAAGGCATCATCGACGGCACCTCGAACACCCTCATGTTAGGTGAGAGCCGCATTCACTTGGCGTACATCAACAACTCCGGGAGTTGCTGCGGGGACAATGAGCCGGCGTACAACAATGGCTGGGCCGATGACGTGGTCCGCCGTACCAGTGAGCCTCCTGCGCCGGACATTCGTGACCCCGCTATCCCTAGTAGCACCCCCGATCATATGTTTGGCGGTTCCCATCCTGGGGGTATGAACATCTGCCTGGCGGATGGCTCGGTTCGCTTCCTCCGCTTCGAGATCAGCGCGGTCAACTTCCAGCGGCTGGGTAACACCAGCGATGGCTTCGTGGTCAATCTGGACTGATCGGCCTGGTCGGTGCCCCCTGAGGCGGTATCCTCAGCCGGGGAAGGCACCATTATCTTTCCGGTAGCAGTTGGAAGCGGAGGGCAAGCTGTGAAATGTCCCGGTGGGCCACTGCCTAATGATAATAGGGAGCCGAACCGAAGGCTTGGGGTGGGCTGCTTCCTAACACTTCTGGGATGTCTGGCATTTCTCCCCGGCTGCGGACCGCCCCGCGGCACTGTGACAGGAACCATTACGTGGGAAGGCAAAGCGGTGCCGCAAGCCGATCTCCTCTTCGAGGACCCTACGGGGAAAGTCGCCATCTCCGGGCGCAGTAACGACGACGGGAACTATTTTCTGAACTATCTAGATTCCCGCGGGATGCCGACTGGAAACTATCAAGTTACCATTACCTACTACACCCTGCCCAAGCGGAAGCCCTTGCCACAGGGGGAGGAAGGGGCCGCACTGCGAGGCGATCCGCGCAAGTTGGAACAGCACCGGTTTCGTTTCGAGGTCCAAGTTCAGGCTGGCAGCAACACCATCGATTTCGCCTTGGAGAAGGGCCAGCGTCTTCCGCCGCAATCCCCTGACGACCAGTGAGAGTCTCGGTGCTCCTCAGGATCAACTCATCCCTGTCGCTCCAGGGGATAGAATGCCTTTGTCCGACTAAGTAGCGGGGAAAGAACTCCATGAAGCGAGCGATAGGGTTGGGACTAGCGGCAGCCGCATTCATCGCTTGGATCAGTTGGCTGGCGTACGCGGCTTGGACGAAAGAGCGAGGACCTATCCTGTCCCGGAGTTTGCTAGCCGTGGCTACCCACCCGGTGGTCGCGGAACTGTCCGCGGATGAAGCGGCCCCTTCCCGGCCTTCCTCCCGCGCACACGTGCGACAAGCCCTCAGCGATCACGGACCTCCGGTAGGGACCGCCATTGAGATACACAACCTGCCTCGCGCCCGGGGCTGGCAAGGGCCGGGAGAATATCTGCTCCTTCTAGTTCCTGCGGATCCGCGAGTCGAGGAGGCTTCCCCTCCACGCTTCCTCTTGGTGACACCACCCCGTTCCGCAGGTTATGATCCGGCCGATGCTCAGCCTCTGATCTATCCTTGGACTGACGCCGTCCGCCGCCAATGGGAGCAACGCGATCGCTGGTGAATGCTTTGCAGTCCCCAACGACTTCACGGGAATCGGAAAGATATCGGGAAGAACGGAATCGGTTCCATTCCAACAAGATGGGGCACGTGCGCCCCTGTGGATTCTCAAGATGGGACTTTCCTCTGGGAGGGAAGGGGCAACAAGGCTGTTCCTCGCCGCCAAGAAAGGGATACTATAAAACAAACCCAGGCCCAAACTCGTTGTTTGCCAACAGCACCGATTGGCGCAGGAGTGCTCGTGTAGCTCAGCGGTAGAGCAGCGGTTTTGTAAACCGCAGGTCGTGGGTTCGAATCCCACCGCGAGCTTTCGCAGGGGGCATGGCGAGATAGACCCAGCTAGTCCCGTCGTACAACAGAAGGCTTCTGAAGACGGGGATTCAGGATGAAGATGATCGGGTCGAACGGTTTGGCGCATCCTCCGAGCCCCCCCAACTATTACGCACATGCCGACTGATGCAGGGGGCATAGGTCGCCAGCAGAGCAGCCTAGTAGGGACTAGACGCGGAGCATTGAAATCGATAGAGTATTACATCCGCCACCCTCTGTGGGGAGCCAAGCGATTAGGATGGGGATTGCGGTTGAGTTGGGAAGTGTAACAAGAGGAGAAGAAAAGAGACACGGTAGCAGAAGCAGGGGCAGGTGGCAGAGCGGTCAATTGCACCAGACTGTAAATCTGGCGGCCTATGGCCTTCGGGGGTTCGAATCCCTCCCTGCCCATTGAAGTTGGTTCCTGGTAAGGCTCCAGATGTGTCTAATGTCCTACCTAAACAAGGATGGGGCGTTGGGCAGTAAAAGGCCTCAGCCGGGACAACCAGCGAGGCAAGGCGCCCTGCCGGGATTGGATGCGGGTGTAGCTCAACGGTAGAGCTCCAGCCTTCCAAGCTGGAGGTTGCGGGTTCAAATCCCGTCGCCCGCTCTGGCCAGATGCAAGCCCTCGCCTTATCACTGGCTCCAACGCCTGTGTTGAGGTCGAACAAAAACATGGCCGCAGCTAATGGAGAGACCATGCAAGGCCATTGAGCACTGCATTGCTTCGTGTGGGTAAGCTCAGGAGTAAACTCGGCGACCGGGAGGGAAGCCCCGAACTGCCTTTGTGGCCGACCCTGCTGCTGTAGCTCAGTTGGTAGAGCACCTCCTTGGTAAGGAGGAGGTCGTGGGTTCAAGTCCCATCAGCAGCTCTTGCCTCTCGATGTGGGGCTGCCGGAAGATATTCCAGTGGCTGCCTGACGGAGAGGGCTGCGGGTCGATGAGTCGCACCGGCCTGCGGCGGGTCAACCCGTAACTGTGGACCGACGAAGCGTCACCCTGTCCTGCGGGAAAGGAGCAGGAGCGCTTTGCCAACCCTTATTTCTCACGCGGAGAGTACGATGGCCAAAGGAGTTTTCGAGCGTACCAAGCCACACGTCAATGTGGGAACCATCGGGCACATCGACCACGGCAAAACGACCCTGACCGCGGCGATCCTGGCCCGCAATGCCTATTTGCACAACCTCAAGGAATTCAAGTCCTACGCGGAGATCGCTAAGGGTGGCATCGTCCGGGATGCCAACAAGACGGTGACCATTGCCGTTTCCCACGTGGAGTACGAGACAGATGATCGTTCCTACCCCAATGCGGATGCCCTGCCCTTCAAGCATCTGATGGACTATCCGGGGCTGGAGAAGCTGGACTTTTCCCAACCGATCAAGGGCCGCCATTATGCCCACATCGACTGCCCTGGCCACGCCGACTACATCAAGAACATGATCACTGGGGCCGCTCAGATGGATGCGGCCATCCTCGTGGTCGCTGCGGATGACGGCCCTATGCCTCAGACCCGCGAGCACATCCTCTTGGCCAAGCAAGTGGGTGTTCCCAATATCGTGGTCTACCTCAACAAGTGCGACAAGGCGGACCCGGAGTTGATCCCGTTGGTCGTGATGGAATTGCGGGAGTTGCTCAGCAAATACGAGTTCGACGGCGAGAACATCCCGATCATCTATGGCCGGGCCCGTGAAGCCCTCGACAACTACACCAGCGATAACGATGGCACCCGTTCCATCGACGCCCTCATGTTTGCTCTGGATACTTACATCCCTGTGCCGCAACGCGAGGAGGACAAACCGTTCCTGATGTCCATCGAAGACGTGTTCTCCATTGAAGGCCGCGGGACGGTGGTCACAGGGCGCGTCGAGCGGGGGACCGCCAAGATGGGCGACCCGGTGGAAATTATCGGTCTGCGCAAGGAAAGCCTCAAATCGGTGATCACCGGGATCGAAATGTTCAACAAGACCCTCGACAAAGCGATCGCCGGGGACAACGTTGGGGTGCTCCTCCGCGGTATCGAAAAGAAGGAAGTGGAGCGCGGCATGGTGGTTGCCAAACCCGGCAGCATCACGCCTCACACCAAGTTCGAGGCGAATGTGTACGTGCTGACCAAGGAGGAAGGCGGACGCCACACCCCTTTCTTCAGCAACTACAAGCCGCAGTTCTACTTCCGCACAACGGACGTGACCGGCACCATTACTCTGCCGCCTGGCACGGAAATGTGCATGCCCGGTGACAACGTCAAACTGACTGTGGAATTGATCACCCCCATTGCGATGGATGAAGGCCTCCGCTTCGCCATCCGGGAAGGTGGGCGCACCGTTGGTTCCGGCGTCGTCACCAAGATTCTGGCATAACGCATTCCTCCAGGAGCCAGCCGGGTTTACGACATCTGTAGCCAAAGGGTGAAAGGGGAAGTCCGCTTCCCTGGTTTGGCCCTCCTAGGGGAGCGAGATATGCGACCATGGGAGTCCCGTAAAGTGAGGGAGTTCGGCCCTTTTCACCCCGACGTTCCTACGGCGAAGGTTTGCTGGCAGAGGTCGCGTCACTAGCGAACGGTTCCACCGGCTTTGGCTCGCCGAATAGGATATCAGCAGAAAGCCCTCTTCCGTTTGGCCTGGAGGAGGAACAGGAGCGTAGCTCAATTTGGTAGAGCAGCGGTTTCCAAAACCGCCGGTTGGGGGTTCGAGTCCCTCCGCTCCTGCTGCCAAGAACTGGAGCGTTCCCGCAGCGCGATGTTCTGGTGCGTCCGCCCCCGGCCTAGGTTCATCCGCCGCGGGGCATTTGTTTGACAGGAAGGGAAGCTTGGAATGGCCACCGCCGTCGAGACCAGTTCAGAACCGCGAACTCCTCTCCAGCCGGCCCTGAGTCTGCCTCTGGCTAGCTTACTGGGGACGCTCTACGTACTCCTGGCCTTGGGCATTTTGCTTTTCGCTCTTCCGCAACTTTGGAACCGCTACATCTTCCCCTTATTGGGCGATCGCCTCGTGGATTGGATCCTTTGGCTACCGGTCATTTCCGCGGCAACGGCGGGACTGTTGTGGCTTGGGAACAGTCTAGCGAGTTATCGCATGCCTCGTGGGCTGCGGGGCGGCGTCTTGTTGATGTTTGTGGGACTGTTTCTTCTGTTCCAGACGTGGCGCTGGCTGTCTCTGTATCTGAACGATGTGCCGGGAATAATCGTCTCGGCTGCTATCGGATTAGGGTTGATCTATCTGGCCCTTCGCTTTTACACCGGTGCCACGGCAGCTCGCTGGGCCATCTCGTTGGAGGAACAGGGCTGGTTTTCCTTGGCGTCCTACAAGGCGACGTTGGGGAAACGCCTCCGGCGCATGACCACCCTGGGCATCGCACTGGTGGGTCTGACCGGTATCTACTCGCTGGAACAACAAAGCGTGCTGCCGGAGCACTGGGTGGCGGAGCTTCCCTTTGATCTCGGTTCGCTCCTTCTCATACCGCAGGCACGGACAACCCTGCCTATTCTGCTCGCTGTGCTGACGCTTTGGGTTTCCTGGCGGGCCGTTCATGTGCCCACCTTCGCGGAGTTCCTGATCGCCACGGAAGCAGAGATGAACAAAGTCAATTGGCCGACCCGCCGCCAGTTGGCCCAGGATACGGTCGTCGTTCTAACCACGACCCTGCTACTCGCTGTTTTCTTGTTAGCCGTCGATCTTTTTTGGGGATGGCTCCTCAGCCGCGAACGGGTCGGTGTGCTACCCCCCGCTAATACTACCGCCGAAACCAAAGCCGGGACCATAGACCGTGTCCGCTGGTGAAACGATTTGCTGGAGCGTTTCCTTCGCCATATCGAGCCACTGCCATGACCGATGAACCCAATCCTCACGTGCCTGGAAATCCTCCCGCAAACGCCCCAGAAGCCTCTCCGACTTCTGCTGCTCCTGGATCGCCCCCTGCCGAGTTGGAAGTAACCTCTCCGCAGCCGTCCCCAGAGGAGACGCCCGAAGCGGTAGCTCTGGAAACGCAGCCGGAGCTAACGGCCTTGGAGACGACCCCCGCATCGGCGGCTTTGGAGACGACACCGGAGCCGATGGCTTTGGAAACAACACCAGAGCCGATGGCTTTGGAAAGTGCTCCGGAACTCAAGGCCCTGGAGACGACGCCGGAGCCGAGGGCTATAGAGACGACACCAGAGCATGCAGCCTTGGAGACCATCCCCCACCCAGCCCTGCCCGAATCTGCCGCTCTGGAGACGGCCTCCACGGGGGAAGGCGGTCAGACATCGGTCGAAAAGGAAGCGGGAACACCACCCGCGCCAGCGCCACGGAAGCGGAGGAGCGGAACCACCGCCGCATCCGGAACGGGCCGTAAGAAGAAGGCGGCCCAACAGGCCGCGTCAACACCGCCAGCGACGGACACCAGTGACGCTGGGACTCCCGCTGCCCCAGAGGCTGCGGTTTCTCCTTCCAGCAGTGGAGGGAATAAGAAGTGGTACGTGATCAAAGTGGCTTCGGGCCGGGAAGAGTCTATCAAAACCGCGATCGAGCGCAAGATCAAAATCGAGGGATTGGAGCAGTACTTCGGCCAGATCGTGATCCCTTACGAGGAGCTGGTGTTGAAAAAGACGGTCAAGGTGAAAGATAAAAAGACCGGCGAGATGGTAACTCAGGAGAAAAAAACCGTCAAAAAGCAGAAGAAGTTTCCCGGCTACCTGTTCGCAGAACTGGAGATCAACGATCGCATTCTGTACCTGTTCCGTGAGACAAGCGGTGTTGGGGATTTTGTCGGTGCGCGCGGAGCGCGGCGGGAACCCACGCCGATGACCGAGCGGGAGGTCCAGCAGATTCTCACTGGCGTTGTGTTGCCCGGCGACCGCAAGAAGCTCGGGCCACGCCAGATCGTCAAACTGGACTTTGAAAAAGGCGATAAAGTCCGCATTCGTGAGGGAGCTTTCGCCAACATGGAAGGGGAAGTCAAGGCGATCACAGAGGCCAAGGAAGAGGGAGATACTCCGAAAGTCACGGTTCAGGTGACCGTCTTCGGCCGTCCTGTGGATGTGACCCTCGATTACTGGCAGGTGGACAAGGCGTGAAATCCCGATAGGAACTTCGCCCACTTGCCGCCGTTTGTTCCTAAGCTTTGGCTGGTGAATGTCTGGTCTCGACATTCCAGAAAGCGGGGCAAAACGATGGAGTGAATGAAGAGGGGAATTGGCCGGCGGCGGGGTGAACGTGCCTCCGACAGCTTTCCCCTTTGCCTTTGCTGGTGAGCTGATAGAATGCTCATTCCAGCGTACTGCTGAGGCTTTGCCTTACGGTTGGAAAAGCCCTACAGGCGCGGGTTCGACGAACCTGGCCAACGCTGGGAAACCTCGGAACGATGAGCCAGAGGATTGCGCTGGTTTTCCAGGAGAGGGAACTGGCGCGGAGGGATCGGATCCGGGAATTCGCTTGGGGTCCTTGTCCCGGATTTTTATGCATGCCAGGAATAGGGTGCAGTTATGGCTAAGCAAGTTGTGGGAATTGTCAAGCTCCAGTGTCCCGGCGGTGCGGCGACGCCCGCGCCTCCGGTCGGTCCTGCGCTCGGTGCTCACGGGGTCAACATCGGTCTGTTTGTTAAACAATTCAACGACAAGACCAACAACCCGGACATGAAGGGGCTGATGCTGCCGGTCATCGTCACAGTTTACTCGGACCGGAGCTTTGAGTTCAAAATCAAAAGTCCGCCGGCGGCAGTGCTCATCAAGTTGGCTGCCAAAATTCCAGCGGGCAAGAAGCAGGGCAAAGAAGTCATTCCGCCCGACGCCAAGAAATCCGGGAAATACAAAGGGTTTTCCATTACCCGCAAGCAAGTGGAAGAGATTGCCCGCAAGAAGTTCAACGATCTGAATGCCCGTGACCTGGAACACGCCATGCGGATTATCGAAGGGACCGCCCGCAGCATGGGGATTGCCGTGGTGGATTGAAACACCGACAAGGTTGTAACCGACCGGTGTGGCCGAGCAGCTCGTTCAGATCATCGGATGGCCAGCACCAAGTTACGCCAGGTCGGGAACAGGTCTCTGGCATTTGGGACTCAAGGACGTCCTGGTTCTCCGGGAAAGCGAGCTTCCGCCAGGTTGATCGGGACAGCCCCGGAAATGCGCGGAGTAAACTCAGCACGCATCTGCTCCGCCGTCCAGGGCTGATTGATGCGGGCATCTTCCAACCGCAAATCGATTTCTACTTTCTGTTCCTCCCAGCGTAGCACCACGTGGTTGGGGCATTGCACGATGTGCGGATGCCCGCTTTGGGGGTCGACGCTGCCGGTCGGAAAGGTGTGAGCGGACTTGATCTCCGCGGAGCAGATCGTCTTGCCCTGCGGATTGCGAATGAGATGGCGGAGCACTTGCGGGCGGCTGCCCACAGCGGTGTCCACGGCGAACACAATCTCCTTGCGTATCGATTGACCGGATGGCGTTGTGGCCGCCCAAGAGAGGGTGTAGGTACGGTGGCGTTCATCAATTCGGACCGCCTCATAGGGGGCAGTCGGAAGAAAAGTGGTCATTCCTAAGGCTTGCAGGACCCAATCTGGCTCGAAGGGGAGATTCCCCGGCAGTTGCACTTTGCCTGCTGCAAAATCGGCGTGAGTCGCATAGACGTAAAGTGGTTTGTTACCGGGTGCATCGATGTAAATCCAGAAGCGCTCGTCATTGGAACCGAGATCCACTTTTCCACCCGCCAGTCCTCCTTGTGCGCTGAGATGGAAGTAGCGGGGTTGGGCGGCAGCCAGCCGTCCGCGGAGGGTGTAAGACACAGCCCCTTTCAGCCCCTCACCTTCACGGGCGGTCATTCGGGCTTCCGCGTAACTGAGTGTACGGAGTCGGCTGGCCTGTTGGTTCAGATAATGCACCAATTGCTCGGCACTGACCTGGGGGATAGGTTCTCCCCCCCGGCTGCCTCGGCGCTGTTGGACGCTCTGGCGCCAATCATCAAGCTGCTTGCATCCTGCGGGTAGGATGAGCAACATTACCAGGCTTACGTACCTGAACCCATACCGTACAGCCATGATACGTATAGCCATGATCACGCTCTCGTGCGACATCACCGGCTTGTCTCGTCCCCTTCCGCCAAGCGGGAAAGTTCCGTTTGGAAAGTCTCAAACTGTTGGGAGGTCAATTGCGGATCGATGACGGTGTAAGTTCGGCCGTTTTGGGGATCGTGCAAATGGAGGCATTCCCGTCCGTGAGAGTCACGATCCACATCTCGTAGGCGCAAGCGACGGCGTCGCCACAAAAACAAGGCGGCCACATAGCGCAAGGCCACGGTTCGCTCGTCCGTAACGTTGGCAGTCTGATCCAAAAAGGCCAGACAGGCGTGGGGATCAAGTCGGGGCGGACGCGCGGAGGATTCCGACCTGGGCATGCGACCCTGCCAATGGGCAAATGCCTCCGGGGGGGGGCCAGTAAACGCCTGGACTGCATAATCCCGCCGTACCCATTGTCCCCCTTCCTGGCAAAGCACTGCATGGTAGCTTGCCCCAAAAGGAATGGGTTGGCCTGTGGCTGCACATCGCCCGGTAGGTCCGGGAATGTTCCATTCCTTCGGCTTCATATCAGGTTTCTCCATCCAAGGCCGATACCCGCCTCGGTTTCCTGGACGGCCACATTCATCCGTTCCTTTCCCTTTGCCCGAAAGGGCGCGACCGAGTCACGACACATGGGGAGAACTCCTAACACGGTGAGAATCCACCGAGAGAACGGCTACGCCTCCGATGGACTTTCTGGCGCATCCTATGCTTTCTCCCTGGTCCAAAGCAACAGGAACTGGGCAGGGTCATGGCGCACGCGGTCGCCGTGGTGGATCATTGGTAGGGGGATTGCTGCCTGGTGAATCTGGCGAACCTGGGTGAAGAGACGGGGTGAGGAGTCGCTGGAGTTGTTCCCGGATCAAATAACCCACTTCAGGTCCTGCCCCGCTAAAGCTCCAGCGCACAATCCCCTGTTTATCCAAAAGCAGAAACCGAGGCACAGTCGTGACGGTGTAGTGCCGGGCGGCCATTTGACCGTCGTAAAGGTCCAGCTTCCAGCCCCGCCGTTGCAGGAGTCGTTCGGTGGCGGCTTTATCCCCCCACGCCAGAAGCGGAAGGATAGCGGCTTGATGCCCATAGCGTTGCTGCAAGGCATGGGCGATGGCCAGAGTTAGTTCGGTGGTTTCCCCTTCCGCCGCCAGAAATATCAAGAGTACAACTTGGCCTTGCCAGGAAGCGAGCCGTTGTTTTCCGAGGTTGATGTCGGGAGCCGTTTCTCCAGTTTTGGGCCAGTGGGCTGGCTGAGGGAATGTTTCCTCTCCTGCTACCGTGCGCTGGCCGCGTTGAGCGGCTTCCAGTGCCTGCTGGGCGGCGACCAACAATTCTCGGTAGGGATCGGCTGCATCCCCGTCGTCCAGACAGGCTTCCAGGCGGGCCAACCGCTGTTCAAAGAGGCGCGGTCCCAACTGTCCCGCAAAGGGGGCTAGGGCAGTGGCATCCCGCAGGGCACAGTATGCCACATCCAGGTCGCGGCGCAGACGTTCCCACCGGCGGCCACTCACGGGTGTCATCGTCACTAACTCATAGTGCGTCTCTACCCACGCCCATGGTAGCGCATGACGACCACTCCGCCGTTCGATCCGCCGGTTCACTTTTCGGCTGATACCATCTTGTTTGGATACCCACATAATGTCTTGCCGGTGCCACAATTCAGCGCCCGCTTCTAGCTCTCCTTCCAGGCGCATCCGCCAAACGGAGCAACGCTCCCCGTGGACTGCCTCCGGGGATAATTGCTCCCAGCGTTCCAGCCGTCCGCCTGACCACCGGCTGGCCTCTCCTGCCCGCCAATCCGTAGTAGGAGGGAACATCCACCACTCGCCGAGCGGAAAGCTATCCACGGGCGGAGTCGGCAAGTCGCGGGAAGGAGTCTTATCCGTGAAGGTCAAAGGAGGCGGACCTTCCGGCAACAACTGCCGCACTCGGCCATCCGAGTATAATCGGAGCCAGTCGATGCGCATCAAGGCGGGGCACTCTTCCCGCTCCCCTCCCTGAACGATCCCTAAAATGCCCTCTTTCAAACCGTCTTCCTGACGGCGCAGACGGGTGACCACCGCCAGGTCCGTCCAGCGACCCTGATTCCCCACGCAGAGGACGCGGACCTCCAACTGGTGCTGCCGACGAAACTCCCGGCCTGGCTGATGAACCTCTTCCACGACTTCCCCCCGATACACCGCCTCTAGACCGCGACGCCAATTCTCCGTGATACTCCCAGCCATTTCCCCGGCACAGCGGACGGAATCGGAACCGCTTTCCCCTGGGATAGCTATTCTCTGCTGTTCCGCTTTCTGCCCACCGGCCATTGGCAAAATGAACCACCACCCCGCTACGAGCAAGCAGCCGCAAGCTAGCCGCACTCCTGTCTGAGCCTGGATTCCTTGAGTGCCAGACCTCACCTGATATCTCCCCTTTCCAGGATTTATGGGGGCTATTGGTCCCCGCGCTTATCTTTGCTCCCTCCCAGTTTTTGCTCCTGCCTCCTACGTGGAGTCTTTCCTTCTTCCTTCATCGCGGGTGTTCTCTATAGCCGTTTTGCCGTGCTCTATACCCGTTTTGCCGTGGTACGCAAGCACACTCTCTGCTGGCTTTTTGATTTGAATGGTCTTCCCCCGTTTCCGCCGGCCACACGGGCGGATTGATCTTGTTTCCTCTCCCGGGCGGATCAGCGGGATGAGGAGGTGGTAGAAACAAGCACACGGGTGGCGTCTGGAAACAGGGGAAGGAAAGACACGGCCCTTACGGAGCGAGAAAGCGGAACCCGACGCTTTGCAAGGAGTCGGGTTATCGGAATGGATGTGCCTGTTAGGTCTCTATGCTCCCGGATTGGTCGTCTTTTTGTGCGAATTGTCACTTTTTCTTCGCCGGTTCGCCTTGGGAGGGTGGGCTTTTGCTGTCCTTTGAGGGTTCAGTTACCTGGAGCAGCAGGGGAGCGAGCAGCACGTAATCCTTACCGCCGATCTTGGATGAGGCTTGAAAGATCAGCGGATGAGACCCCGGAGCGGCATTGGGTGCGACTTTCAACTCGGCGTTGGCCTCGGTTTGCCCTTTGGGGATGGCCTTGACAGACGTTGTGATGTTGGGGGGAAGGTAGAGAGGGGATAAGGCAATGTCTCCATCTGCGCTTTTCTCACGTTTGGCCGAGAAGAGAAGTTTGCCGGCTTGTCCCTTGCTAAGGGCTGGGGGTTGAGCCTGGGCTGCGACCGAGAATGGAGGTTGAACGACGGCCAGGGCACACACGCCCGCCAACTCAAGCGGGGGATGGGACATGTTCCCCCAATTGCTTTTGAATTGATCGAGGAAGAAAGCGTGGCGGATCACTGCCTGATCCCCGATCGTCGCGCGGCCCTGCACGCGGAAGCTGTAAGCGCCTGGGGGTGCTCCTGGCTGGACGCGCAAGGGTAGGAAGGTAAAGTCTTGTCCCGCCGGCACCGTGATACTTCCGCTGACGACGGGCGAACCCACCGCTTGCAGTTCGATTGGCCCCTTGAATCCATCGAGGCGATTGACCGCTACCAGGATGGCAGTGCTCCCTCCCGGAAGAGCTTCTAGGCGATCCACAGGACAGGTCAGAGTAAAATCCCCGATGACAGGCAAGACCGCCAAATGGTACACCTCATTGGCTCCGCCGCGGTAATTCAGATGTTCGCAGGCAATGACATATTCGCCGTCGTCTGGAGCTGTCCATTCCGCACGGGCAGGGAGTTGGGCAGGGTTGCTACGAGCCAGTTCATTCCCTTTTGCATTGAGCACCCGCAGGAAGACTTCGCAAGGGGAGCGGAACTCGAAAGCGCGGGCGACCGCAGCGATTTTTTGCCCTTTTTTGGCAGTGACGCGGAAGTGGTCCAGGTCGCCTGCCTTGTCGAAGCGTGCCGAAACACCCCCTGGTAGAGAAAGGTGTTGGGCTTGGGCGGGGATGTTATTCGGTTCTTGTTCCATCGTTTCGGGCCAATCGTGGAGGTGGACTGGTACCGGCCAGCCTGGAACGCCCCCGCTGGCATATCGTGGAGCTACGAGGAGGGTTTCCAGGGTTCTATCGGTTGGTGCCTGAACGGCCACGGGCGGCAGGGATTCCGCTCCAGGCCCGGCAAAACCAATCGATCCCTTCTGGCCCCGTTGGAGCGCGAGGGGGAAGGCGGTGGTTACGCCCGGACAATCGGCAATGCGAAGGCGGTAATGAAAGTCGGCCCCACCGCGCCAGGTGCTATCACGCACTTCGATGAGGTACTCTCCCCCTTGGGTGAAGGTATGGATCAGTCGGCAATCTCCTTGCAAACCGGGCGTGTCATCCGCCGTCAGATGGATCAACTCTCGTTGGGTTTTGGCGTCATAGAGGACAATCCAAGGGTCAAGCGGTGAGCCGAGTCGCCGGGCCAGCACTTCGATGGTCAGGCGTTGTCCAGCCGAAACGGCAATTTTGAAGAAATCGCTGCTTTCCGCATCTGTGCGGCCCAAAACGACCACAGGAATGGTAACGGATTGCGCAGCCGTTTTACTCCGGTTATTATCCACCTCCACAATCGCCGGTAGCTCATCGACGACAAACGGCCGCATGTTGGAGACCCCCTGCCGTGTGGCCAGACGCAGGCCATAGATGCCAATGGGAGTTTGGGTTGGTACGGCGATCTGAACTCGTAACTGATTGGGATTGGTGCCGTTTTTGTTATCGGTGGGTATGGTAAACTGCACGCCGGGACAGGTGCAGATCACACCAGTTGGATCTGCCAGATTGGTGCCCGAAAAAACAACTTCCGCCTTGTCTCCCGTTTTGACGCCGAGATGAGCGGGAGTGGTTAAGGTTGGGGACTGGGGGGCAATCTTGACAGGCGGGAGCTTCTGTTGCCCCTGCAACGAGGGTAGGGAACTGGACAGGATCAAACCCAATCCCAGAGCAAAGCTCAGCAGGGCACCCAGGAAGGTATGACGCCGGGACATGGCAGCACCTCGCCAATTGGGGGAGAAAAGCACGCTCAGGGGACCCAGAGGAAGGAACCTCTCTTGCAGGTGGGATGAAGAGGATGATACCCTGCCTGTGGCAAATCGGCTAGACAGAGGAAAGCGGAGGAGACATAGGGGAGAGTGAATGCGGCATCCGTGTCTGGCCGCCGACTTATGGTAGCCGGCTGTACTGTGACCGAGCAGGTACCGACTCTTCTAACGGCTAGACTTGAGGAGCAGGGGGAGTTATGAACCTTCCCATATCTGGTAGAATGGCATGGTCTGAAGAAACGTTGCAAGCTGCGGGAGCATCAGAGAAGGTCACCGCGACCAGTTATGATGAAGTTCCTTATGCGAGCTATCCGTTTCCCCAGACGCATCCTTCCCATCTGGCGGTCATTGCAACACTCTTTGGTCTACAGCCGCCGCCGGTGCAACACTGCCGCGTTCTGGAACTGGGGTGCGCCGCGGGGGGGAATCTGCTGCCCATGGCCGAAGCCCTGCCGCAGAGTAGCTTCGTGGGAGTGGACCTGTCGGCCCGCCAGATCGCGGACGGCCAGCGGATCTTGCAGGCTCTGGGACTAGCCAACGTCCGCCTGGTCCATGCCAGCATTCTGGATGTGGATCGCTCTTGGGGGCAGTTCGACTACATCATCTGCCACGGGGTTTATTCCTGGGTACCGGATCGAGTGCGGGAAAAGATTCTGGCTATCTGCGCGGAGCAGTTGTCCCCGCAGGGGGTGGCCTACATCTCCTACAACACCTATCCGGGCTGGCACATGCGCGGCATGATTCGAGATATGATGCGTTATCATGCCTTGCGCTTTACTACTCCGGGGGAACAAATCCGCCAGGCCCGTGCTCTCCTGGATTTTCTCGCCCAGGCGACGCGCATCGACGGCGGTCCCTATGCGACTTTGCTGCGGATGGAACTGGAACATCTGCGCCAGCAAGCGGACCATTACCTCTATCACGAGCATTTGGAAGAGGTCAACGAGCCGGTGTATTTTCACGAATTCATCGCAGCAGCTCAACGCCACGGATTGAACTATCTGGGCGACGCGCAGATCACCACCATGCTCAGCAGCAATTTCCCTTATGAAGTCCAGCAAGCCCTTCAGATCATCGCTCCGGATCAGATTCAATCGGAACAATACCTGGACTTTGTCCGCAATCGGATGTTTCGCGAGACATTGCTGGTGCGGGGGGAGGTGCAGCCAGATTGGACGGTCCAGCCGGGGCGAATTGACAATTTGCATGTGTGTACCCATCGCCGGGTGGTCGATGAAAGCGGCGATGTGCGCTCCACGACGACGGTGCAGTATCGCTCGAAGTCCGGCATGGTGGTGGCCACTTCCCAACCGACCCTCAAGGCGGCGTTTCGCATCCTGGGGGAAGAGTGGCCGGGGACTCTGCCCTTTGCCGACCTAGTCGCACGAGTAACGGAAAGGCTGGGACAGCCGCCGGAACAGGTGCGCACACCGCTAGCTGTCCAGATTTTGCATGTATACCTTTCCTCCGATCTGATGGAGTTGCATGCCTTGCCCATCCCGCGCGTGCCTGTGACAGAACGCCCCCAGGCTTTGCGATCCCTGCGCGTCCGCCTGGAGTTGGGGGAAAACGGAGGAGCCAACCGCCGCCACGAGGTGTTCCGTCCCAACCCTTTCGATAGCGTGCTGATTCCCCTGCTCGATGGTACGCGGACAAAACCGGAGCTATTGGAAGAACTGACTCGCCGAGCCGCACGCGGACTGTTATTGCTGCCAGGAGAAGCCTCGCCGAGTAGCGATCTGGAAGGGATCCGTACCCGCCTTGCCCCCTTGCTAGAAGAGGCCTTGCAGCGACTAGCCGACGCCTCGGTCCTTGTGGCGTGAATCCTCCCTCGGTGGTCCGATTCTCCATCACGGCTAAAAACTGCGGAAATCCCCAAACTCCGCCAGCACTATGCCGGGCGCCCCGTGGAAGGCGGGTGTCCTTTTCACGAGAACGTAGGCCGGGTAGTTTGGCTCGGTGTTCGAACATGCCCGTTTCAGGGCTGCGGAGCCGGGGGTTGGACTCCTCGTAAAGGAAGAGTGGACACCTGCCGCGTTTTCAGGTCCACCACCTGGATGCGATGGGCGTTTGTGTCAGCTACGTACAATTTCCCCGCGGCGTAACTCACCCCAGCAGGCTCGTGAAAGTGTTGCGGTAGCAAAGGCCAGTCGGACTCGTGACCAGCGAAGGTTTCCAGCCGTCCCGTTCGCAGATCGAACATCTTGATCTTGTTGTTGTAGGTGTCGGCCACGTAGAGTTTATCATCGTGATAGACCACGCCGATGGCATGCTGCAAGCGCGCTTCCTGAGCGCTGGAGGGATCAGCCACCCTGCCAGGACCGTCCACGTCGCCGAAAACGAATAACCCGCGGCCCACCAGAGTTTCGACTCGCCCATCTCCTCCCAGCGGAACTTTACGCAGCGAGCTGGTCTCGCAATCGGCGATATAGAGGAAGCGGCCATCGGTGGTGATGCCACTCGGTTGGGCGAAGTCGGCGAAGCGCAGGGGGCCGTCGCGGATGTTCTCTCGACCGGTGCCTGCATACGGCCCGATTTCCCGTTTTTTCAGGTCGTAGGCCCAAATCTGATGGTGCCCAGCCATCGCTATGTATAAGGTGTCGCCCACCAAACAGAGGTCCCAGGGACTATTCAAACCGATGCTGCGGGCAGGGACCGGTTCGTTAAGTTGGCGGTGAGTGAAACCTCCATCCTGTTCACCTGTGCCGGCGATGCTCCGAACTGTCTTTGCTTGTAGGTCCACCTCTCGGATCAGATGATTTTTCCGATCCGCGACATAGAGTGTGTTCCCGCGCAAAGCCATCCCCTGAGGGTCCTGGAATTGGCATTTGTCAAAAGGTCCGTCCGCTGCACCCGCTTGTCCGGTTCCAATCGTGAAAAGGTGGTTGCCTTCCAGGTCTGTAACGACCAAGCGGTGATGGGTGCTGTCCGCGATGAAGAGGCGTTTTCCCTCAGCATCCGCCAGCACCTTCCCAGGGAAAAACAGGGGGGTATCGCCGCCTTCCCGGAAACGGACCAAATCGAAGCGCAGGGGACGCTCATCGAGAGTCCTCTTCTTGCGATGTTCCTCGATCAGTTTTTCGATCACCTTGTCCAGCAGTTCATAGCGTCCCTCGCCGGAGGTGTAGCCCACCAGGTTCCCTTCCGGATCGATGAGTACGAAGGTCGGCCAGGCTTCCACATCGTAAGCGTTCCAAATCCTGTGGTCCGCATCGTTGACGACGGGATGCTCGATCTGATAGCGCAGGATAGCCTTGCGGATGCTGTTGGTATCCTTTTCGTTTTCAAACTTGGGGGAATGGACGCCGATGACCACGAGTTGGTTGGCGTATTTCTTCTCGAGCTTGGCCAAGTCGGGCAGAATGTGCATGCAGTTGATGCAGCAGAGCGTCCAAAAATCGAGAAGGACAATTTTGCCTTTGAGGTCTTTTTTCAAGGACAAAGGACCGGCGGTATTGAGCCAAGCCACACCGCCTTCTAACTCTGGTGCAGGAATTGGTTTGCGAGGGGGTGGTGCAGGGTCCGTCATGGCAGTCTCTTCCGTCACCGAGGGAGAGGAGGAAGATTCCGCAAGCTTACTGCGGAAATGGGGGGTTCTTTCTTCAGAGCTAGACGCAGCCGAATTGTCCGTGGCTCGCCAGAGAAAATAGACAAGGCTCGGTAAGCCCAGGCCGAGTACCATCCCCAACCACAGACTTGGCAGCAGCCTGCCGTCTCGATGGATTCGCCGGACGAATCTGACCATCTGCCTCCCTCCCTACGGTGCAGGTCCGCTCCCATTACTTCTGCGGATTCCTTGAAAATGGTGCCAGTGCCTCTCCTGTGAGTTGGTCCTCGGTTCCACGACCGGCAACCTTCTCGGTTCATAGACTGACACCCCTCCTGGAACCTATCGTAGTACCGCACTGAGCAGGCGCGAAGCGGAAAGCTTTCAGCCTCGGCATTTTTTGTCTTCTGTTTGCTCCCTAATAGCGTTTCCGATCATCGGATCTTCCGCCTTCCACATTTTTCAACTTTTTCCTTGACGGCAGACGCAGAGCCAAGGAAACTGGTTCCAGTGTTCTGGATATGGTTCGATTATTGCGATCGCTTAGAGCTATGTGATTTTACAATAAAGAATCCATTGCCCATCTTTTTGAAGCGGAGGTGCGTCATGATCCGCTGGATCGGGCTATGTCTAGGCATGGTGGGGGTATTATCAGGATCAGCACGTTTGCTGGCGCAAAACTATAGTTGGAACAACAGCAGCACCACCTGGGAAAACAGTGCTAGTTGGAGTCCAGCAGGCGTGCCGGGGGCCACGGATGTGGCGCAGTTCGAGGTATTGGGAACCGTCTATCCCGCGACTCTCCGGCAGCCGGTGCTGAACTCATCCGTCACTGTGCGGCAACTGCGCCTCAGCAGTCATGCTCAGTTTTCCGGTTGGTCATTGTCCGGTAGCGGTACTTTGGCCGCCGGCGACACCTCGACTGGCAACTTCGGACTTATGACCCAGGGGACCGGCACATTCACCATCGATTTGGGGAATGGTACGCTGACCTCCCTGACGCTTAATGGTCCTACCGGGTCGACGGGAGGCGGTATGGTGGTGGGTAGCGGGACGCAGCTTGTTCTGACTGGGAATACAATAGCACAAGTCGACGGAACAGCACCGATTACCCTGCGGGGTGGAACGTTGGTGCTGGACAATAGCGCGGGAAACCCGTCGCTCCAACGTCTGACCACATCGAATGCGATTCAGCTCTATGGAGGTGGTGCCACAATCGAATTTCGCGGTGCAGATTCCGGGAGCATTTTCACAGGGCTGACCGGTACGTTGGCTGTGGGTGCCGGGGAAACCCGTCTGCGGACTGTTGCCTCAGGCGCGGGGAGTTTGACTGTCAACTTTGGGGCCTTGAGTCGGGTGAACCCCAGCGGGCATCTTTTCTTCGAGAACATCGGTAGCGGCTTTATCGGGGAGGCCGGCCAACCGCAGGTGCTCTTCACCACCGCTCCGGTCACTTCCCAAGGGATGATTTCGACTTCCACAAGCACTCCGATTCCCTGGGCGGTCGTGGCGCGGCGTTCTTCGGCTGGCAGTGCGGACGTGGTGGGCCGGTGGGCGAATTATCACAGTGTCAATGGCGTCGTAGCAACGACCACGACCAGCTTTACAGGCAATTTCAACACGGCCTCTGCTGGTACCCATGTGCTCTTTATTGGTCCGTCTCAAGCGGGTCAGACCATCACTCTGACAGGGAGCAATGCCCTAGCCTCTGTCGTTCTCGAACCCCAGGCGGATAACACCACCCTGTCGATCGGTAGCGGAGGGCAGATCAACACGCTGGGGATCATGCTGTCCGGCTCGCGGGACATGACCATCACCGGCGGCAGCTTGTTTTCGACTTCAACCCCTGGCCCGCGTGCCTTGATCGTGGTTAATCCCACCACCCGGCTTTTCACGAGCAGCAATCTTGCTGCGCACAACAGTCCGGTGACCATCTCGGGACCCGGCATGGTCGTGCTCACGGGTACTAGCAATCAGATCGCCTTCAGTTCACCACAGAACGTTACCATCGGCGGGGGAACCTTGCGAGCGACTGCCACAAACTTCAATCCTGTAACGGCTACCGTTAGCTTGCGAGGAGGCGTATTGGAATACGACATCAGCAATGGAAACTACATCTTCAACCTGGCCCTCGGGACAGGAGCCAATCAGGTGAACTGGACCGGGGCGAATGACTTCGGCAGCGGCGGCTTTTCTGCCTACTCTACCACGGCGGGCCGCTACTTATTCGTGAACCTGTTCGGGGATGCACGCAAGCTGACGTGGAATAACGGCGCTTTTGTGGCAGACGGTTATGCTCTGAAGTTCGGCTCCCCCTATTCCAATGCTCCGGTCGCCTGGCAGAATCCGATCCAGATGGACAGTCTCACACCGGGTCGGTATCTGGTGCGAGAAATCCAGGTCATTCGCGGTGCGGGCACTGATGCGGATCGGACGATCCTAGTGGGCGTCATTTCTGGCTCGCCGACCACAGACTTGCTCAAGACCGGTTCCGGCACTCTGGAACTAGCGGCTCAGAACACCTATCGCGGCAACACGTTGATTCAAGCTGGTACGCTGATTGTGTCCGACAATGCCTCTATCGGGACGGGGGCTAGTCGGAGTGGGGATATCATCGTCGGTTCAGGTGCTCGCTTGGCAGGAACCGGCACCCTTATGCCGGACGATGCTACAGGCAAACAGGTTATCGTGCAACCAGGAGGGACTATCCGCGGGGGACATCCTAACGAGAGTGACGCGGGGTTGCGAACGGGAGTATTGGCGATCAATGGCCCCTTGGCGATCCGTAGCTCCGCGGCGAACCCTGCCATTCTACAAGCTGAGGTTCATCGTACTGGAACGGACACAGCCAATGTCAGCCGTCTGAATGTCGGCGCACCGTTTTTCGTAGATCTGGACCTGGGAAGCAACAAACTTGTTATCGAGTTGATCAACCCTTCGGGTACTCCGTCTCTGCTGACTCACGAGACATACAATCTGCCGCTGATCACCACCACAGGTGACGGGCGCATCCGCCTCAATGGAGCAGTGCTCGATCCAGGAACAGCGATCAATCGTTCGTATTACGAGCTTCGTCCCTCGCAGATAGCCTCCGGCTTCGATTACACGCTGCGGATCACGGCAGACGGAAGCGGCGGAGGCGTTGCCCTGGTTCTGACTTTAGTGCCAGTTCCTGAACCTTCTGCCATCTTAGGCACCGTGGCTGTTGTGGGGATGGTAGGGTGGGCCATTCGCCGTCGGTGGAAGCGAGATAGGCACTCCGAAGTGTTGGCGGGGGTCTGAGAGCTGGGGCGGTGGGGGGCGTTGTGATTGTTTTGAAGATGAAGTTTAAGGGTGAGCTGCCCGCTGGAGGCGATCCCGGATGGCGAGCCAATCCCAGGTGTCGGGCGGTAAGGGTGCCAACAGCAGATCGTACCCAGCAGCATCCAGACGGTGCAACTCGGCGTAAAGGATCGCCGCCGCTTGGCGAGGGTCGTCTGGCAGTTCCAGTATGCCACAGTGCAATCCCTGCTCCACGAGGCGAGATTGTTCCTGAGGGAGGTGTTCCGCGGAAACGAGACGGAGCGGGGTGCGGGGGGCATAATGTCGGGGCATCTGGCCTGGAGATCGCGGCGGTGGGGAAACGGTCCCAGAAGGCGGCGAACCCACAGCAATCGAACCAATCACGGATTCCAGCATCGGTACGGTGATTGGCCCAGGACGCAACAGACGCGGAGGGTCCACCGTGACATCGAGGACGGTGGATTCCACACCGCTGGGACAGGGACCGGCATCGAGAATAAGATCGACCGCCTCACCCAAGCTGCTCAACACGTGCTCGGCCCGTGTCGGGGAGATGGCAGTACTCCGATTAGCACTGGGGGCAGCCACGGGCACGCCGGCGATTCGTAACAGAGCGAGAGCCACGGGATGGGAAGGGATGCGAACAGCCACTGTCGGTCCTCCGGCTGTGACTTCCGCTGGAATCTGTGGGTGCTTGGGAAACACCAGGGTCAAAGGACCGGGCCAAAACTGCTCGGCCAAGCGGCGAGCTAAGGGGGGGCAGCCGGAAGCCACTTGATCCAATTGAGCCGGGGAGGCGATGTGGACAATCAAAGGGTTTGAGGCAGGGCGTCCCTTCACCGTGAAAATACGTTGGACGGCTTGGCGATCAAAGGCATGGGCGCCCAGACCGTAAACCGTTTCCGTGGGAAACACCACCAATTTCCCTCGATGCAGCAACTTGGCTGCTTCCTGGAGACGGGAAAGGTCCGGAGCGTCGGCATCGATCGGCCAGACCAGTGCGGCCATAGGATCGTCCTGGCGGCGGGTAGCAGATTCGGCTAGTTAGTCCATGTTGTTCCCGGAGGACTGCCAAGCTTTCAGGCGTCGATCTGTTATCATAATATGGTGTCGCAGTCCGCCATGCCTCCCAACGGACCCGCCGACTGGAGCAGGAGAGCCGAGTTATGTCTGCCACGCCCGTTACGCCCCAACGACTACCCTCCTTGACGGCGGAGCAGCGCCGTATTGCTCAGGAAAGCTTCACACGGGCCAAGGAAGCTCTTTCCAATCAGCAGATTGATTACGCGATCGAATTGTTGCTGACGTGTTGCCGGATCGACCCGGCGAACTTTCTCTATCGCCAAACCCTCCGGAAAGCCCAAAAGGACAAGTACGGACATAATTTGCGCGGCAGTCGTTTCGCCTTTCTGACGACGCCCCGGTGGAAAGCCCGTGTCAAGGCGGCCAAACGAGCCAGAGATTACCTCAAAGTGTTGGAATACGGCGAGCAGGTTCTTTGTCGCAATCCCTGGGACTTGGGCACGCAACTCGATATGGCCGAAGCCTTTGATGCCCTCGGCCTGAGCGATCTCGCTGTGTTTACCCTCGATCAGGCCCGGCAAAAGTATCCCAAGGATGCGACCCTCAATCGGGCCTTGGCTCGCCTGTTTGAGAAGCGCGGCGATTTCCAGAAAGCCATTGTCTTGTGGCAATTAGTCAAGGAGGTCCATCCCACTGACGTGGAGGCCGCTCACAAAGCCAAGGACTTGGCGGCGCGAGAAACGATTCAGAAGGGCCAGTATGAAGAGGTGGTCGGCGGCAGTAAGGAATCGCCAATTCTGGGCCGAATCGAAGCCAGAGCGAATGAGAAACAGGATCGGCTCAGCCGCGATGTCGAGGCTTTGCTCAAGCGGATCGAGGCCGATCCGACCGAGCCGAGCCTGTATGTGCAACTAGCCCAGCTCTATCGCCAGCATCAGCAATGGGATCGGGCCAAAGCGGTGCTGGAACAAGGTCTGGGACCGACCGGCCAGGCCTTCGTCTTGCAGGTGGAATTGATGGAATTGGAGCTGGCCTCCGTTCGGCGGAATCTCGATCTGGTGGAATCCCGCCTGCAACAGGTGCGTACTCGCCAGCCCAGCGATCCTCGATCCCCCCACTCTTCTGCCAAGTCTACCGCCGCTGATCCTTACGAAGACCTGTCGATTGCGGAACTGGAGCAACTCCGCGAGCAACTGCGGGGCGAGATTGAACGCCGGGAAATCGAACTCTACCAGCTCAAAGCGGATCGCTATCCGGAACAAGCGGTGTATCGTCTGGAATTGGGGGAACGATTGCTCCGAATCGGCCAGGTGGAAGCCGCAATTGTCGAACTGCAACAGGCGCGGCGGGATGAACGGCTCAAGTGGAAGGCGGCGTTACTGCTCGGACATGCATTTCGCCAACGGAACAACTGGCGCCTCGCTCAGAGGAACTATGAGGAAGCCCTGCAACTGTTGCCACCTGCGGAGGAAGAAGCCCGTAAGGAAATCCTCTTTGAACTGGCTCAAGGTAATGCAACCGCAGGGGACCTGCAACGCGCACTCGATCTGGGACACGAACTCGCCAACATCGACTACGCCTACAAAAATATCGGCCGCCTTCTGGAAGAATGGAATGATCGACTTCAGTCAGCTTAGGGTCGCCTGTTGTCTCCCGTCGATGAGGATTCCGCCTTCGAGTTGGTCCGCTTGTATGAAGCCTAGGCCATGATGACATATGATGAAGGGGTCGTTGCCTTTGTCTACACCGTGCCATGTTATTCATCTGCGCGGCCACTGGAGGCACATTGGCCATTCTAACGGCATATGTTGGGAGAGGATGTTTGGCCGGCCGATGCGTCTGGATGCTCAAGAGCGCGTCTGGCTGGTCGCAAGCCATCTTCCGCCCGGTGCTCACGTGCAGGTCAATGAGCACGACGCCGGCCGAGCAGATGACGATGGTGACTGGGCAATGGATGTAACTGCCTGGCTGCAGGTACGCAACCGGTTGCGCATTATTCTGCCTAAAACAACGGATACCGCAGTCGGGGAGTACGGAGACGAGTCTCGCCCCCCACGACCGGGAACGAGCCAGGAAAGTGATGTTTCTCGCGCGGCAGGTTTTTTGGTCGCACTGTACATCTACGGCGCGAAACCGGATAGCTCCTCCCTCTGAGGCGACCCATCGATTCCAGCAAAAGCGGGGAAAGAGCACATAGGAGCTGGCAGAGTGATCCCTTGAGGCCTGGAGTGGAACATGGCACTTATCAAGGAATCACCCGTTTGGAAACGATCCATTCCAATCCCAGGCTCCCCGGACGGGTGACCACTTCCATAAGACTGCGGTTTTCGACGACAGAGGCGTACTCCGAAGAGGAAACTTCGAATGTTTCCGTATTTCCAGGATGGCGCCAGGAAAGGCACTGCACTTTGTAATGGGTGGTATTCTTGGATCGGGTGGTGTATTTCCGGACGATCAGCGCGCGATGGGTTTGAGAGGGTGCGCTGTCGGTCACTCCATTGACGGTGGCTACGGTACCGCAGCTTCCGAAGGGGAGCAGAATAATCGCTCCGAACATGAGAGCTAGCCAAGCACGGTGGGAAGTGGAAGTGCCGCGGAGTAGGAGAGCGGAAAGCACCGCAAAGGCCAGCAGGGTCACACCCAGCAGCGGCAAACTGGCCAGGAACCATTCGTCTTCATCGAGGGGCGGGAAAAACAGCCCAATGATGAAGGAGATCGCTGCAAAGAGAATCAACAACGGCCACAGAATCCACTGCCCCAGAATGCGCCGTGAGGCGACATTGTGGAGCAATTCCGGGTCCGTAGGAGGCAAATTGCGACTCAGAATGACCAACCGGGCAGCCGCTTCCTCGATCAAATCCGGGGAACCATGTTTGGCGGGATCAAAGTGTGTCCAGGTCGCGGCTAGTTCGCCTTTTTTCAGTTCCACTTCGGGGAATCCTAAACGTTGGAGATCGAGAAAGGCGATCCGTTTGATCGGATCGCTTAGGTAGGCCGCCGCGAATGCCGGTGTGTCACTGCGGACATAGCAGCGCCGGTCAAATTCCGGGTCGTTGGTAGCAATTTCCTGGGCGATGCCGAGAAACTTGCCGAAGCGGTCCCAGAAGCGTTCCGGTAGCAGATGAAATTCTCCCTCGGTGGGCACGGTGATACTGATACGCAAACAGGAGGGGATGTTCTGTTTTCCTCGTTTGACAGCAGGGGTATACAGCGCTGTGTAAACGACCCCATCGAGAGTTTGTACGACAGGGGTATTGGGAGGAAACAGAGAATTCGATGGTGTTGCAGTCATGACAAATCCCCTTAATGCGAATGGATGTTTTTTCGGGATTGCAGTACATGCCATACTGCAGTTGGTTTCAATATACCCGGCTATGAGAATCTTCGGTGGTATCAGCGGGTCATTTCAATAGCCGTGGGTCGAGGGGAGGTTGATCCCGCGTCTTTGGTTAGGAAGAGGGGTAAGAGACGCAGAATCTAGCGGGAATCCCAGGGGGGTAATGTGGCTGGCGCAGTAGGAGAGTAGCGATAGGTCGGTGAGAAATGATCAGTTGACCTGGGAGGGCGCAGAGGTGGAGCTGTCTCCCCATATAGGGAGGCTGGTCAGCGGTCCCGGCGAGGTGCGGAAGGGCTTATGCTGCCGATACAATTCCCGCCGTTGGGTATAGTCGTGCCACACTTCCGGGTTGGCCGGTTGTTTCTGTTGGAGTAATTCGATGGCTCGATTGGCCCATTGAACGGCTTGTTCGTATTCTCCGCATTCGGCGCAAGCTGCCGCCAGAGTATCGAGAAAGCCAGGCTCCGCCCATTCCGTCAGTTCACAAGCCCGTGTGGCACAATCTTTGGCACGCTGACCGTTGCGGAATTCCGGGTCGGGGCAGGTACTCCAGATCCAGGCTAAAGAATTGAAGGTGGCCGGATCGCGGGGGTTGAGTTTAAGAGCCTCGACGTGGTCGCGTAACGCCGCGGCATAATCGCCAGCATAGTAGTGCATTTCGGCACGCCGGTTGAACAGGGTCGCACTGGGGTCGATTTGTAAGGCTTGGGTGAAGTCTTCGGCGGCTTCACACCATCGTCCTTGGAGGCGGCGCGCCAGTCCGCGGAGTTCATGAGCCGTGGCTAGGTTTGGCTCCAGGGCCAAGAGGGTGTTGCAGTCCTCCTCGGCTTGCCGGCTAGAGCCAAGTTGCAAGTAAACGCGAGCACGGCCCAGCAGCGAAGGCTTGTGCGTGGCTTGAATTTGCAAAGCGGTACTGAATGCGTGGAGGGCCTCCTCCAGTTGAGCCGCTTGCGCCTGGGCCATACCGCGCAAGCAATGGGCCATGACGTGCTGGGGTTGTTGCTGGCAGATGGCTTCGCAGTCGGCGAGAACTTCCGCTAGATTTCCGCATTCCAAGTGGAGTTCCGCCCGCCATTGCAGGTATTGGATTGCGTTGTCGGGGTCGGCACGGATGGCTTCCGTGTAATCCTGGAGTGCCTGGGCACTGTTGCCTAGCTCCGCATGGCAACGACCGCGCAGCCCGTAAATAAACCCCCGGCCAGGGTCTAAAGCTAACACCTGATTGCAATCTGAGATAGCCTGGTCGAAGGCCTTCTGGGCGAATAGCACCGCCGCCCGGTCAGCATAGGCCTGAACGTCGTCCGGCTTGAGTCGAATAGCCGTATCAAAATCGTTGAGCGCACTCAGGCGGTCTCCCAATTCCCGGTAGGCGTAGGCCCTGTAGCGATAAGCTGCGGCCACATCCGGTCGCAGGCGAATAGCCCGGGAAAAACACTCCACTGCCTCACGGTGATCCCCCTGTTGATAGGCCTGTTGGCCACGCTCAAACAATGCCTGAGCGTCTTCGCTGATCCGATCGTGTGCCATAGGTTTCTCACCTGTTTGGCCCTTCTCGGTGGCCGCCGCATCGCTTGCCTGTGTCGGGAGTCGCTTGGCATCTCATGAGCCGGGAGTGGGCCGACCGTCTGGTGCCATCATAATAACGGTTCTGTCTATTGTAGCCGCCTCAGCAGAGCTTGCGACCACAGTTGTGGCATTCCCTCCGCACCGAAGCTCGCCGGACAGCGCAATCTCTTCAGAAGCAAGGGGAGTTTGGAAGGTAGGTTTGCCGGATGTTGTTGTAATGCTGTCTGATACAGTGAGGAATGGGGAAAAAGATGTCATCTTTTCTTGGAGTGGGAGGGTAAAATGGTAACAGGAGGTGGCAGGGATTGGACGCATACGTAGGGAGGAGCCGGCTGTGAGGGGGTGGAATGCCAATGTCTGCGCCATGTCCAAGCGACGGTGGTCTGTCATTTTGTGCGGCATGATTTTGTTCGGGCTGCTTGGTAGTGCTGTCGTTTGGCTGGGGTCAAGTGTTTGGCAGCAGAACTTGGCTCAGGTCAGCGAACCGAACGCTGCCGGAACAGAAAAACCTGCTTCAGAAAAAACGGCTCCCACTGAGGGGGACAGCATTGGCGAAACCGTAAGGTTGACCGCGGGACAAGAACACAAGGACTTGCCGCGGGAGTTAACGGATTACGTAGCCCAACCCGACGAACATTTCACCTGGAGCGTGCAAGGCCGGGAGGAACGCTGGCTCTTGGGCCGGCCCTGGGGAACCATCCACACCCTCCAGGTGCGCTCTCAGCGTTGGCAAGGGGTAGTTTGGCAACATGAGGTGATCGTCTATATTCCTCCCGGCCTCTCACCGGGACAGACCTGGTTGCTCTGGATCGACGGGGATCTGCCGCCACGAAGCAAGGTGGACACCTTGGGAATGCTGGTGGCTTCGCAGATCCGCGCGCCGTTTGCTATGCTATTCGGCGTGCCCAATCAACCTCTGCTGGGCGATTATCGGGAAGATGCGTTGATTGCTGAAACCCTGGCTCGTTACTTGCAGACGCAGAGGAGTGATTGGCCCTTGCTCTTTCCTATGGTCAAAAGCGTCATCCGCTGTATGGATGCGCTGCAAGGTTACGCGCAACAGCAGTGGGGATGTCGGCTGGAACGCTTTGTCCTGTCGGGGGCTTCCAAGCGGGGATGGACAGCGTGGTTGACAGCGGCCACGGGCGATCCCCGTGTTCAAGCGATTGCACCGTTGGTGTTCGATACCCTCAACTTGCCCGCACAAATGGCGCAACAGGTGCGGGTGTTTGGCCGCTTTAGTGAGATGATCCACGACTACCAAAAACGCGGCTTGTTACCCATTCCCAATACATCTGCCGCTCAGCGACTGTGGGCCATGATCGATCCGTGGACCTATTGTCCGCGGTTGCGTATGCCCAAGCTCATTATCAATGGGACGAATGATCCCTACTGGCCATTGGATGCCCTCAACCTGTATTGGGAAGGTTTGCCGGGGGACAAGTGGGTCCTCTATGTTCCCAATGCCGGGCATTACATGTGCGAGCGGCGTGCCGACGGTGCCGAAGAATCTTTGCCGCGCCGAGCCGTTGCTACCCTGACCAGCTTCGCCTATGCCCAGATTCACGGCCGCCCCTTGCCGCGCTTGCAATGGCACTGGCAACCCTTGGATCAGGGACAATGGCATGTCCAGGGGCACTGTGATCAAATACCCTGCAAGGTCCGGTTGTTTACCGCCACTTCCGACAGCCGGGACTTTCGCCAAGCGTGGTGGCAGGAACACGAGTTGCGTTTGGATCAGGTCCCAGTCCAAGTGGTTGTCCCTCCCCAAGCCAAATCGTATTCCGCCGCCTTTGTCGAAGTAGAGTTTGCCAGCGACGGACGCCGCTTCACCCTGTCTTCCCCTCTGCGTGTCTGGGAATCTTCAGCCCATCGGCCATAATGGGGAGTATGATGGAAAGCAGATGCGGGACACCAGCGGGGTCGGACTCGTTGGTGGTAGATGCCTGTCATTTCCTTCAGGCGAAGGAGGGGAATTTATGAGACGAGGTGGATGGTGGAGTGTACCGCTTATGCTGGGATTGGTGGTCGGGGTTTACCCTTGTTGGAGCAGGGGTGTGATCGAACCAGCCGCCCCTGCGGCCGGGACTGCGGAAGCCGAACCCCCTCCGGACTTGGTGAACTACGTCCGTGCTCCGGATAATTCTTTCCGTTGGAAGAAGGAGAATCACCAGGAGACGGAGGCGGGAACGGTTTATACCCTCGATCTGGTGTCCCAGACGTGGCATGGAATTGTTTGGGATCATAAGATTCAGATTTTTGTGCCCAAGGGGGCACCCATCACGGAAACCGTGGTGCTTTGGAATCAAGGGGGACGTCCCAATCCAGGCTCGGCCGTTTTAGGGATGGAGATGGCCCGGCGGATCGGGGCGCCCGTAGTCTTCCTCTATGGGATTCCCAAGCAGCCCCTCTTTGGCGGCAAGACCGAAGATGCCCTGATTGCTGAGACGTTTGTCCGCTATCTGGAGACCAAGGATTCCACTTGGCCGTTGTTGTTCCCGATGGTCAAAAGCCTCATTCGAGCTATGGATGCCGTCCAGCAATTTGCCCAGGAACAGTGGCAGAAAGAAATCCGCGGGTTTGTCGTCACTGGAGCCTCCAAGCGCGGCTGGACCAGTTGGTTGACAGCAGCCACTGGCGATCCGCGGATCAAAGCGATTGCTCCTCTGGTTATCGATACCCTGAACATGCCCGTGCAAATGGCCAATCAGGTCAAGGCATTCGGCAAACCCAGCGAAATGATCCGCGACTATACCAACCGCAAGCTGGTGCCCATTCCCGATACGCCGGAGGCCCGTAACTTGTGGCGCATGATTGATCCCTGGGTGTACCGCGAACGGATCACCGTGCCCAAGATGATCATCAACGGAGCCAATGATCCGTATTGGCCCCTGGATGCGCTCAACAGCTATTGGGATGATCTGAAAGGGGAGAAATACGTTCTCTATGTTCCCAATGCGGGGCATGATTTGCGGGAACGCGACGCCAACGGCAAGCCGGAACTACTTCCCCGACGTGCAATGAGTACTCTATGTGCCTTCGGGCGATGTATGATTTTCAACAAGCCCATGCCGCGGTTGGAATGGGTCTGTTCCGAAGAGCAGGGCTTCTGCCGGCTGGAGTTGAAGTCTGCGGCTAAGGTCCGGCAAGTTCGCGTGTGGGTAGCCGAATCACCCACGCGGGATTTCCGTCCCGCGCGATGGAAGGAACAGCCCCAGACGGACTTGCCTGCGGTGGTCCACGCGCCAGATAAGGGATTCCGGGCTTTCTTCGCGGAAACGGAATACCAGATGGATGACTTGACTTTCAGCCTCTGCACACAGATCCGCATTCTGGAGGCGAAAAAGTAACGGGTGTCCAGCCGGGATGATACGGTAAAGGCGGAGCAGAGGCGGGCTAGGAGGCAGGGTGGAACATCACCTTTCCCTTCTGCCCGCCTCATTCCCGGCGGATACGCCGCACGGTGAACCATGACAGCGGCGTGGAACATGTTGGACCAATTGCGCCGGTGGGGGCCGCAAACTCTTGCCGGCCGGCCAGCTCCGACGCTGGCCCAAGCGCGAGCTTACTGCCGTTGGCTTGCCCATACTCACTACGAAAACTTCAGTGTCGTCAGTTGGTGGCTGCCTCGGCGCCTGCGACCCCATGTCGAGGTTATTTACGCCTACTGCCGTTGGGCCGATGATCTCGCAGACGAAACCCGCGGAGGGAACGAAGCGCTCAGTTTGCTCCAGTGGTGGCGCCGCGAATTACTCCTCTGCTACGAGGGGTTTTGCCGCCATCCTGTCTTCGTGGCGCTTCAACCGACTCTACGACGCTTCGCGATTCCGCCGGAGCCATTCCTCCGACTGCTGGAAGCCTTTGTGCAAGACCAGCAGCAAGTTCGTTACCCTGATTTTGCCTCGCTGCTCCAGTACTGCCAGCGCTCGGCCAATCCCGTGGGCCAACTGGTGCTGTACCTGTTTGACAGTTACGATGCCCGTCGAGCAGCTCTAGCGGATGAGATTTGCACGGGCCTGCAACTCGCCAACTTCTGGCAGGATGTGGGTCGGGATTGGGAGCGGGGGCGCATCTATCTCCCGCTCGAGGACTGTGTTCGTTTCGGTTACACCGAAGCGGACTTCCAAGCCCGGCGTTGCAACGGGGCTTTCCGGGAAATGCTCCAGTTCCAGGTGCAGCGCACCCGCGGGTTTTTCGACCGAGGAGAGCAGTTGCTGCCGCTACTGCCTTCGGAAGCCCAAGTGCCGGTGGAGTTATTCCTGCGAGGGGGCCAAGCCATTCTGCAAGCCATCGAGCGGCAAAACTACGATGTTTGGACGCAGCGCCCGGTCCTCAGTTCCAGGATGAAGTGTTATCTGCTAGGATGGGTGGTGAGTCGGCGCTTGTGGAGGTACGCAACAGGTGTTGGGAAACGCTGAGCGAGAATCAGCAGTGGTCATGCACCGGGTAGATTATGCAGGCTGATGACACGGTGTGTTATTGTTTCCACGTGACGTGGCGGAAACTGGAGAACTGGGCGCGGCGCCATCGCCCTCAGGTGGCCAGTCAGTTATCAGCCTGTGGCGGAGCAGGAACGGGTTGTGGCTGGTGTATTCCCTTTTTGCGGCTCATCCATCGCCGGGTTCTGGAAGAATCTTCTCGAGGCGGTCTTCAGCCTGTGGCTCAGGAGGCAGAAGCGGAGGCGGCCCTTATCACGCTCACGGCGGAAGAATATGCGGCTTTGCGGGCGGAATATATCCGATCAGGACGCGGCAAACCGCCCCCTCCTGCCTCTCCTTCCCCGGAATCCTAGTGAAGTCCAGATAAGACGTGGCCGATAGAGAAAATGGGATAGGGTGTAGCATGCCCCAGTACCCCGGAGGCTGAACGGGATGTTCTCCCGGCCACGGAGGAGGCAGGATGCCGCGGCGCGTAACAGTCCAAATCAATGCCGTGGTTTGGCTGTTGTTGTCAGCCAGCCCCTGGGCGGGGACTGATAGGCTGGATGCATCGCCTCTGGTACCGGTTTCCTCGGATGCTCCAGGATCTGCGGCGCTTCCCTCCGTCGGTCCTGCTCCTGCCCATGTTTTCGCACGCGGAGATTGGGAAACACCATTCGCAGCCGGCAACAACTTTCGCAGTACAATTTCCCCTATGGTCGAGCGATCAGGAGTCGGGCAACTCCCGCCGGACCCTGAGGTTTCCAGCCGCCACAGGGGACAATTGCCACCTCCTGGTCCGGTGCCAGCGCAGGCACTCTTGCCACCGTTGTTAGGCCCTCCTGTAGCTCCCCGAAGCGTAGGAACTCCCGGTGATGTCTCAGTAGCCACCCAGCCTACCTCGGTAGCTACCCAGATTACTCCGCCTTCGTCTGTTCATTCCGAAGAAGTTGCCCGGCCGGTGTCCTCATCCCTGGATGAGACGGCTCAAGCTGCTCCAACGGTGCGCTCGGCAGCATTGGGTCGTCCGACGGCCTCGGCAGAACTGGTACCGGCCCAGGCTCTAGAACACCGTGAAACCTCCGCATCCGCACCGCCTCGTTCCGATCCCGTGCAGACATTCTTGCAGCAACGCTCCACCTTGGGGGAGACCCCCGTTCAATCGGCTCCGTCATCCGCCGATAATCCTCCCCCTGCGAACACTACCCGTTTCGGCGAACGCTTGGGTGATATTCTGCATCATGCCTTGGGTAACACCCAGGAATTGTTCAAAAGTGACCATGTATTTGATAATTTCATCTCGCCGATGACCAACCCGTTTTTGCTGGAAGACCCGCGCTCGCTGACAGAGTTTCGTCCCCTGTTCATTTTCCAGAAGGTGCCGCGGAGCCAGCCGGATTTCCGAGGGGGTGACATCTGGTTTTTCGGAGGGCAGGCGCGTGTCGCTCTGACGGATCGCATCTCGCTGGTTATCCACAAGCTGGGCGGCCTGTCGATCAATACCGGGAACGCCTCCATCTACGACGGTTCCACAGGTTTCAGCGAATTGTGGTTGGGACCTAAGTACACCCTCATCCGCAATGAACAATCGGGTAGTGTCCTTGCCGCGGGCTTACAGTTTCAGATTCCCCTTGGCACCCGCAGTGTGTATCAGGACACCGGGAGTTTATCCCTGGCCCCTTACCTCAGTTATGCGCAAAATCTGGACTTCGGTTGGCGGGTAGGCAGCCTCAATGCTCTGGTGGGGACCGGTTACTCTTTCAGTGTGACAGCCGAGCGAAGTGATTATTACTATTTGTCAGCTCAGGTGGACCTGGATACATTCAACAATCATCGGTTCTATCCCCTCATGGGATTAAACTGGCAGGTGGTGACAGCTAATGGCAAGGAACGCCCGTTTTTTGGCGCCGAGGGAAGAGACCTGTTCAATCTCGGCGGTCTGGCTCGCGGGCGCGGTCTGATGACTTGGGCGGTAGGAGCGCGGTACAAGATCAACGAAGCCGCGCAATTGGGGGCTGCCTTTGAGTTGCCGATCGCCGGTCCACGGGATTTCTTCAGCTATCGCTTTACGGTGGATTTCATCCTGCGATACTGAAGTGCTACCGCGGATTGTCTGGTATCGGTGCTCACACAACTTGCTAGAATTACATAACAATATCACTGCTTGCCGATCTTACGGAGAGAGTGCCGGTCCCGCGAGGCGCAGATCTTTGAACTGCCGGACGCAGGTAGTAATGGCCTGTTCTGTAGGAAGGCGTTCGATACTGGAGGCCCCAAAGAAGCCGACGATGCCACGGGTGTGCTCCAAAATATAGCGAACGTCCTCCGGTTCTGAGATGGGGCCGCCGTGACAGAGAACGAGAATATCGGGGCGGATGCGGCGGGCGGCCTCAGCGAGTTGCTGAACTTTCTGAGCAGCTTGTTCCAGAGACAGGGCAGTTTTCGCGCCGATGGTTCCTTTGGTTGTCAAGCCCATGTGGGGGATAAGGATGTCGGCACCGGCTCGGGCCATTGCCTCCGCCTCTTCGATTGTGAACACGTATGGGCAGGTGAGCAGGTCCAAGTCGTGCGCCAAGGCGATCATCTCGACTTCCTTGGCAAAGCCCATGCCGGTTTCTTCCAGTCCCTGACGAAAGGTGCCGTCGAACAAACCGACCGTGGGGAAGTTTTGCACCCCCGCAAACCCGATGTCCCGCACATCCTGGAGGAAGCGTTTCATCACCCGGAAAGGATCGGTGGCGCACACGCCGGCCAGCACCGGTGTGTGTTGTACAATGGGGAGCACTTCACGGGCCATGTCCATGACTATCTGATTGGCGTCGCCATAGGGGAGCAGACCCGCCAGCGAGCCGCGACCGGCCATGCGGAATCGCCCCGAATTGTAAATAATGATTAAGTCGATCCCGCCCAGTTCCGCACATTTCGCGGATATTCCCGTTCCTGCACCTCCGCCAATGATCGGGCGGCCCGAAGCGACCACCTGCCTCAAACGTGCCAGAATCTCCTGACGGTTCATACGCACACTCTCCTGCTCTTTCCAGGAGCAGTCGGACTCAGCTCTCTGTCCGCCCCTGGGTTCCACGGAGGATGGATGGACACGGATGATTTACGAAGGAAGGGATGACGAGGAAGTAGATTCCGCTGGAGGGCGCGAGACCGGATCGGCAGAAAAGGAACGAGGCGACGCCTGAGGCGAATCGAGGCGTGAAAAGGATCGGCGAACGAGGATGAGCAACCCTTCTCCCAACAGGACTAGCAAGGCACCGAGGACGGCCAAACGTAAGGGTAATTGCCACTGGAGTGCCGCCACTAGGTCCTGGGGGGAATGGCGATCCTCCAGGTCCTGGGGAGGAAGATGATCCTTCGGAACAGCGGGCGGTCCTGGGATGGGGTTCTGGTTCAGGGCGATGGCCGCAAGCTGAACGAGGAACCAGCCAACCATCGCCAAGAAGACGGCGGTTAGAGCGGTGTGGATGAGCAGACCTGGCCAAGGTGCCCGCTGAGTCATCGGTGTTCTCCCTGCTTGGAGGACTCTATCGGTAACATAACATGCAAAGAGTGCCGAAGTCGGTGGTAATGGAGGAGGAATTTGCGCGGTGGTGCAAGGAAGTCGCTCGACGACCTTCGTGGGTGCCTAGCGATTCCGGCAGCGGGGAGGGAGGATCATGGCCGTATTATTGATCGGCACGTTGGATACTAAAGGGGAAGAGTATCGCTACGTGCGGGATAGTCTGGTCAAAGCAGGTTTGGAGGTCATCACGGCGGATGCAGGTGTTTTGGGACCTCCTGCTTTTGAACCCGAGGTGCCACGGGAGTCGCTCTTCCGGCTCGGCGGCGTTGACTATGCCATCGTGCGAGCAGCCGGCGATCGCGGTCAGGCCGTGGCTGCGGCGGCGCAAGGAGCTGCCCACTTGGCGCAGGAGCTGTACCAAGCTGGCCGCCTGAGCGGTATTCTGGGCTTGGGCGGTTCCGCAGGCACCACCATAGCCACAGCGGCCATGCGCGTCGTGCCGTTGGGAGTGCCGAAGTTGATGGTCAGCACTCTAGCCAGTGGTCAAGTGCAGCCCTATGTCGGAACGCGGGATATCCTCATGCTTCACTCCGTGGTGGATATTGCTGGACTGAACCGGATCAGCCGGCAAGTTTTAGACACCGCGGTGGCAGCAATGCAGGGGATGGTGCAAGCCTATGAGAGACGGCGAGTATTTCCAAAGGCACCCTCCGCAGCCGAATTTGCGAATGATCTGGGGGACCAAAGCCAGGCAACCTCCCGTGGGGTGCCTGCCTCCTCGGACAAGCCTGTCATCGCTGCGACCATGTTCGGTGTAACCACTCCCTGTGTACAGGCTGCGCGGCAGCATCTGGAGGCGGCGGGATACGAGGTCGTCGTCTTCCATGCCACGGGCACCGGGGGCCGAACGATGGAAGAGCTGATCCGCGACGGTTGGATTGCAGGCGTCCTGGATATTACCACGACCGAGTTGGCCGACGAGTTGGTCGGGGGTATCCTCAGTGCTGGGCCAGACCGCCTGACTGCCGCTGCGATGTGCGGCATTCCTCAAGTCGTTTCGGTAGGCGCCCTCGATATGGTCAATTTTGGGCCGCCCTTGACAGTGCCAGAACAATTCCGATGTCGCCGCTTGCATGCCCACAATCCGAACGTCACCTTGATGCGGACCACGCCTCAGGAAATGGACCGGCTGGGTAAGGAAATCGCGGAAAAGACAAGTGCATCCCGCGGTCCCACGGCGGTGGTCTTGCCCCTGCGGGGCGTATCCGCCCTCGATGCCGAAGGCCAGCCGTTCTGGTGGCCGGAGGCAGATCACGCCCTCTTTCAAAGCATCCGCAATTGGATCGCTCCCCAGGTCCGTCTCGTGGAACTGGATCTGCATATCAATGACCCCGCCTTCGCCCGAACTTGTGCAGAACTCCTCCTGGAAATGCTCCGCTTCCACTCCCGATCCCGATGACAGAAGCACGCTGGGAATCTCCTCCCACTACTCCTGCGGATATGGACACTGGCGGAACGGTGCGGAGATCATGGACCTGCTTGAGGCAGCGCCCGGTGTCCAGAACCCAGAGGAATACACCAGAAGGAACGGCGGAAAAGTCCCCCTGACGCTTGCCGCTGGGATATTGGCATCGGAGAATGCAGCAAAGCAGGGCAATAGAAGCGACGTTACGCGCAGAGGTCCCTTGCCGGCAGAATCGACGGCTGAACATACCAGGGTGCCGCCCTGCATTAGCCACTGGGGGAGAGGTCAACATGAAAATCGGGATGAATCTGCTTTTGTGGACAGGGCAGGTCACTGCTGAACATTTTCCGCTCCTGGCCCGCTTGAAGGCTGCCGGGTTCGATGGGGTGGAATTGCCGATATTCGGCGGCAAGCCGGAGGATTACAAACCGATCCGCGCCGAGTTGGATAAGCTGGGTTTGAAGTGCACCACCGTCACGATCCTGACGCGGGAAACTAACGCGGTCAGTCCAGACCCTGCCGTTCGCCAGAAAGCGGTGGAGTGGCTCAAAACAGCCATTGAGATCAACCACGTCTTGGGTGCGGAAACGATGTGCGGGCCGTATCATTCCGCCTTAGGGGAGTTCAGCGGGACAGGCCCGACGGAGGAGGAAAAGAAGCGTGCTGCCGATGTCCTGCGCAGCGCCGCGGAATATGCCCAACAAGCCGGACTCATGCTCGCCATCGAATATCTGAATCGATTCGAGTGCTATTTTCTCAATACCGCCGCTCAAGCGGTCGAATTGGTCCGGATGGTGAATCATCCTCATTTCCGGGCAATGTACGATACCTTCCATGCCCACATCGAAGAGAAAGACCCAGCAGCGGCTATTCGCACTGTGGCACCTGTACTCGCCCACGTTCATATCAGTGAAAACGATCGCGGCACTCCAGGAACGGGTCAGGTCCGTTGGGATGCCACTTTCCAAACTCTGCGTGAGGTGGGCTACGATGGCTGGCTGACGATCGAGGCCTTCGGGCGTGCCTTGCCGGACCTGGCGGCGGCGACCCGTATCTGGCGAGACCTGTTCCCAAGTTCTGAGGAGGTGTACACCTGTGGTATCGCCTTCATCCAAAATAGCTGGAAAGCTGCCGCACGGGCGTAACGCTACGAGATGACAGCCGGTCAGGTCCAGAAGTAGCCCTAACTTTCCCGAAGCGCGAGAGACCTGTCGGTTCCCCCTCCTGCTGTAATCCATGAACTTTCCAGTCAGGAAGTTACCTCCACGTAGCGGTTGGGGGAGTTCCAGGTGTAAGAACTGTGCCGGTCCTGAGGGGCAGGGATGCCCTAGCGGGAAGCCCAGAAGCGGGCCGATGACAAGTTGCCGCGCTTGTCTGGTCGATGCCCCCTTACACGGGGTGAAGTTTTGCGCGCCCCCGGAGAGGACCACGCAGGAGGCAGACATGCCACGCCGCGGCGCTTGGACCAGCCTATGTATTGCTTGGGTCTGTTGCCTCTTCAGTCACACTCCTGTCCAGGCCCAAGGATTACTTCCCCATTGGTTGCGGCCAAATCCCCCCGCCCCCTCCCCTTCAACCACTCCGAGAACAACAGGTCCTGCTGCCGCGCCGAGTGCTAGTGGGGGGAATTCCACCTCCGCCGCGGCGCCCGTGGCTCCGTGGGCCAATAAGCTCTTCTTGCCGGATATTGCTCTCCACCGCGAGCAGGCTCCGCCGCCCGTGATCGTCCACGATTTCGGCGAAGTTCCTCACGGGACCGTCTGCCTGCACCGCTTCACAATTACTAACATCTATGACGTTCCGCTCCAGATCACCGAAGTGCGCAAGAGTTGCCATTGTCTCGACTATGTGCCGATGACCAAGGTACTGCAACCGAACGAGTCGGCAGAGTTCGTGGTCACGATGAACACAGGCAAGTTTGTGGGGTTCAATGCCCAGACTCTTTACGTGACCTTTGGCCCCAGGTATGTCTCGACGGCGATCCTGCGCTTGCAAGCGACCAGCCGGACCGATGTCAGTTTGCAACCGGGAGCTATCCAATTTGGCGTAGTTCCTCCGGGAACGCGAGTGGTCCAACGGGTTCTGATTAAGTACAGTGGTCGGAACCGCGATTGGAAATTGACCGAAGTGGTGGCTCCATCCCCTGCTCTTGGGGCCAGTTTAACCGAGGTCAGCCGGGGTGGATTACTCCGCGGCGGAGTCGAATATCATGTCGATGTCGTGCTCCAAGCGGGAACCGAGCCGGGTCCGCTCAACGAGACGGTTTACGTCAAAACGAATGATCCCGCGCAGCCAGTGTTGCGGATTGCTGTGTCGGCTGTCATTGCCGCTGTCGTGGAATGCTCTCCCGCTCAGGTTCAGTTTGATCCTGTACCGCTGGGCCAAAGCGCTACACAGCGCGTGCTAGTGCGAGCAGCCCGCCCCTTCCGCATTCTGGGCGTGGAGGGAGAAGGCCAAGGGGTAAGTGTGGAACTACCACCGGGGAACAATCCGCTACCAGTTCAGTTCGTGACCGTCAAGTTTAGCCCGTCTCAGGCAGGCACCATCCAGCGCACGCTGCGCTTATTGACCGATCTGGATGGGACCGCTGTTTCCTTACCGTTGTCAGCCAAGGGAATAAGTCGCTGAGTCCAACCGCTGGCGAACCTCTTTCCGGAATTGGCTAACGTCTCCCAAGAAGGGGATTGTCAGCTCCGCGCACGCCTCGAGACCTGTGGCACTAATCTGTGTACTACGCGGCGCACACTCCGACCTACAATAGATTTGTGATGATGCCTGGCGGAAGAACTCCGCGGCTATTCATCCCTCATTCTTTCCCCCTCTGCCTCCTGAGGAAGCAACTCGATGGTTTCCTACAACCGTTTGGCTGGCCAGCGTAGTCCCTATCTGCGCCAGCATGCAACCAATCCCGTCGACTGGTACCCCTGGTGCGAAGAAGCCTTGGCCCTGGCGCGACAACTCGATCGTCCCATCTTTCTGTCCATCGGGTATGCGGCTTGTCACTGGTGTCATGTGATGGAGCACGAGTGTTTCGAAAATCCTCAGATTGCCGCCTTGCTGAATGCAAATTTCGTGTCCATCAAAGTGGATCGTGAAGAACGGCCCGATCTCGATGCCTTGTACATGACAGCCCTGCACCTTCTCACCCGGGAAGGAGGCGGCTGGCCCCTGAGCGTCTTTCTGACTCCACAGTTGACGCCGTTTTATGCCGGGACTTACTTCCCCCCGGATGATCGCTACGCGCCCCATCGGCCAGCGTTTCCGCGCCTTTTGCAAGCCATTATCCAGGCCTGGCAAAGCCGACGGACGGAAATCGAACAATTGGGGCAGCAGGTCATTACCGCCCTGCAACAGATGCAAAGCGCGGCGGACACGCCGCCGGTATTGCTTTCCGAGTCGATCCTAAGGGATGCTGCCCGGGCCTTCCAGCGTGCGTTCGATCCCGTATATGGCGGGTTTGGTGCCGCTCCTAAGTTTCCCCATGCCGTCGAGCTGTCGCTACTTCTGAGGCTGTCGCTCCGATTTCGGGAATCGGCACTCTTGGCTATGGTCTGCCAGACACTGACTGCCATGGCTCGCGGCGGCATCTACGATCAGCTAGGCGGCGGATTCGCACGCTACAGCGTCGATGCCCGCTGGCTTGTCCCTCACTTTGAGAAGATGCTCTACGACAATGCTCTCTTAGCCAGCACCTATACGGAGGCGGCCCTACTGACGGGTGATCCCTTCTTGGAGGAGATTGCCCGTTCCACACTCGATTATGTATGCCGGGACCTGGCTGTCCCCGCGGGTCTGTTCTGTTCCTCGGAGGATGCAGATAGCGAAGGCGAGGAGGGAAAGTTTTATCTGTGGACTCCGAAAGAGATGGAGCAGATATTGGGACGGGAGCTAGCCGAGTTTGCCTGCCGTGTCTGGGGTGTGACAGCAGCGGGGAACTTTGAGGGTAAGAATATTTTGCACCGGCAGGGGAGCGATGCCGAGGACGCAGAACGATTAGGCATCCCGCTGGAAGAGTTTCGCCAAAAACTGGCGGAGGCGCGAAACCGTCTGTTTCAAGCACGCCAACAGCGGGTACGTCCTGACCGAGATGATAAGATCATCACCGCTTGGAATGCCTGGGCGATCGCCGCCTTGGCTCGTGCCGCTGTAGCCTGGAACATTCCGGAATACCTGATGCGGGCATGTCACGCCGCAGACCAGTTACTCCGTTATGCGCGGGATTCTCAAGGGCGGTTGCTCCGCTTAGCCCAGCTTCCCGGCGATAATGCGCCGCCTCCCCCTTTGGGCTTTCTGGAAGATTATGCGGCCCTGATCGATGCTCTGATCACTCTCTACGAAGCCAGCGGGCAATTGTCCTACTTGCAATCGGCAGTGGAGTTAGCCCGATCCATGCTCCAGCGCTTCGCGGAGGCACATGGGGGCGGCTTCTACTTTGTCGCGAGCGATCAAGAACCGCTACCCGCCCGCCTCCGAGAACAACACGATGGAGCTACCCCTAGCGGCAGCGCGCTGGCCATTACAGCCCTGTTGCGCCTCTCGCATCTACTGCAAGATGTTGAGTTGGCGCGCAAGGCCGAGGACGCCCTGCGGACCTACGCAACACTCATGCAGCAGCAACCCCTGGCTGCGGGTCAGTTCCTGATAGCGCTCGATTGGTATCTTGGCCCGGTGGATCAGGTCGCAGTCATTGGGCGGCGCTCAGACTCTGCTACCGCACGCGCCTTAGATATGATTCGCCAGGCATTCCGCCCCCGCCAGGTCTTGGCGATCCATGATCCTGACGCTGGTCCCCCGCCACACCTGTTACCTTGGCTGGCTGGTAAGGTGGCTTGTCAGGATACGGTCACAGTCTATCGCTGCCGGGAGTTCCAATGCCAGTCCCCCTTGATCGGACCGGAGAGGGTCGAACAGGCGTTCCGCCAGGAGCCATTGGCTTCTCCGTCCTGAACGGTGCTGCCGTGGGGAAAAAAAGAGGAGGTTGTGAGCAAGCGGGAATGCCGTTGTCGAGGTCATTCCAGGGGGCTTCCTGCGAAAATGTTCGGAAGGAAGTGGCGCGGACGAGAACCGAGAGGAAACACAATGCTTTTGGTTTGCGAAATGGCGAACTGCGGGAGCTACTAGAGCGTCTTACCGATGCTGGACAGAGTGGAGTCAGAAAGAACCAAGGAGCGGGAACGATCCTTGGAGCGACTGCCTGTTCAGAACTCGGACGTGAGCATCAGGTGTTCGATGCTCGCTGAGAGGCAAGGTAGGGGCACACCCAAATCCACGGGTGTCCATCAATTACAGGAGTGTTCATGATGCCGGAGGTCAATGCTATGGGATGGGTCGGAGTTGTGTTCAGGTTGGGGGGATGTGCCAGTGTGTTAGGGTGGGTCTTGATGATCGAAGCCATCGGTACGGGGGCTGAGGCCACATCGGAGGATTCAGCGCAAAAGCCGGTTGTGGTCAAAGTCGGCAAGCTCTCTGCTGTGGCACCAGAGGCATGGAAGAATGAGAAGCCCAGCAACCGTTTGCGCTCTTATCAGTTCCGCTTGCCTGGAGGGAGCGGACTTCCCGATGCGGAAATCGCAATCTATCCGGAGAGCCATCCCAGTCCGGAAAAGAACTTCCCGCGCTGGCAGGCTCAGTTTGTGCCTCCAGAAGGTAAGACGCTGTCTGACATCAGCCGTGTTGGCGTTTGGGAGTTGCCCGCAGCCAAAGCGCACTATCTGGATATTCAGGGAACGTGGAAGTACCGCGAGCGGCCTAAGGACCCCTCCTCAAAGGAGATGATCCTGGAGAATTATCGCGCCATCTGGGTGATTGTGGTGGAAAAAGATGAGGCTACCCATATCCGTTTCAGTGGTCCGGCCCCGGTTGTGGAGAAGCATTACAAGAGCTTCGAGCAGTGGATCAAAGCGTTGAAGTAACCATCAAAGCCCCAACGTGGCACTTTGTGGCCACCAAGTGGATCAGCCTGAGGTCAAGAAGGGATCCCCGCAGGCTAGCCCGTGAGTTTGCAGTAGGGGATTGGCATCAGGCGTGGATCAACAGGGTGATTCGTTCCGGTAGGTATTGAGCCACCTGCTGGATGACATCACCTTTCATGAGACGATCGAGACGGCCCCGTTGGGAGACACCGAGAATGAGCAAGTCCACCCCATACGTCACGGCCAGTTCGAGGATGGCCTCCGCAACATCATACGTGACAGCGTACAACGGCCGCACAATAATGCCCATGGGTTGTGCTAGGGTCCGGGCTTCCTTAAATAAGGCTTGAGCTTCTTCATCTTCGGTCCAATTCGGTGTTGTCACGGATCCCATGGGGATGACAGCCAATTGCCGCACAAACAGGACGAGTAACTCGGCTTGGCGGTTGCGGGCCTCTTCAACGGCGAAGCGAAGCAAACCGGGATTGCCGCGCGTGGCGACCAGGATGCGTGGAGGCGTCCGAGGAACAGTTCCCGCTGCCGAGTGCAGGGGAGTACCACTTTCCAAGTGGCCTGGTGAAGCAGGTGGCGACGGCAGAAAAATCGGACGATAACGATGCCACCACGTTTGGAAGTAGGGCGAACGTCGCAAACTTCTCAACGTAAACCCGCCTAGAATAATACTGAGAGCAAACATTAGAGCATGGGGTTTTTCTACCGCGATTGTAATAGCAATCGCCCCCATCAACAGGCCTAAGCCGCCTAAACCAAGGCGTTCGCCACGGCAGATAGTGAGTTGGCCGTTGGAAGCCGTGGTCAGCAGATTGATCGTGACGGCTCCCACTACTCCTATAGCGTAAAGGTCCGCCAAAGCGGCCATGTCAGGAAAGAGCAATATAAGGGTCGCAGGCAGAAGCACAGCAAGTAACAAGGGTAACACGGGCATCCCGTAAGCGTTCAGCCCGGCAAAGAGGTGAGGCAGTTCCCGGTCGCGTGCCATCATGTATTGGAGGCTGACCAGTCCCGCCAGTGCGGTATTTCCCGCCGAAATGAGCACTAACGCAAAAACGATGGCGGCGGCAAAGGCAAAAAACGGACCGACATAGTATTCGGCCAGCAAACGGAGCATGTCATCGCGGTGGGCGGTGTAAGCCATCTCAGGGTTTCCGTCACCGAGAATGGAGAGAGGGACAGCTTGCATTGCTATACACATGATCACATTGAAAATGGCAATTTCAAGCACAACAGGATAAATGGCTCGGCGCGATGTTCCTTCGACGGGAAGAACCATGACGCCGGTCAGATTGGCTATCGTTTCGACTCCAGAGATCGCTAGGATGATGAAAGTAAAGTGCATCCACCACTGCCCGGGACCGCCAGCGGGGCGCTCGACTTCCAGATACGGCATGCGAGGGAGGGTGGCCAGCGCGATCACCAGAGTGATTACCACAGCGCTAAGGGCGACGACGAGGGCGCCATTGCCGGATTTACGCGGTCCGAAGAGGTTGACCACCCCCAGAAGCAATAGGCACCCGGTGGCCCAGAGATGAGGGGAATCCAAGCGGAGGTAATGAAAGGCGTCGAAGACCGAGGCGGCTGCTGTCACCGTGTAATCTGCGAATAAAAGCAGGCCGCCTAAGACGCCTAGTAAAGGATGCCGTAATCGGCCCGAGGTATACACCCCGCCACCATCCGGATACAGACGGCAGATGACTTGGTAGGCCCAGCCGATGCCGAGCAACAACAGGGACATGGCCAACATGTACCAAATCGAGGCATGGCGGGCATAGAAAAAGCAAAGGCCGAGAACGTAAAGCCGGCTGGTGCCCCAATCCCCAAAGAGCATCGCACCGGCATGATACCAGCGCAGTTCGCGGGGCCGATGCCCTTGACTGATCTCCATAAAGTAGTGCTATCTGTCTGACAATGGCAGCAGACCAGCGCCGAGGCCGACCGCTCCACACGGTCGGCAAATCGAGGTGGGCTGTTGTTTACACACGCCGCTCCTGCGATGTCCTCGGACGCCTACGGGGTTAGCTAGTTTGGGCTAGGAGCCGAGTTACCCCCTCCTGATCGTTCAGGATTCGCCCGGTATTTGAGGTCCCCCGTTCCACCTGCTTCATGCAGATGGATTCGGCGACTTATCGCGGCAGCGCCGATCCATTCGGTTCATCTCCATGCTAGCTTTATCCACAGACAGGGGCAAGAGAACCCATCATTACCCTCATAGGTGGACTTGCCGACGGGCACGTACCGAGTGGGGAAAGAGTTTCTCCTGGAGGAGTCGGCCCGTTTCATCGAAGGGCAACGGTTGCGGATCGCCAACCAGTTCCAAGTCGGAACGCTGGCGAGCTTCCTCGGCCAAGGGGGCAGAGACCCACAGTTCCGCCACCTCTAAGGTGTTGGGTATCAGGCAAAGCTTGACCTGATCGAGTTGAGGTTGCCAACAAGTTTGCAGGCAAGCGGCGATAACTTCCCGATCGGTGTCGAAGGCCAAAGGTAATTTGCTTCGCCAGAGGAAGCGGGCGGTCAGATTGTTCATTCGGAAAGGCAACGGATCGATGGCTGCCAACGCCCGCGTGGTGGTCAGATCGGCAATGCCGATTCCTGTGGCGTTCCCGTGGCTTTCTGGGGAGACATCGAGCAGACCGATACGTGTGATCCGAGGCACATTCGTTTCCATTTCTGGCGAAGCCTCGATGAGCATGCGACCCACGACATTCGGGTCCAACCCAGCCCCGGAGTAATTTTTGCCACATTCGCCCACGATCAACACATCTAGGGCCGAGAAGGGGATGCGACCCATCAACTGCCGGGCCTGTTCCAAGAGTTGCGGTTCCCGTTCCCAAAGGTCCTCGCGGTCGACGACTTCGACGTGAGCTGTCTCTTCACGGGCATTTTCCAAAATGGCCAAACCGCCCAGGAAAGGAGTTTTTTCCAGGATCACTTTGGCTGATTCCGGCATCATGTCCCGTAGGCCGCGGGTCCCGAAACTGTGGACCTGGTCGGCGCCCTGACGCTTTCCTAAGCCAATCACCAGCATTTTGAGGATGCCGCTCTCGAACCGTCCTCGGAAATCCGTGTGGGGTTTCACGCGGGAGATTGTCACCACACCGTCCGCTGACAAAGCGTTGCGATCCCACCAAACGGGCTGACCCCAGGAGTTGTGACCGATACACACGGTCTCCATATCGGTCAGGACGGGAACACCTAAATGGACCTCGTCGATCTGATAACTCGCCAGCAACTCGCGTTGGCCCTGGGAGGTTGCTCCGCCATGCGACCCCATGGCCGCTACGATGAAAGGGTTGGCTCCCCGTTCGCGTAACACGGCCAAAGTGGCGCGGACAATGGTCAGATAATGGCGGATTCCTCGGCTGCCGCACGCCACAGCAATCCGCATGCCCGGACGGATGCGATCTAAGGTGCGGGACCGGTGCCACGCCTCTTGGACCGCCATCGATACGTCAGCAATCTCCGGTTGCGGAGCGATTTGGCGCACCAGTTGAACAAGCGGGAATTGCACGGTTGGCTGGTCTCCTCTTCTCCTCATCCACCCCTTCCAGAGGGGATGAGGCCCTTTCTCACTCTGGGATCACGCGCAGCGTCAATCGCTGATTCTGACGCAGGATTGTCACTTCCAATGGCGAGCCGCTTTTTTGCCGGCTCATGACCGTCATGTAGGTGCTGATATTTTTGATGTTTTCTCCCGCAATCGCGATGATTCGGTCTCCCTCTTTGATTCCTGCCTTTTCCGCCGGGCTGCCGGGAGTGACGCCATCGACCAACACGCCGCCATCTTCGCTTTCGTAGTTACCCGGACGGATACCCAGACGCGGAATCTGGGTGCGGGAAGGTGTCTGAGCGCGGGGATCCGTCGGGTCGCGCCAAACTTCGCGCGTCACCTGGAACTTCGGCCTTTCTGGTAGGTTGGCCGCCGCTTGGATCAGCCGCTCTGCAAAATCGACGACATGGGCCATTCCTTCATAATTCAAGGTATCGGCCTTGTCGGAAGGACGATGATAGTCCCCGTGGGTCCCTGTGTAAAGAAACAGCACGGGTATCCGTTTGCGATAGAAGGAATCGTGATCGCTCGGTCCTGTCCCGGCGGCGAGAGTGCGAAGGACTAAACCGGGATTGCCATTGGCCTGATGAACCAGAGCTTCCAATCCTGTGCCTGTTCCTACTCCATAGACGAGCAAGCGCTCTTTTTTCTCCCAGCCGAGCCAATCGGCAGGTACAAGTCTGGCCCGTCCGATCATGTCCATGTTCACCATCAAAACGGTGGTCTCCAAAGGATAGATCGGTTCCCGGCAGTAGTGCAGAGAGCCATAAAGGCCGCGCTCTTCCGCACTGAAGGCGATGAAGAGGAGGCGGCGTCCTTGACGTTGGGGCTGCGCGGCAAAGCGATAGGCCAGTTCGATCAGGCCGCTGGTACCGCTGGCATTGTCATCCGCACCGTGATGGATCTTTCCCCGGGCGTTCGCACCGCCCAGACTCCCGATGGTGCCATAGCCGATGTGGTCGTAATGGGCGCCGATGACGATTGTCTCTTGAGATAGCGGCCCCGAACCCTCCAGTACGCCGACAATGTTCTTGCACTTGTATTCGGTGCGTTCGACGCGGATAGCGGCCTGAAGCATCCAGCCTTCTAGAGGGAAGGAACGGGGACGCAGATCGGCATCGACCGCTTTCTCCCACGCTGCTAGTGACTTTTGCTGTGATTGCAACATCTGGTCGAGCAAAGCTCGTTTGAGGAACAGGACCGGGAACGGCGCGGCGGGATGGCCCACCGCATGGTTGGCAAATTGCGGCAAGGGGTCGCGCTCCCCTGCTGAGGAAGCATCATTAACGATAACTACGGCTACCGCTCCATGCTTATGAGCGTTGGTGATCTTGGTGACGAACGCCGCATGAGTGCTCTCTTCGGGAGTCGGCACGTTGTGATCGAAGCGTTGTTCGCCCCGTTCGTTAGGCCGGGGAGTCCGGCGGAGCAACACTACGATCTTGCCCTGGACATCCAAACCCGCATAATCGTCGTATTTCAATTCCGGGGCTGTAATTCCATAGCCGGCGAAGATCAGCGGAGCCTGAACTTTGCCACTGCTGCTGAAGCCCATGACGGCAAAATCGCTCCCGGAGTCCAAATCGACTTGCTGGTTTCGGGGACCACGCAGCGAGGCTTGGGGGCGTTCGCTTAGCCTGGCACTCGCTGTGACCGTGAACGGCTGGTAGTAGCTGCCATCTTTTCCCGCGGGCTTTAGACCGGCTTTGCGAAACTCCTCTGCGATGTAGGCCGCGGCCTTTTCGATTCCTTGTGTGTCGATGCCGCGCCCTTCACATTCCGCACTGGCTAAAAAGCCGACGTGCTGCCGCAGACGTTCGACAGCGGCCTCGCGGCGTAAGTTCCGTCCTGCTTCTCTTTCGCTGGCCGGTTTGGACTTAGCGGTAACGCCTGTCGTCTCTGGTCCCTGGAACGGAAACTGGGATGTTGCGCTTCCTGGGTCGCTTCGCCCGGCAGGAACCCACAAACAGGCCAGACTCAAAACACCCCAGCATACCCACAACGGCAGGGGTCGGGACAAAGATCGGTGATGATTCATAAGAAGTGGCCCTTATACGAAGGCTGGCGATCTTCGGTTGGCTATTTCTTGCTTTATTATCCGACTTCCAGAATGCCAAGGACAAGCTCGGACGGGGTATTACCTCATGGAGTAGAAATAGGTTCCAGGGAGAAAATGTTTCATCCATATATCGACAAGCGGGATCGATGGGGATGGACAGCGGGGATTATGCATACGGGGCATTCTTCATGCGAGGCGTGTGCATGGGAATGGAACACCGAACTTTATGCGGGAACACACGGAAGCGTAGATGTCTCTGGGCAAGGCGATGACCCTTGTCTCCAGAGGAGCGATCCGGCCTTAGGGCAAAGGGAGGGGGCGCAAAAAATGCTGCAATAGGACCGTGGGATCGATGGGGGGCACGGTGCCCGGCGGCGCGGCGTATGGACCGGCGTATGGAGGGTATCCATAGAAGTATGGAGGGTACCCGACCCCCGGTATTGGGGCGGGGGAGTTGTGGGCGAGCATATCGTTGCGAATGGGATTCAAGGGAGGTATCGGCGGCAAACGGCCTGGCGGAGGAGAAGCCGGCGGAGACTGCGACCGGCTGGCAACCTTGTAGGAGTCGCTAGTGGCCGCGGAATGGGATTCTGTGGGTGGCCAGGTACTACTGGCGGAAGTGGCAGCCTGGGGATCGCTGGCATAAGCCCGATTGTGGGAAGGAAGAGTCCAGCTCGCGTTAGCGTTACCAAGTGATGACGGAGAGGGGTTGGCGGAGGAGCGGGGGTCACCGCCGGCGGGAGAGATTCCGCTACCTGGTGGAGTTATCCCGCCACCGGGTGAAGGGGACAGGGGATTGGTAGCAGGCGGGACTTTCCCCCCGCTAGGACTCATCCCCCCGGTTCCTGGAGACCCCAATCCGGGAATAGTGGGAAGATTGGCTGGCGGGGGGAATGGTGCAGGCGTTCCTCCGGGAGTGGGAGGAAGGACGGGTGTGCCACCACTTGCAGCAGGTGGAACCGCGGAGGGTAGTCCGCTACCTCCTCCTGCGGGGAGTCCTCCACCGCTTGCTCCTGGAGGCAGTCCGCCTCCTCCTGCGGGGGGCAGACCGCCGCCTCCCTGAGCAACCGCCTCGCGAAAACGGGTCAAATCATGCCGTCGGATGACAATCCCCACGCCATTCGGACCCGGCCCCATCGTATAGACGCCGAACTGTCCGGTAGTAGTCTCGGCCAAATATAAGGCGGACTGGCCTTGAGTGATGTAACCCGTGGTCATGAGGAAATGCACGTCGGCCTGGCGCGCCAAACCGAACTCGGTGGTGAGGTCGACTTCGGCCCAACCGACGATCTTACCGCTGTTGCGGTCGATCACTGTACCCAGCAATTTGCCCGCCTTGTAATCCAGCAGCCAGACGCCGTCGGTCGGAATGCGGGGATTGACTGCCACGGCACCGGTGGCCATGATGTAGTCGCCGTAGCGATCATTCGAGGCAGCATCAGCCGGTTTGCTATCGGAAAGGAAGAGGGTGGACAGGGCCGCTCCTGCTGCCGCCGCCAGCGCAATGGCCGACAATTGCATCATCCCTCGCATATTCCGTTTCCCCCCTCTGTGCCCAGTGCTCTTGACCCGAATCTCTCCGGGGCTATACCCAAATCCTCGCTCTTGTCCAGATCAGTCTTGCGTCTGCGGATTCTTGGGTGCAACCAGATTTTCTGGGGGTTCCCTGCCGGGCAGCTCTGCTAGTCTGGGGAAACACCTCGCAGGTTCAGCCCCCACCCCCAGAGAATCTAGTTACACCCGGATTCTTTGCCTGAATTGGCAGGGATCCTAGGGGGACGTTGGGTAGGCCCACGGGCAGAGTTGGTACAGATGCACGGCAAGCTGGCTTAGAAATTCATACGAGACGGCCTCCAGGAGCGGCCGTTGACCCCAGAGGGGAGTCCCCACCCAGACGCTCAGCCGTCCCCGCACCTGGGATTGGCGTTGATACCACAGGCGTTCCAGAACCCATTCGTGCGAATTTCCAAGCAGTTGAACCCGACGTTCATCCGCTTCGCTCCAAACCTGCTGTCCCTCTTGCGTCCAATACCAGATCATGTATCTCTGGGTATCTCTGGCAAATAATCGTTCGGTGACAGTCAACTGTCCGGAAGGCAAAGGCAGAGAAATGGGTCGGCGGTCTAAGCAGGTAAAGCCACGATTCGGCCAGCAGATGTCGGGGTGATGATACCCCTTCACCATAGCGGGAGAAGACCAGAAGATGATCCAGACCTCCCAGGTATGACCCAGACTGTCGCAATAGGCACGGTGCAAAATCTGATCCGGTGTCAACATTTCCCGAATGGGTTCGGGAATTGGCAGGTCCTGCCCAGTGAAGTCGGCGAAGTGGAGGGGGAGTTGCTCCAAGGGTGCCTCGGCTTGGACCTCCGCTTGCTGCTGCCGCCCCAGCCACGATGCCAGGAGGGTAGCAAAAGTGATGACTCCCAGGATGGTGAGAACCATGTGGATTCCGCTGGTGAATTGCCCTGCGGTGGGGATCGGAAGGCCACGCAGGGTATCAAGTTGGGACCTCAGCGCAGCATCATGCCTTAGAGTTTGAGAAAGAGGAAATGGGGAGAGAGAAGGGGTGGCTGGAGAGAGACTGACGACAGAACGCGGTCGCGGTTGGAGGAATCGGGTCAGAGCATACAACAAGCCGAAACCAATGATCACCATGAATAATCCGAGACCTTGGTGCCGCCATCCTTGAATGCTTGCTGGTCCCCAGCATTCGCACAAAATACCGCTGGCAATCACTCGCACTGCGTTGATCAAGGCGATCAAGGGGAGGGTGAGTAGAAGCAGGATTAAACCTCGCCGGAGAGAGAGATGATGCAGGTAAGCCAGAAACGTGGCGACCGCCAGCATTGCCGTCACAGAGCGGACGCCGCTGCACGCTTCCACCACGTTCAAATCGCAATGCGGCAGGTGGAGGATAAATCCGTCACGCTGGACATTCCATCCCAGGGCATCGAGGACAAAGGCGGCTAAACCAGTGGTCCCGTGTTGCAGGCCAAATTGCAAAGGAAGTTGCAGGCGGTTTGGGAGCGGCAAGGCGAACAAGAGGAATGCCAGAGGGAAGGCGAAGTGACGGAGCAGGGGCAGGCCGCCCAAACGCAGCAATGTGCCAACGACCAAAGTCTGCCAGGAGACAAAGAGCCACCAGAGCAGGAGCGGGCGCGGAGTCACTTGGGCTTGGAGGAATACGCCGAGGGGAAAGAGGAGACCGCCGCTTAGCAGCAAAACCGACGAGAGAAACCGCGAGGAGGATAGTTCCGCCGGAATTCCTTGAGCGTACCTCTGCCATGCGATCACGGCGGCCACTAGGAGGATGAGCCAGCGATCGGCATATTCCGCCTGGATGCCCCAGTAGCGGATCCAGGGAGCCAGCCACCAGGGGATGGCCACCGTCAGAAGGAGCACACAAGCTGTTGTTGCGGGGATCCTCACGGTTGTTTCTTGTTTTTGCTATCGCTGGAAGAGGGGGGAGCATTTTTCTTCGGGGATGCCGGGTCAGGAACGAGTTTGCGAGCCAGTTCCTCGGCTTCCTGGCGATAGAACATCGGGGCTTTGTTATTGAGGGCGGCTTGTACCAGGGTACGGGCCTCGTCGGAGGCACCCCGTGCTTGCAGCACCTTGGCCAGAAAATAGGCCCCATCAGGGCTGAGCAGAGTCAAGCCGAGTGCCGAGCGAGCAACCCGTTCCGCTTCCGCCTCACGCCCCGCTTGGAGGAGCGTATAGGCTAGCACGGCTCGCGCATCCGCGTGCATCGGCTGTTGGCGGACATAATTTTCGGCCAACGCGATCGCACGCTCCTTGCCTCTACCATCGCCGTTTTCTGCCAGCAACAGTGCGAGATTCACGAGGGCAAAGGGGAACGAAGGATAATCCCGGACCAGGTCCTCGAAAATCTTGATGGCTGTGGAGTAATCCCGCTCCTGGCGGGCGAAATAGCCGGTCAAGGCACGAGTATCCCGGCTGTCGGGTTCGAGCCGTTGGACCGCTTCGAGGTGAGAGCGTGCCTCTTTGATTCGGCCCTGTTCCAGCAGAAACACGGCGAAGAGACGGCGGACACGAACATCTTGTCCGTGGCTGGTGACCGCCTTCTGGAACCAGGCTTCGGCCTGATCGAACTCGTGACGCACAGTGTAGAGTTGGGCCAGTTGCAACTCGGCAGGTTCCAGTGTAGGGTCATCTCGCTGGGCTTGCTGCCATTGTTGTAAGGCTTCTTCAGTTCGGTGGAGCAGGAACAAGAGTCGGGCCAAGCGCTGCCGAAGGCGGGCGTTGCGAGGATCGGCTTGGAGGATTTCGCGTAACTGGGTATAGGCATTGAGGTAGTCCTGGCGGGCCTCATAAGCCGCCGCTAGACCGAGGCGTGCTTGCAGTCGCACTTGTTGTTTGTAAGCAGCTTCCCACCGAGGCGTGTCCAGCACGTCTAGAGCCGCCTGGCAGTTGAGAATCGTATCTGTGATCCGGCCTTCGAGAAAAGCGAAGTGGCCATTGGTTAGAAACACTTCCGGATGCTTGGGATCATCGCGAGCGGCTTGTTCCAGCCAGGAACGGGCTTGAGCTAATTGACCGGATTCGGCACACCACCGCGCCAAGAGGACCTTGGGCGGCATGGGGTTGTTCGGGGTGGTCTTGGCGGCCGCTTCCAGGATTTGCAGGGCCTCTTCCCATTTGCCGGCCTGGAAGGCTTCCCGCGCTCGCTTCTGGTCAGGAGTCAGAACGATCCCTCCATTGTTCGGTGGAGGAGGTGGGGTGGCCGGAGGGTCTGCCGGTGTGGTGACAGCGGGAGATTCGGATGTTTTCTTCTGGGCAGGTTCGGCAGGACTGTTCTGGGCGAGTGTGGGTTTCGCCTCCATCACGAGCGGATCCGCCCTTGTGAATGGACCAGCCACGAGCAGCCAGATGAGCGGACCGCCTAATCGAGCCATTCTAGTGCTCCGGAGACATCCCCGCTTGTGTGTTTCTTGTCCCTCAGAACCGGGAGGATGGAGATCGCGTCGATTCATGGCGGTTTTCCCCTGAATATCCGGTGTTTGAGGGCCACCCAGTCGGCTTGTTCCCGTGCGGAACGGTAGGGAGTGAGAGCGGCGCGGTTGAGTGCCGTAGCGGCTTGTTGGGGTTCACCCAGATCATGATAAGCCCAGGCCAAGGCAATCCACAAGGCCGCAGGCGGGGACGGGGAAGACTGTTGCACAGCGGTCAGCAGAGGGAGGGCGTCGCGGGCTTGTTGGCTAGCGAGCAGAATATAGGCCAGAGCTAATTGCTGAGCTGGAGTGAGGGGACGGGAAGAGGGAGGGTGGAGTAAAGGTTCGATCAAGCGGCGGGCTACTTCCGGTTGCTGCCGGCCAAAGGCGTAGAGGGTGGCTTGGGCCAGGAGCATGTCCGGTTCGCGGAGTTGTTCGGGGGACAAAGTCAGGAAGGCGTGGAGAGCAGCGGTGACTGCTTCGGCGTCCCAGACGGCTGGTCCCCCTGAGGGATGAGGGCGAACTAGGGCTTCGGCCAGGCGGAAGCGCAACTCTGTGTAGTAGCGGCAGCAGAGTGGTTCTCCGCGGACCGCTGCGGTCTGGAGTTCCCGAACGGCCCAGCGTAGGATTTCCGCCGTCTCGGAATTCTCTCCCGCCCCTCGCAGGAATGCTGCCATTGCGGGATCAGCGGCTATTGGAGAGGGGTACAATTCCTGGTAGCGTCGGATTATGGTATCGAGCGGGGCAGTAGCAGACAAACATCGACTGTAAAGTCGGGCGGCTTCCGGATGCCGGCGGAACCATTGGGGGTCCAAGCTTTCCAGAGCGGTACGTGCTCGGACCGGGTCGCCACTGCGGAGCCACAAGGTAGCTTCCAGTAGACCTGCGGTGGGATGTCCCGCCTGGATTTGTCGCGCTCGCCGGCAGGCTTCCACAGCTTGTTCGTAGCGTTGTACGGCGGCGGCAGCCTGGGCAGCAAGGCACCAGAGTTGTGCGTCTTTCCCGGCCTGTTCGGCTTCATTCCAAAGGTGCTCAGACAACCGCTGCAAGCTCGATTCGCTCGCAAAGTGGGTCAGAAAAGGCAGAAAACGCTCCCAAACGGGCACTGGATCAGGACAGCGGCGCAGGGCCTTCAGATAGTACCCAAAGGCCCCTCGGACGTCCTGTTCTTGCCAGGCGAGTTCGGCCAAGTGGAAGTACACCTCCGGTTGCTGGGGTTCGAGGGAATGCCAAGCGTCTATTGCCAGCCGGCGTCGGCGGCGCACTTCTTGGTAAAGAGGGGTTATGCGACTGGCCGGGAAGCGCTGGGAGTCTTCCCGCTGCCAGCGGAGCAATTGTTGCTCCAGAGCCGGGGCCAAGGCCAGCCAGTAACGCAACGCTTCGGCGTCCGACTTGGCTACGGCTTGTTGCACCGCTAGTTCGCTCAGTTGATCCACAGCAGCCCAGTACTGGGATAGGGTGGCGGTGCCTCCGGCCTGTTCAGCCACAGCCAGCCAGCAGGCGATTAGGTGCAGTTGCTGATAGGAGGGGGCTTCCTGAGCTTTGGCCGTGCGCAAGAGCGGCAACACCCGGCGTTCCAGAACCCGGAGCAATGGATTGGTGTCTTGATGTGCCCACTTCCATAGCCGCAGGGCGTAGAGGAGGCCGGCGGGGGTAGTCCAGGCCGACTCGTCTTCCGGATCAGGGAATTGCTCCAGCAGGTGTATGATCTTCGGCGGGGGTTTGGGGGTATTCCAGGGTGCTTGTTCGTTCAAAGCGGCGTGAAGTCGCACACAATGGGCGAGCCAGTGTCGGGGGAGTCTTCGCAGGACCTGTTCGGCTTCCTGAGTGGCGGCTGGCAAATCATTGCGGCGGAGATGGTAATCCATTAGCAGCGGCGCCAACTCCAGCGTCTCGCTCGTCGAGCGCTTCTGGATCCAGGCCTCGGACAGGGCTTTCGCAGCGGCGGGGGGCGGATCGAAACGCAACAGCGTTTGCAAGGCGTCTTCCAATCCCTGGAAATCGTGACGCTCTAGGGCTTGATGATATTCGCTCCAAGCCTGAGATTGGACCGCGAGCTGACGCTGGGTACGAATGTGCCGGTATCCCCACCAACATAGTCCGGCGCTAGCAGCGAGGAGGAAAGGAGTGGCTAGGATCAAGCAGCGGATGGCCCAGGATCGCTGATGAAACCAATCCCGGAAGCGGCGGTGCCGACCGGAGGAGGCGACTTGGGGTGGGCGTGCAGGCCGGTCCATGAGTTCAACCCGACACTTCCCGCAGCAAGGAAGAGCAAGAGAGGGGTATCGCTTTTTCCTCCGGACAAACCTTCGTAGCTTGTAGGCCTGAAGCGAGTCCCCGCCTCCCAGATGAAAGGGATCGCGTCCTAGTTTCCGAGGCGCATCCCGCTTTGGAGCCCGTGTCGATGGCCGGCAGTTCGCTGTCGATAGCCGGTTAGCAATGCCCCTCCGTTTTCATGTGGCAGCGTTCATAGGCTGAGATTTTCTCAGTCCGCCGGGCATGGCGCCCCCCTTCAAATTCGGTGGTCAGCCAGACGCGGATCATCTTTTCCGACATTTCCTCTCCGACCAGATCGGCGGACAGGCACAAGACGTTGGCATTATTATGGCGGCGGCTCAGTTCCGCATCGATGACATCGCGGCAGTTGGTGGCGCGGATGCCAGCCACTTTATTGGCCGCGATGCACATACCGTGACCAGTACCGCAGATCAGGATACCGCGGTCGGCCTCGCCGCGCGCCACCGCCTCTGCCACAGCCACAGCATAATCCGGGTAGTCAACACTGGCCGGACTGTTGGTTCCCAGATCGAGCACCTCGTGCCCTAATTCCTTGAGCAAGGCGATGACCCGCTGCTTGACCGGCACACCGCGATGATCGTTCCCCAAAGCAATTTTCATGATGCTAACCACTCCGCGAGCAATCGCTCCACCTGTTCCCGGAGCAAGGCAGCGCAAGCCCGGTAAGCGTCCGGGCCGGCACCGATCGGGTCCGCGACATCGCCGTCTTCCCAGAGCAAGCGGGGAGGTGGACCCAGTCCCGGATACTGTTCCCTGAGCAATTGCTGATGCCCTTGCGTCATGGTAATCACTTGGTCGGCCATTGCCAACAGCCAAGGTTGTAAAGGTTGACTGCGATGTCGATTCAGGTCCACACCATATTCTGCCGCCACTTGGATCGCTTCGGCACTCGCGGGCCAGCCGCCGCTAGTACACAAGCCGGCCGATGTGATCCATAAACCGCGCTGGGGTAACTCGTCGATGCTGCATCCCAACCGGTTGGCCGCTAGAACTTTGGCCAATCCTTCTGCCAAAGGACTGCGGCAGGTGTTTCCTGTACACACAAACAGAATCAGCCGGGCTGTCAAGTGGGCCAGTTCCTCCCGGCTCACCGCCCCTTCCTCGATCATCTCCCAACCGCGGCTGCCAAAGCAAACCTGGGAAGGCCGGACATGACAAGAGAGGACGCCGGCCGAAATCCCCAAAGCCTCCGCTTCCTCCATCAGGTCCAAAGCCGCTTCCACGGTCGGAAGGCCGGTATCTGCTATAAGCCACTGTGAAACGTCCAGCACCTCAGCTATCGCACTAGCCACAGTATGTTCAGGATGTCGCAGACGGAGTCGCTGGCCGCTATCTACAGCAGAGTCCCACCACGCTGGCCTTGAAAAGCCCTGTTTCTGGAGCGAATCGGCAGACAGCAGGACCAACAGGGGGAGTGGCCAGGCACGGTTCAACAGCCGTTGCAAAGCCAGTGGTATTTCCACCCCTAAGGCGCGCAAGCATTCGCTATCCTTAACCCACAGAGCGGCCGGCTCCGGCAAACGTTGTAACAACGTGGCCAAGCGGGGGGATTGAACGGGTAATGCCGCCACGTACCCGTAGTCCCCTGGTAGGATGACGGGTGCTCCTTCTGCCGCTGTCGCTAGGATACGCTCGCGGAGTTCCTCGGCAGCGACGGTGGGGTTCCATTCCAGAACCGCCGGCATGACGGCACTTCTCCAGAACCTGTTCTCATCCGCACCCCACCTCCACTCCCTATACATTGTTCTACGGATTCCTCACTCTAGTTGCCAGTTGAGATGGAGGTCTTTCAGGGGGAAGGGAAATGACGAATCCGAAATCCGGGTAACAAACCAAGAGGGATTTCGTGAGGAATTCAAGACTACGGGTGTGGTCTGTCATGTCCGGGTGCAGAAGGTCGTGTTCCAGTGGGGTCGAGAGGGGGTGTTAGACCCCAGCATGGAGGTGGTGGATGATTTGTTCCGTCAGGGTCATGGTGGTGCCATCTCCGCCCAGGTCGGGGGTCAAGCCAATGCCTGCTTTCAGGGTCGCCAGGACAGCTTGTTCGATCCTTTGGGCTTCCTGACGATAACCAATGTATTCGAGCATCAGGGCGGCGCTGCGGATGACAGCGATGGGATTGGCGATGCCGCGGCCTGCAATGTCCGGGGCGCTGCCGTGGACAGCCTCGAACACAGCGTAACGAGTGCCGTAGTTGGCGCCAGGAACTACCCCTAGTCCGCCCACCAGACCGGCAGCCAGGTCCGAGACCACATCTCCGAAAAGATTCTCCATGACCAGAACATCGAAACGGCGCGGCTCTAAAACCAGCTCCATGCACAGCGTATCGATCGGGATTTCCTCGAACTGAATGAAAGGATAATCCTCTGCCACGCGGCGGGCGCACTCCAGGAACAACCCGTCGGCTAGACGCATAACGTCCGCTTTATGACAGAAGCTAACTTTGCGGCGTCCCATCTGGCGGGCCAAGTCGAAAGCAAAGCGAACGATCCGTTCGGCTGCAGGACGTGTAATCAGACGGACACTCTCGACCACACCCGGTGTTACTTCATGTTCCAGACCAGCATAAAGTCCTTCGGTGTTTTCGCGGACAACGATCAGGTCCACCTGCTCGTAAGGGGTGGCGATGCCCGGCAAAGTGCGCACGGGGCGGACACTGGCAAACAGGTCCAATCCTTGGCGCAGGCGGACGTTGACGGAGCGGTAACCATGACCGACCGGCGTGGTACAGGGTCCCTTGAGGGCAATCCGATAGCGGCGAATCATTTCCAGGGTTTGTTCCGGCAAGGGTTCTCCGTATCGCTCTGCAGCGGCAGCGCCGGCCATCCCCTTGATCCACTCCACTTGGACTCCCGCCGCAGCAATCACTCGGCAAGCTGCCTGAGTTACCTCCGGACCGATGCCATCTCCTTCGATCAAAACAATCTGCATGGCAGACTCCCTTGGCGCTTCTCCGTCAGCTTGACGGTTGGGGGCGATTGTGGCAAGGGCGGAACAGCCGACGGCTAGAACTCGGCCTATTGTTGGCGGCTTTGACTCAACCTGTTATCTGGGGTTCTTGTATCCGTCCGGCGATGCCTATCTCAAGACTCGGATTTCAATCATCAATACAAACTGTTGCCCTCGACACAATTCGGCACCGATTTTTCGAGGAACATCGCACGTAGAATAAGCTACGAGGAACTTTTACCCTGGGAGTGGGTTCTAAACCCCTAGAGAATGCTTTGGCAGAACCAAGGGGAGAGGTGAAGACTAACAGATGGCCGGCAAAGGAAGGCATGAGGCCGTAAGAATGGTATCAGGCCATAACTGTGGCAAATTGGGGACGATGATTGTAGTGGAAGTGAGGAGCTAATCGGGATGAGTGCCATTATGCGGGGGCGTTGTCCGAGCTGCCAAGCGGTTTTGCGTATCCCGTCCCATTGGTTAACGCAAACGCTGCGCTGCCGGAATTGTGGGGCGGTGGTCCGTCCCCGTGGTGTTAGCACTTCCCCCATTTCGGGGCACGAAGTGAATCATGGGCAGAAAATGAGCAGTTCCACGTCCACCGCCATCCCGGCATCGGCTTGGCTAGCCACCTCTCCAGGCGGAACCAATGGCTTGCCTGGACCTGTGGTAGCACCGGGTACATCGACAGGTTACGTTCTCCCAGCGGCAGTTCCCCCTGCGACGGCCCCTGCGGGAATGGCGCATGGTGGGGGATATGTTTCGCCAGCGATGGGTCAGACTCTTCCCCCTCCAGGACCTGCGATCCAACCGCCAAGCCGGTACCGCGGTCCGCGTTCCGTGGGACAGCGCATAACTCCTGTCCTGGTGTTCCTTCTAGCCGTGGCACTGTTGGGCTGCGGACTCTACTACTTTCGCAACTATCTACAACAAGCCACTTCATATGCCGGCAATCGCTCGAAGGACGCCGAATCTCCCAAGGTATTGGACAAAGGGAAAGAGTCCGGGGATACCTTGGCTCGTGGGGTAGCGGCAGCATCTTTTCCCCGACGTCTATTGTTCCTGAGCATCGACAATTACATGTTTCTTAATCCTCTGACTTCTGCACCGCCGGGACAGGGGGATCGGGTGCGTTCTCTGGCCAATCGCTGGGCGTTTGAATGGCGTATTCCGATGGACAAGGAGAACCATCAGGTGTTTGTCCTGTCCGATACTTTGCCAGAGCGATTGTTGCCGGTTAAGTCGGTCCTAATCGGAACCTATGAGTCCTTTTTCCAGAGCTGCCGTGCTCAGGATCGAGTCGTGATTTACTTCAGCGGTCACGCCCAATTTCGCGACGGAGCGGCCTATCTGGCACCGATGGAAGCCGATCCGGACGATCCTGCGAGCTTCATTCCTTTAGCGGATTTTTATGACAAGCTGCGACAATGTCGTGCGACGCAAAAAGTGGTGATTTGGGATGTGTGCCGCTACAATCCGGAACGCGGGATCATCCGTCCGGGCAGCGAACCGATGAGCCAGGAATTGTTCACGGCTCTACAGGCATCACCGCCGGGTGTAGAAGTGATCATTACATGTCAGCCGGGGGAAAACGCTCTGGAGTTCAGCAGCGTGACCTTGTCCGGCGGGCCGCGCACAACGACCTATGCTGGTAGCGCTTTTCTCATTGCAGCACGCATCGCTGCCGAGCGGAAAAAAGGAGTGGTAACACCGCCTCACCCGGATGATCCACTGCCGGTCAGCGAATGGGTGGCGGAAGTCCAGCAGCGGTTGCAGGAAGTCTTGGAAGCGGTGCACATGGATAGGAAGCAAACGCTTCAAGTCCACGGGGCGCGTCCTGCTCAATTGGTGGCTTCCAATTCTCAGGAATCCCCGGCGGCGGCCGTGGTCATTCCTTCTCCACCGAAAACTGCTTCCCCCGCGGAAGTCGCCAGTATTACCAGTGAGTTTCAGTTGCCCCCTCTCAAGGACGATCTTGGACAGGACAACATTGCCAACTTTCCTTTCGATCCTCAATTGCTGGCAGCCTATCGGGATACGACCACTATTCAGGAGGTGATGGCTAACAAGGAGAGATACCGCTTGCGGGCGGCTGTTCTCCAAGCCTTTGACGAAATTCGGGATATTTGGAAGGGAAATCCTGCGGGTGGCGGTACAGGCCAGCTTCCTGATGTCATCAAAGCCCCCATCACTGACGAATTGAAGAAGGAAATTTTCGCGGGTCTGGATTTCTACGCTTTAGGCATCGCACGCCTGGAGTTGATCGACACGACTCTCGATAGCCTAGAGTCTCTCCGGGATGGGGAAACCAAGCGCTGGCAGGCCCATTACGACTACGCACGGGCGGCAGTCAAAACTCGCTTGGCGTTCCTCAATGAATACAACAAAGTCATGGGATTGGTCCGCACGAACACCCTACCCAATCTCGATCCCAAACTCGGACAGAACCAGTACAAGCTGGCCTCGAGCAATCGGATGCGCAGCGGCAAAGAAGTCGAGCGTATGGTCCAGCAAGCCCGTGAAATCTATGCCCGGATCATCACAGAACACCGTGGTACCCCTTGGGCCATCCAGGCCAAGCGCGAAAAGAATCTTTCGCTGGGACTGATGTGGCAGCCCTCCAGTGACAAGAAAGCCGATGAGTAGAAGGAGTCATCTTTCCAGGGCATGGCCCTTCTTTTCAATAGGGTTGTTCCTTCGATGGTTTTTCCCTTCTCAGTCGTGGCGGCAGGATGCTAGGATGAACTTCTGGCAGATTTTCCCTGAGAGAGTCAGGAAGGCTGACCCCTGCGTTCGTCAGTCATGATCGAAGCCAAACCGGATGCACCGTCCAGCTCACCCCCTTCCTCTCCTGCCACTCGTCAGGCGGATGGACTTTCAGCTCGGAATCAGGCGTTTCGCGAGGTGCTTGAGGCCGTCGGAGACTTTACACTCTTCGCCCTCCATGCCTGGGGAGGTTTGTTCCGGGGGCATTTCAGTCGTCTGGAGTGGTTTCGCATCGCCGCAGAGGTTGGCAATGCGAGTGCCCCCGTGGTGGCTATCACCGGGGCATTCATCGGCATGGTGCTCGCGGTGCAAGCGTATGATCAGTTTCATCTCATTGGCATGGAAACGTCTTTGGGAGCGGTCATTCACATGTCGTTGGTCCGGGAATTGGGCCCGGTGCTGGCATCGGTGATGGTGGCGGGGCGGGTCGGTTCCGCTATGGCGGCGGAAATTGCCACAATGCGTGTAAGCGAACAACTGGATGCCCTGACTTGTCTGGGACTAGATCCTGTGCACTATCTGGTAGCGCCTCGCCTCCTAGCCTGCCTGATCATGGTACCTTTGTTGACCGTGATTGCCGACTTGACGGGCATGATCGGCAGCACATTCATCTGTGTCGGTATCTATCCGATTGACAGTTTCCATTACTGGCGTCACACGCGGGAATTTGTCGCAGCTTGGGATGTCCTGACAGGACTGGCCAAAGCGATGGTTTTTGGGGTTACGTTGTGCCTACTCGCCTGCCATCGAGGATTTCACAGTCAACCGGGAGCTGCCGGTGTGGGACGAGCCGCCACGCAAGCCTTTGTCCACGCTTTTGTGGCCATCCTCATTCTCGACTTTTTCCTGGCGATGTTTTTTAATTCTCTCTATGCCTTGCTCTGGCCGGAAGTACCTCATCGGCTGGCATAACCATCCAAAAGGTTGCGGTTTTCCCCCGGCGAAATGCATGCTGCCGCGAGCGTGCTGTCCCTGCCTGATGCCTGAAGCTCGCGGTCTGGCTCATGAAGTTTATTGAGAGACTGACCGGAATGAACGGTGAAGCTTTTCCGGATTCTCCAGCGTGGGTTTTTTCAGAAAAATTCACGGCGCTGAGGTAGGAAGCAAGTGTCGGCGGACAGCTTCCCACACGTCCTCGATGATTTTGCGAGCCGCTCCTTCCAAAAGCCCTGAAGGAACCATTTTCAGCAGCCCGCTGACTTCCGTGATATCCGCGCTCCAGAACACATCGGTGCCTTGCGGATCCGCGGCAAAGCGCAGATGCGCCACCACAGTGCTGCTTGCCCCGATGCTGCGCGTGGTTAATGTGAAGCTCACTGCTTCATCTGGACGGTGGTCGCTCCGCGTCATTTCGGTTGTTTGAGTGCCTGTCAGGAAGGAAAGTTTTGGTTTCATGCGCCAAACGGCTTTTTCCGGTGTGGCCGAGATAATCTCGGCCTCCGTCAGACTGCGAGCCAGGTAGCCGGCATCGGAAAGCTTTTCTGCCACTTCCGACAGCGGCAGGGGGAATCGCACTTCTCCCTCGAAATGGATCATCATAACCTCGTCGTAAGGGGTCTTAGGGGAATGGGGACGATTCCGGGAGAATCACCGGGGTTTCCAGGGTATGGCTTAGGACCACATCGGGACAAAACATCTTCCCGGATTTTATTTTTTTCTTGCTAAGAAGCGAGCCAAGGTGCCGCCTCTGTCCTATTCTAGATGTTAGAGTCCCTCTTGTGGGTCCACTCCGGTTGGTTCACACAGGTTGGACCTGATGGTTTCTCAGCAGGTGTGGATTGCAAACGGGAACAAAGGCATTTGGTCCTTCGGCGGAAGAGTTGCGGAGCATGGGAAAATTCCGTTCCAATTTGCCGCTGGCTTTCCGCGATAATAGTTCCGGTACGCCAGAGATTCAACAGAAAGCGAGCTAGTCATTTCTCACGCAACCCTACCTCACGTAACTTTACCATCCCCTTCAGTATCCTGGCCGCTTGGAGTCGATAGGTGGCCTCCGCGGCGCTGGTGGAACTTCTTCCGTGCTCTCCCCTTTGTCGGCTTGCATGTGGCCGCAGTCGTATTGCCCTTTTTCGTGGCGCCGACATGGGCAGCCATTGGCTGGGGGATTGTGTTCTACCTGGTGCGGATGTTCGGTGTGACAGCAGCCTATCATCGCTATTTCAGCCATCGCAGTTACAAGACGAGCCGCTGGTTTCAGTTTGTGCTGGCTTGGATTGGCTGCTCCGCGATGCAGAAAGGGCCGTTATGGTGGGCCGCTCACCATCGCCATCACCACAAGCACTCGGATCAGGAGGAGGATCCGCATTCCCCGATTGTGCGCACGGTTTGGTGGGCGCATGTGGGGTGGGTACTTTCGGGCCGATTTCGCCAAGCACCGCCGTTGCGGGACTTCGAGAAGTTCCCAGAGCTGCGTTGGCTCGACCGCTATTTCACTTGGCTGCCGGGCCTGTCGTTAGCCTTGCTCTGTTATTGGCTGGCGGGATGGAGCGGGGTTGTGTACGGCTTCATTGTGGGCACGGTGCTGCTCTATCACGCCACCTTCCTGGTCAACTCCGCCTGCCACCTTTTCGGCACGCGTCGCTATGCCACTCCGGACCAGAGCCGCAATTGCTGGTGGGCCGCTTTGCTGACCATGGGCGAAGGCTGGCATAACAACCACCACCATTATCAGAGTTGTGCTCGCCAAGGTTTTTACTGGTGGGAGATCGACCTGAGCTACTACATCCTGCGGGCCTTGGCATGGGCCGGATTGGTCTGGGATATACGTGAACCTACGCCCAAGGCGTTGTCCGCCGGCCGAATCGAGCCGCTGACCTCAGAACGACCTGAGTCGAATGATGTATCCCCCGTACAGGGCAGGGGGGAATAAGGGTGTGCTGGTTGTTCTGGCTACGAGATGCCACTGCGTTTTCGGAAACAAGCCTGGGGGGAATAAGTAAGGGGACCAAGCTGAAGTCAAGGCTAGCGTCTGTCGAAATCCAGTTCTACGGTTTTACCGGCGACAATTTCCACCGTGCGGACCTCGCCACCGATGCGAACGACATAGGTTCCCGGTCCGAGATTCTTGAACAGGGCCTTGCGCAGTACCAACTCCTGTTCCAATCCCAATTGCAAGGCCAGACCGAGCAGGAGCGGCTCTTCAAGGTTGGGGCGTTGCGGGTCTGCCGGTGCCAAGTGTACTTTCCCCAAGGCGCCAACTGGTGCGGTCACTTCCAGTCCGCCGGTATGCTGGGCATCCAGGACTAACTCCACCTTGCGAGTCGTTTGTTCTCCGACCTCGACCCATTGCCAGACAGCAGGTCCGTTTTTCAGGCGGGCAAAGACGATGTAGCGTCCGGGCGTCAGGCGGCTGTGTTCAAACCGGCTGGGAGTTTTGCTGACATCTCCTGCGATGAGGCTGGTGACGCGCGGCTGGTCATAGTCCCGTTGCTCCCATCGGAGCGGCTCGGCCGATGCACCGAGTTCGATCTCCACGGCTCCGAGGGGGAAGTTGTCACCGCTCGGATGGGCGGCATAGCCGGTCATCAGAACTGCTCCGGGAGAAGCGTTGCGGACGGTGACGGTGCCGTTGATGAGCGGTACATCTTCCACACCGGGCGGCTCGGTGGGTTGTCGCGGAGCCAGGGCGGTGAATGCACCCGCTAGGAACGATTGTTGGGCATCCGCGAGACTGACATGCACATGGCCGCGGACCTGACCCTTCTGCCGAGGTTCTAGTTGCAAGGTCATGGCATACTGGCCAGAGGGATATAAATGGAGCGGCTGGCCTGGCAACTCCAGCATAATTTCCGGCACTACTCCAGCGAGACCTTCGCCGATTGCCCCCTGGGGGCCGTAAACAAATCGTCCTTGCGGCAAGGGTTGGCTGGGACTGTTTCGCAACTTGATCCACAAGGCCCGTTCGGTCATCTTGTCCTTGCGCACGCGGAAGATTAAGTACTCCCCCTCGATGCTAGCTTCGGGTGTGACAGCCACGCCTCCCAGCCGTCCTTGGACCGCCCGCGTCGACAGAACATGCCGGTTGGGGTCCCATTCATGCTGCGGCTCAACTTCAGCGACTGCCTCGGCAGGGGTAGCGCCTGATCTTGTGGGAGAACCGTCAGAACTCGCTAAGGGAGGAGTGTTCGCTGTTTGACTTGCCGCCGGTGCATCGGGGGAAGTTTCTTCCTGCGGTGTCGGATGGGAGGGGGACGAGTGGCTTTGGCATCCTGCGCCGAGAGCTGTAAGGCAGCCGACGAGGAACAGTGCCCACCCTCGGCCTTGGGAGGTTGTCGCTTTGTCTTGATTTGGCCTTTTGGGGGGAGTTTTCAGAAGCGATGGCAAAGTTACGGTTGCTCCTCGGCCACGACAGTGCCATGCTCCTGTTAGCGGGCGGGGCGGTCGGTGTTCTATCTTCCTCATCGCATCCTGATCCTCATTCCGGGCATCCTTCATCCCTTAATTCCAAGGCTATTGTGTTCTCTCACTGAACTTACCACCACCTGGTGCGATCATCTCCATTGTCCCCCTGGTGGTCCACAGCACTATCTAACTTGATCAGCTAACTTGACCAGCATGACCAAGGTGATCGTGACCCGAAGGACTGTCGGGAGCGATACTCGCCATTCCACCGTGACGTATAGCGGGGAGTCTTGTCAAGTGCAATTGCTATTCCCCCTCCGGCGATCTGTTGGTGAGGGTGGAATCTTGGAGAAGTGCGGTCAGATCGGCATTATGCTCTCCCAATCGTGGGGGTAGGGTGGGTGTGGCGAGGGGTGCCCCAAGGAGATGGAAGGGATGTCCCAACAGCTTGATGGGTTGGCCCTGAGGGTCCGTGACCGTCAGTGTCATCCTCCGATGCTGAGTTTGAGGGTCCGCAAAGACAGCGGCATAGTCTCGCACGACGGCATGGGGAACTCCTGCGGCGGTGAGCACCTCTTGCCAGTGCTGGGTGGAGTACTGTCGTAATAAGGCGGCGACCTGGGGTATTAGCTCTTCTCGTCGTTCCACTCGTTGATGGTTGGTGCGATAGCGGGGATCGCGCCCCAACGTTTCAGCCTGGGCGGCACGACAGAAAGCTTGCCATTGGGAATCATTGCCCACCGCAAGGACCAAATAGCCATCGGCGGTGGCAAAAAGCTGGTACGGGACGATGTGCAGATGGGCGTTGCCTACGCGAGGGGGAACCTGACCGCTGGTCAGATAGCTCTGGGCAACATTCACTTGGGCAGCCAGGGCACAATCGTGCAGTGCCAGATCGATGGCGTAGCCGTGGCCGCTGCGAGCGCGGGCATGGACACACGCCAAAATCGCCGTGCTGGCATACAAAGCTGTCCAAACATCAGTTACGGCAACCCCTACTTTGTAAGGGGGACCTTCGGGAGGACCGGTGATGCTCATCAAACCGCAGAGCGCCTGAATGGCAAAGTCGTAGCCGGGAACATCCTGTAACGGTCCAGTGCGTCCAAAACCGCTGATGGAGCAGATAATCAAGCGCGGGTGACGTTGCAGCAAACGTGGAGCTTCCAGGTCCAATTTGGCGAGGCTATCCGTGCGGAAGTTTTCAATGAGGATGTCGCTCCGGGCAAGCAAGGCTTCCAACGCTTGCCGATCTGCTGGCTGGCTCAGGTCGAGGGTGACCGATTTCTTCCCGCGATTACAGGAAAGAAAGTAGGCTGAACGTTGAGCATCCAGGAACGGCGGACCCCAATCGCGGGTTTCATCTCCACTGCCTGGCCGCTCCACCTTGATCACTTCGGCTCCCAAGTCAGCCAGAATTTGCCCGCAGAACGGACCTGCGAGGACCCGTGCAGCTTCTACCACCCGCAAACCGGCCAGTGGCGGCACAGGATCGATGGGGAAAGGCAGCATGGACCACCTCCATTCCATTGCCAGTTCGAGGAAGGGAAGGTCACTTCGTACTGTTCGCTCGTCGCTTGGGTCTGTTTGAAGATGGGGAGTATTCTAACGAGGGGCCAAGCGGCCATTGCGTTGCAGGCGAAGCAGGTCGGCATGAAACTCGCGTTCAAAGATGTGCAGGGGCTGACCCACCCATTCGCAGAAGGCCTGTTGGGGGTCGGCACCGCTATTGACGGCGATGAGATAGTTGCGGAATTCGGGTGTCGTGAGTCGGCGGCGGGTAAAGGTGAGGTAATAGGCCAAAGCCCAACTCGTTAGATAAGCCCGGTGAGTTTGGGCTTTCTGGTCAGTGTGGACGGTGGCAAATAAGGAAGGGCCGGCATTGAGAAGTTCTTGCAAGGGGAGCAGGGGGCCGCCCTCCTTACCTCGAAGCCAATCCTGGACGCGATGCAGGCGTTCCACTTGGGGAGCGTCAGCGCGCAATTCGCCCGCCTCGATTACTGCACTCTCAAAAATCTGAGCCAATCCTTCGTTGAGCCAGCGCGGTAACTCGCCGGTTCCCCGTCCGGCGCGTACTTGCTCGACGGGCAGGGGAGGATAGACAAAGGTGCCGATATAAGCGTGAAACGCTTCGTGGTACAACAGGGGGAAGATGCGAGCGGTGGCCGCCTCGAATTGCTGGGTATTCAGGCGTTCCGCTTGGTAGATTCGTTTTCGCTCCCGTTCCAACACGGCGAGGTGGCGGTCCAATTCCGGCCGGCGGTAGAGGCGGCGTAGCTCCATCTCCTGGCGGGCAAGCGCGGCCAAATGCTGCGAATGATGGACGCGAGCCGTCTGCAATTGCTGGCCAAGTTCCCGCCACGGACTACCGCAAACGATCTGATTGCTGCGCGGCTCGTACAACGCCGGATTGAGCAGAGGGGGTAGATTCAGGCTGCGAAGCAACAGGCGGTATTCCTCCTCGGAAACGGCCAGCCAGATGCGGGTAGGTACAGCATCGTTCACCTGCGGTGGGAAGAAACGCACGAACGCAGTGTATAACTGCTCCAGGCGCACGGCCGTCCGCCGGGTCAGTTCCTCCGAACCGGTGGATATCAGAATGAAGTGCTCAGACTCATACCGCCGGGCCTGTCCAGGTAAACCGGGCCAATCATCGGTGACCAATTCGACTGCTTCCATCCGCTGTTGTTCTCCCTGACCGCTGGGGTCCAGTTCCGCCAGCCGGTCCCGCAAAATGGCCCGTTCGGATTCGCTCAGTCGCTGGAGTCGTTGGACCTCTCCCTTGGCGAAAAACGTTGTCAGGGTACTTGTCGGGCGTCCGGGACGGCGAAGGACCACACGGAAAACGTAGCCGTCCGGTTCTTCGGCCACGAGCAATCCCTGGAACTTCGCTCCGTTTTTCAAATGGAGAACGTCGAACGTCCAGACGGATTGTCCCAAGGGTGGCTCCACTGGTTCCTGGGGGACCACCCACGAGCCTGTCACCGCGCCTAAAATCGTCGCTACGGCTGACAAGTATCCTAGCCTTCCTCGGAGCGAGTGTTCCCTTCGGCGCATGTCGATTATTCCCCGTTGGATGAACCCAATTTCCGAGGTTCCCCTTTACACCGCATGTGATGCCCATGACTATGAATATTGTGTCAGCCCAATGGCTCCGGCAAAAGGTCTAGGCGGCATCGGGGGGCTCGGATGAGTTCGGCGGATCGGCCAATCGTCGTAGCGTTGACGGGGGCCAGCGGAGCCCCTTACGGCGTCCGCCTTGTGGAAGTCTTGCTGCATGCGGGACGCAGGGTGCATTTGCTCATCAGCCCGGCAGCCGCTGAGGTGTTCCTGCGGGAAATGGATCGCATTCTGCACTTGGATGAGACCCGTTTCGATCCCCGTACCTTTCTGGGCCGGGATGTGTCGTTTCCGGCGGATCACCTCCGCTTCCATCACCACACCAATTTTTCTGCACCGATCGCTAGCGGTTCCTATCAGACTGCCGGGATGGTGATTTGCCCTTGCAGTTTGGGAACGTTAGCCGCGGTGGCCCATGGGTTGTCCGAGAATTTGATCCACCGGGCCGCGGATGTTCACCTCAAAGAGCGCAGGCCGCTGATTCTCGTACCCCGGGAAACGCCGCTGGGATTGATTCCGCTGCGCAACATGGTCGCGGCGACCGAGGCAGGTGCCGTGATCCTGCCTGCTATGCCCGCTTTCTACACCCGTCCCCAGACGCTCCAAGACATGGTCGACTTCATCGTGGCTCGGATTTGCGATCACCTGCAGATTCCTCACCGCCTTGTGCCGCGCTGGGGGCAGATCGCGGACCGCGACTGAGCAACCCATTCCTTCCAACTGCAATCCTCACGCCAGCTCGGTTGTGAAGGGATAACGCCTCACCGTATCCGCTTGCTTTCCCATCTTCCCCGGATATTGGGAATCAATCCCAGGGGGTGGGAAGTCGGGGCTTCGGGGCGAGCGGAATGGGATCATAGGTGTGAGGTGTCTCAGCGATGGAACATGGGAGCATAGACGATCCGGAAACCGACATCGGCGCGCCGTCCATCGGGTCGTAAGGAGGAACGGGTCGCCGAGCGACAGGCCGATGCGGGCAAGGCAAACGAGCCGCCGCGGATCACTCGTCGTTCTCCATCCGGCGGACCGAGGGGATCGTGGCGGACCTCGGCAGTGCTCGGATAAGTGGAACTGTACCAATCCTCGCACCACTCGGCGACGTTGCCGTGCATATCTTGCAAACCGAAGGCATTCTCCTGCCGCTTGCCGATTTCTTCAGGAAAGTTAGGGGGGCGGGCAGGATCGCCACCGACTCCACACGGGTCGTCTTCGACAGGTTTATACACCCCCCGGCGCCCGAACTCCAGCAGATTGCCAAAGGCAAAGGGAGTGTCCATGCCCGCTCGTGCTGCATATTCCCATTCCGCCTCGGTGGGTAGGCGGTATCCCCAGCCGCTTCGCGCCCAAGGTTCCTTCTGCTCCTTTTCCGTCAACTTGCGGCAGAACTCGACCGCTTCCCACCAAGTGACACTTTCGACCGGCAGTAGCAAAGAGCGCGAGGCGGTCTTCGAGGCTTGAGATGGTGTGAATCCCATGACCTGCTGAAACTGTCCATTACTCACTTCTGTGGCCGCCATGAGGAAGGCGTGGGCGATCCGAACTCGGTGCCGGGGACCTTCGTCCGAACGGCGTCCCTTCTCTTGTTCGGGCGAACCCATCCAGAATTCCCCCCCTGCCAAGCGCACCATGCGCATCCCCAAAGTGTTGGTGAAGGTCTCGGGTGCTTGTTGACCCTCCGGTGGAGCTAGAAGGCGGTTCAGCCGGGGCACCAGGACCACGAACGAGAGCACCAGCAAGGCAACAAATGCACCGAGACCCCAGGGAAAACTGCTGCGACGCGCGCGGGGGGAAGCAGCTTGGACATCGTCTGGCAGACGGAAAATCTGGCTGGAACGTGGCTCCTGAGGAGGGGTCACCGGCCAGGGAACTGCTCCTGCTCCAGCGTGAGGACTGACAGCAACTCCACCCGGATGTGCCGTACCAGTTCGAGTTCCCCCGCTGAGGCAGAACGGCTGCAATGCCAGCGCTAGTTGAATAGGAGTCTGAGGACGCTGCTCCGGTTGCTTGGCCATGCACCAATGAATGATCTGCTCCAGTTGCGGCGGGGCATCTGGGCGATACGCCAACAGCGATGGTGGTGGATCGGTGCAGTGCTTGAGCATTTTTTCTGTGGGATTGGCTCCTTCATAAGGCACCCGCCCTGTCAGAATGTAATAAAGCGTTCCTCCCAGGGAATAGATGTCGGCACGAATATCGACCATCATGGGATTACGTGCCTGTTCGGGAGCCAGAAAATCGGGTGTCCCCAACACGAAACCTTCCCGCGTGATCCGTTTGCCTTCCTCCGTTGTAATCGACTTATCATCGAGGATGCGGGCCAGCCCCATATCCACCAATTTGACCTGTCGGCCATCCCGGCTGACTAAAATGTTGCTGGGTTTAATATCGCGGTGGACCATTCCCAACTCGTGAGCATGTTGCAATCCCAAGGCCGCTTGACGGATGTAATCGCAGGCTTGAGCTACGGGCAATGGTCCATGTTGCCGGACCAACTTCGTCAAGTCAGTGCCATCGATCCATTCCATCTCGTAATAGATGACATCCCCGCTCTGATCAGCATTGAATACTTGCACTACGTTAGGATGCTGCATGCGTCCTAAGGCTTCGATTTCTTTGCGGAACCTTTCCTCGACAGCGGGATGAGTCAAGCGTTCCCGGCGGATCACTTTGATGGCGCAGAGCCGGCCCAAACGCTGATGCCGGGCCTTGTACACGCGCCCCATCCCACCTTCGCCGAGCAGATCGAGAAGGACATACGGTCCCAACAGAAGCTGTCGCCCCCGTCCCTTGGCAATCTCTCGGATTTGGAAGTTCGTCAGCCACCCTCGCCGTTCCAATTCTTTTGCTACCGCATTGACATCTGGCCGCCGCTGAACAATCCACATTCCTAATTCTTGAAGCTGGTGCGGGCTAAGAAGCCCGCTACTGCGCAACTGGTCGAATAACACAGAAACAGGGTCCGCAGCAGCCATAGCATCTATCATTCCGACGAAGTATTACCCTTCGCTAATTGTTCTAGCATACTTAGAGCGGCTCCGTTGAGAAAAGGCCCAGCGAGGTACCTTTTGTCCTTGGAGCAAGGAGGACGGTTCCAAAGGGGCGCTCGTGGAAAAAATCCCTCTGCGAACTCAGTCCCGTCGGTTATTCTGCGGCTAACCGTAGGCCGAGGTTCGCTCCAGTCCCCGTCTTGACCCCGTGGGTTATCCCCTGAGTGGACAATGCGGCGTTTATTTTGGACCATAACAGAGAACCGATGGTGCGGGCGGATTTCCCGCTATCATCCGGAGCCTTGGCGAGTTGCGGTGGGAACCGGCTAGCAATTCCGCGGCTTTTCCAAGTTCGGACGAGGATGGATGGCCTATGCTCAGGATCACGCTCAATGCGGAACAACGCCATTTCCCTAAGCCGCTGACCGTGGCCGAGTTACTGCGGCAATTGGGTAAGAATCCGGCGCAAGTCGCTGTGGAGGTCAACCGGTGCGTCGTTCCCCGGCACGAACACGAGTCCTATTGGCTGCGCGATGGGGATGTGGTGGAAATCGTCACATTGGTGGGAGGTGGAAGCGGAGCAAGTGCCGGTGAAACTCCGCCCGAGGATCGGCCATTGAAGATCGGACCGTTCACCTTCCGTTCGCGTCTCTTTACTGGTACGGGGAAGTATGCCAGCTATGAATTAATGCGGCAGTGTTTGGCGGCTAGCGGCTGTGAAGTCACCACCGTAGCCGTCCGGCGCGAACGCCTCTTCGACAAGGAAGGCAAAAGTCTCCTGGATTATCTCAACCTGGAACGCTTGACCATTCTACCCAATACCGCAGGCTGCTACTCCGCTGAGGATGCCATCCGCCATGCCCGCTTGGCCCGCGAACTCCTCGCTAACCTTGGCAATCCTGGCGCCCAATGGGTCAAACTCGAATGCCTAGCCGATCCCAAAACCCTCTTGCCGGACCCCATCGAAACCCTTCGGGCTACCGAACAACTGGTCGCGGAAGGTTTTCTCGTGCTGGTTTATACTTCGGATGACCCGGTTCTGGCTCGGCGACTCAAACAAGCCGGGGCAGCCAGCGTGATGCCTGCGGGCAGTCCCATCGGCAGTGGGCAAGGGATTCTCAACCCCAACAATATCCGCATTTGCCTGGAATATCTCAAGGACAACGACCCGGACTACCCAGTGATCGTCGATGCGGGAGTGGGCACGGCAAGCGATGTCAGTGTGGCGATGGAACTCGGATGCGATGGCGTCCTCCTGAATACCGCTATTGCTCTCGCTAAAGACCCCCTTCGCATGGCTTGGGCTGTCCGGTATGCATGTGAAGCTGGACGGCTGGCTTACCTGGCCGGTCGTATTCCTAAGCGACTCTATGCCAATGCCAGCAGCCCCACAGAAGGATTGATCCATTCGAGCCGTTGAACTGGTGTCTCTTGTGCTATCGCTTCCCGCTCATGCGATCGCGACAATCCACTAAACCCTTGCTTCGCGCAGATTAGTTTGCAATGGATGCGAGCGAGCCGGTTGTGACCTTACCTCTCACCTCATACAACATTTCCCTAGTGATGCAGGTATGCCGGAGAAAAAAGGGAGTTGGCTTTTTCTCTAACGGTTCGGCAAGGATGGACCGAGGAGCGACGCATGACGACTCTCTGTCGTTGGGGTATTCTAGGTGCTGCCAATATCGCGCGTAAAAATTGGAAAGCGATGCGCTTGGCCGGTAATGCGGAGTTGGTGGCCGTGGCCAGCCGTGATCGCGCGAAAGCCGAACAATTCATCGCCGAATGCCAAGCGGAAGCGCCTTTTCCCCGGATGCCGACAGCATGCAGCTACGAAGAGTTGCTCGAACGCCCGGATGTGGACGCCGTCTATATTCCTCTGCCCACCGGTATCCGACCGCCATGGGTCATCCGCACGGCTCAGGCACGCAAACATGTCCTCTGCGAAAAACCTTGCGCTCCCAACGCGGAACAACTCCGCGAGATGCTCCTAGCCTGCCGTACCCACAACGTCCACTTCATGGATGGCGTTATGTTCATGCACAGTCAGCGACTCCCTCTGCTGCGCCGCCTCCTAGATGATGGCCAAACTGTCGGCACGCTTCGCCGCATCAACTCCCAATTTAGTTTTGCTGCTCCCCCCGAATTCCTGCGTGGCAATATCCGTGTCCAACCGCAGCTTGAACCCCTGGGCGCTTTGGGCGATCTCGGCTGGTACAACATTCGCCTTTCCCTTTGGATCATGAAGTATCAGTTGCCCCAATCGGTCGTAGGACGCATCCTCTCACCCCCGGAGCAGACCGAGAATGCCGTTCCCCTGGAATTTGCCGCCGATCTCTTTTTCCCAGAGCAGGTCACCGCTTCGTTTTATTGCTCCTTCGTGACAGAATTACAACAGTGGGCACATATCAGTGGTACGAAAGGTTCCATTTGGATCGAGGATTTTGTACTACCGTATTATGGTGCGGAAGTATCATTGACTGTATCGCAACCATACTTCCGTGTTGTTGGATGTTCATTCAACATGGAACAACATAGCCAGCGCCATGCCGTGCGAGAATACAGTGATGGTATGCCGGGAGCACAGGAAGTAAACATGATTCGCAACTTTTCCCTCGCGATTCTCTCAGGACGGCACGATCCTAAATGGTCCGAGATTGCGTGGAAGACTCAGGTTGTACTCGATGCCTGCCTCCGCTCAGCCCGCAATAGAGGCGAGCCTGTGTCCCTGAATATGGATTCTTCAGCATTGTGATATAGAACTCCTGAAGTTAGACATTGGATTCACCTATTCTGGATTGATAGATAATATGAAGACGCTAACAGAATTGCGATCTCTATATAGTCAACCACTTCTGGAACTAGTCGCTCAGGCCAGCGATGTGCACCGTCAGAATCGGGGCTATGGCGACATTCAGAAGTGCGCCTTGTTGAGTATCAAAACAGGCGGATGCCCGGAGGACTGCGCTTATTGCCCGCAATCGGCACATTATGACACACCGGTGTCACGCCAGCCGTTGCTGACCGTGGAGGAGGTGCGGCAGGCTGCCGAGCAGGCCAAGGCGGCTGGCGCGACCCGTTTCTGCATGGGAGCAGCCTGGCGTTCGCCTCCGAAGGAGGGACCAGAATTCGAGCGCGTTCTCGAAATGATCCGCACCGTTCGCTCCCTCGGTTTGGAAGCCTGTGTCACCTTAGGCATGCTCACTCCCGATCAAGCCCGGCGCCTCAAAGAAGCAGGACTGACCGCGTACAATCACAATCTCGATACCTCCCGCCAATTCTATTCCAATATCGTCACCACACGTACATATGATGACCGTTTGGCTACACTACGTGCCGTGTCTCAAGCTGGTATCTCCGTTTGTTGTGGTGGAATCATCGGCATGGGAGAATCTATTGATGATCGCTTAATGATGCTTGTGGAGCTTTCACAATTGCAACCGCCTCCAGAAAGCATACCTATCAATTGTCTGATTCCTATACCGGGAACACCCTTGGAAAAAGCTCCGCCAGTCTCTGTTACGGAACTCGTACGCCTCATCGCAGTAGCTCGGATCACCTTTCCCAAATCCAGAATCCGCCTGAGTGCGGGCCGAGATCGCCTGAGCCAAGAGGCGCAAATCCTTTGCTTTTTAGCTGGTGCAGATTCCATATTCTATGGTGAAAAACTCCTCACAGCTTCTAACCCTGATATTCAAGAGGATGAGCACTTGTTGACTGCAATTGGTCCGATTGCTGAGAAGCAGAAAAATCATTGTGGAAATATCGCTTGAGGATATCAAAGTTCTATGGGATTGATCGATCGCTGGAAAATAACACTGAATACATTGAAATCACAAGACCGATACCGCAATATACGGGCAGGGGATGGTATTGATTTCACATCGAATGATTATCTTGGTTATGGTCATGGACGCTGTCCGATCTCTGTCGAAGACCAGGCGAGCTTGCCGGTGACGGGAATGGGTTCGCGTCTGCTGCGCGGGCACCATCCCATCTGGGAGCAGGTCGAAGCGCAATTGGCTCAATGGCATGGGGCCGAATCGGTGTTGATGATGACAAGCGGCTTCACAGCCAACGAAGGGTTGCTAACCACAGTGATCGAACCGGGAGATTGGGTGGCGGCAGATGAGCGGTGCCACGCAAGCATCTATGAGGCCTTACGTATCTGCCGGCCACGAAAATATATATTCAAGCACAATGACCTTAATCATCTTGAGGATGGATTGAGACAGGAGGCGCAGATACGCCCAGTAGGGCGTGAGATGTTTATTGTCACCGAATCCATTTTCAGTATGGACGGTGATCTGGCTCCTCTCCAAGATATTGTGGAACTCGCGGAACGCTATGGGGCACATCTCATTGTGGATGAAGCCCATAGCACGGGTTGCTACGGCGTCAACGGTTCCGGACTCGTCGATGCTCTGCACCTCCGTTCTCGCGTGCTAGCCACCGTTCACACAGGCGGCAAAGCGTTGGGATTATGCGGAGCATATATTTGTGGATCGCATTTATTGAAAGAGTATCTTATCAATCGTTGCCGACATTTGATTTTTACGACAGCATTACCGCCACTTTTAGGTGCTTATTGGTGCAAAGGAATACAAAGAGTCATTAATGATAATTCAGGGCGAGAATTGCTATTTCGTAATGTGCAATTATTTCGATCACTTCTACATGATAGCGGCTGGGATATACGAGGCGATTCTTATATTGTTCCCATAGTGGTTGGTGAGGATAACAAGGCCGTTCGCCTGGCTCAACAGTTATGGCTCCAAGGCTGGGATATTCGGGCAATACGCCCGCCCTCGGTGCCTGAATATTCCGCGCGACTTCGTATCTCCCTCCACGCTGATCATACACCTGATTGTTTAGAGAATCTAGCTCTGCGATTACGATCTATTTTTACTGAATATCATTAATAAGAGCTATGCGTGATATTATTATTGTTGGTACAGATACAGAAGTTGGTAAAACGACGTTTTCTATCATATATCTCAATGCATTTTCTGATAAGTATGCATACTGGAAACCCTTAGAGACCGGAGATTCGGACACAGCGAGAGTCCGCGATTGCGTCCCTGAGGCCTGTGTTTATACACCCTTGCGGCATTTTGCTGAGGCCGTGGCACCGCTGCTGGTAGCTCGACGACAGGGTGATACCATTCCTTCCGTTGGAGAAATCCTCGCAGCCCGCCCTCCGTCCAAGCAGCCATTGCTGATCGAGACCTTTGGCGGTCCGCTTTCTCCTTTGACAGAGAATGCCTTGCAAATCGATCTGATTCGTGCTTGGAGAAGCCCTGTTATCTTAGTAGGTTCATCCAGGATTGGTGCCATCGGTCGTATACTGTCTGCTTGTGAATCATTACATGGAGTATCAGTCATTGCGGTGGTATTGCTTGGTCCGCCTGATCCTTTTGCAGAAGAGCAAATCCATCGCTACACACAACTGCCGGTATTCTCCCTTGCTACGCCACAAAATGACCACTGGGATGCCTCTTCTCTCCGACGCATCAGCCTATCTCAACTGCCTGTCCTGCAAGCAATCGATCAGCTTGTCGAGCGCTACTACGACGATCGGTCCTGCTTTGCGGCTGAGATTCAGGAACTGGATCAGCGCTATGTATGGCATCCCTATACCCCGCTGTTGGAGGCCGTTCTACCGGCGCCCGTTGTGGCAGCCGAGGAGGAGTATTTGATTTTGGCGGATGGACGGCGGGTCATCGATGCGATCGCTTCCTGGTGGACGATTCTACACGGTCATTGTCATCCGCCGCTGGTGGCAGCGTTGCGTCGAGCTGCGGCCACGCTGGACCATACGGTTTTTGCGGGAACGACTCACTTCTATGCGGTGGAACTGGCGGAAGGTTTGTTGCGTTCCGTGCCGGGATGGAATGGCGGCCGGGTTTTTTTCTCGGACAACGGTAGCACGGCTGTGGAAGTAGCCTTAAAAATGGCGGTGCAGTATTGGCGTATGCAGGGATACAGTAAAGATATATTTATTTGCTTTCAAAATTCATATCATGGCGACACCTTCGGTGCAATGTCTATTAGCCGTGATCCCATATATTTCGGAATGTATGATTCCTTGTTGTTTGAAGTGATGCAAATTCCGTTGGAGGTTGAGGCACTGGTGGAGGCGATTCGCTGCCGTCAGGATCGGATTGCGGCGGTGGTTATTGAACCGCTGGTGCAGGGAGCCGGGGGGATGCGCATGTATCCCGCCCAAACTCTGCGCGACTTGTGGGAGGTGGCCCGTGAGGAAAACCTGCTTTTTATTGTAGATGAGGTGATGACCGCTTGTCGCACCGGCCGCCTATGGGCGTTTGATCATGCCGGAATTGCCCCGGATTTGATTTGCACGGCTAAGACGTTGACCGGAGGAATGCTGCCCTTAGCAGCGACCTTGGCGGCTCCCCGCGTCGTCGAACTTTTCCAGCACGCCGATCGTTCCCGCATGTTTTTTCACGGCCATTCCTATACGGCCAACCCGCTAGCGTGCGCAGTGGCGGCGGCCAATTGGCGACTGCTCCAAAAAGGAGACTGGTTGCATCAGGCCAAACGAATCGAGGCCTACTGGACAGCACATTTGCCCCGCTGGCGAGGGCATCCCAAAGTGAAGGATGTGCGATGGTGTGGTACGATCGGCGTCGTCGAGCTGAATCTTCCGGGAGGTTATCTCAGTGAGATGGTACCCCGTTGGCGAGCCATGGCCCTGGAAATGGGGGTGCTCCTCCGCCCCCTCGGGCCAGTGTTGTATTGTTTGCCGCCGTTGTGCATTCGGCAAGAATCCTTGAATCGCGTGCTGGATGTATTCCAAGCTTGTATAGATATAGCATAAACAGATGTTTGTGAATTTTATAAGGAATAAATGCATTATAGAATGCCAAATAACTATTTATTCCAAAGAGAGTGCAGGTGTGATGACTGAAGGAAGGGGAGAGTGCTCGATAGCAAGTCGTTCCCAAAAAGCTGTGCTGTTCTGATGACAGAGTTCGTGCATTTCGAGGCGGCGAGCGAGTAGGAGGGGATGGTACGGTCGCAAGGCCCGGGCTTGCTCTAGAGCCTGGCGTGCTTGGCCGAGCAATTCATCGGCTAAGCTAGGATGAAGTTGCTGGGCAGATCGAGCCAACAGAAGTAGTCCCGCAGCGCGGTGGTAAGCCTCGCGGAAGGAATCGTGGCGGAGCAGGGCATATTCGCGCAGGCGTGTATGAGCCAGGACTGCATATTGGTTCAGAGGGTCCTTGGCCGGAGAGGGCAAATATCCGAGGAAGTATTCGTAGTGAAGCTGGGCGCGGGTCGCTTGCTGGCCGCGGTGATAGATCTCGGCCAATTGAATGCGAAAGAGATGGGCGTGCGGTTGTTCGCGGAGGTATTGCTCCAGATAAGCGGCGGCTTGCAGTTCCTCTCCCCGCTTCAGGCAGGCGGCGGCCTGAGTGAGTGGATCGGTGGAATCACCCTCCTCGCTAGAAATGGTGGAATTGGCCGAAACACTGGCAATGCGGGGATGGCCCGCTGCGATTGCCGGATTGGGTGGGGAAACGTTGGACCCATTCAGCGGTCCAGAAATTTCGGTGGACGCAGGAAGGGAGGTCCGGGCAACCGTGACCGTTGGCGGCCCATGCGAAAGGGCGGTGCATCCTCCGCAAAGCAAGGCTATCACCACGGGCAACTTTCCTGACATCGGCGGTGTCCCAACTGATCTCGATGTGAATGGCACTCTAGATGTGGAGGGCATCGACGGCGAAGAATGGTGGAATGCAATGGGACGAGGAAAGACAGGCAAAAGGGTGCGAAAGCTGCTCAAGATGTTCGGGAGGTGTCGGTTATTCCGCCAGGGTGGCTGAGAAGAGGGCGAGGGGTTGGGCGCCCTCTTCAGTCCAGCAAACAGTTTCTTAGAACAGAAGCAATCGAAGTGCCGCAGTCTGGAGTGTGGGTTGTTTTGAAGAAGGCGGAAGAGTCAATGAGTACGATACTGCTTCGTCAGGGCCGGGTGATTGATCCAGCCCAGTCGTTGGATGTAGTGGCTGACGTTTGGCTGCGGGATGGGAAGATATTGGGCTTGGGACCTCAGCCTTATGGTGCGGATGTGGTCTTGGATTGCCGGGGTTTGATCGTGTGCCCGGGGCTAATCGATATGCATGTGCATTTGCGTGAGCCGGGCCGAGAGGAAGACGAGACCATTGCGACGGGTACGGCGGCGGCGGTGGCGGGAGGAATCACCAGCGTGGCCTGCATGCCCAATACGGAACCCGCACTAGATAGCCGATCAGCCGCGGAGTTTGTGATCCTCCAGGCACGCCGAGCGGGAAACTGCAACGTCTTTCCGGTAGGGGCAATCACCAAAAATCGGGAAGGCAAAGAGTTGGCAGAACTCGGCGGATTGGTGGAAGGAGGCGCGGTGGCTTTCAGTGATGACGGCGCGCCGGTCAGTTCGGCGGAGATTATGCGGCGGGCTTTGGAGTACTGCCGCATGTTGGACAAGGCGGTGTTGGTCCACGCCGAGGTGCTGGAATTGACCCAAGGCGGGGTCATGAACGAAGGGGTAGTTAGCGTGCAGTTGGGACTGCGCGGCATGCCGGCGGTGGCTGAGGAGATCATGATCTTCCGGGACATTCTGCTAGCCGAGTTGACGGGGGGGCGGGTCCATATCCTCCACGTGTCCACGGCGGGGGGAGTGGAGTTGATTCGCCAGGGGAAACAACGGGGCGTGCAGGTGACCGGGGAAGCTTGCCCCCATCATTTCTTGCTGACGGACGAAGCGATGCGATCCTTCGACAGTAATTTCAAGATGTCGCCCCCCCTGCGGACGGCTCGCGATGTGGCAGCCATTGTGCAAGGATTGAAAGACGGGACGCTCTCGGTGCTGGCCACCGATCATGCACCCCATGCGCCTGAGAAAAAGGAGCGCGAACTGGATCAGGCTCCTAATGGAATCATTGGTCTGGAGACCTTTTTGCCGTTGTGCATCACCCACCTGGTCGAAGCAGGCCACCTGAGCTGGGAGCAAATGCTGGCCAAAATGACGCTGCACCCAGCGCAAGTATTGGGTATTGATCGCGGGACATTACTTCCCGGCCGCCCAGCCGACGTGACGGTGATCGATCCGAAGGTGCAGTGGACCATCGACAAGCGCGAGTTCAAATCGAAAAGCCGTAATACCCCCTTCGATGGCTGGCGGGTGGTGGGACGGGCAGTAGCGACGATCGTAGGTGGCCAAATCAAGATGTGCCATCTGGCTTGATGAGTCGGATCGTGGCCGTCGATCGAGCGGGAAGGTTCCTCCTGGCCGAAGAGACAGACCTTATTGTTCCTAAGGTTTCGTCGAATCGGAGCAAGCTCACCTCTGCGTGGATGCGAAATTGTTGAAAAGGACGGGAAGAATCAAGGTCTCTGGTCCGTTTTTTTGTTGCCTCCTATGGAAAGGAAGGTTAGACTCATGAGGGAAGACCTACCACGGGTGGAATCGGTGGAACCAGCCGCGGAGGGTGATGCTGGGCCGGTTCCCGTCTAAGTCGAAACACGAACGTGCGGATCAGTTTTCAACAAGGAGACAACCATGGCTCGAGGCATGACACGGCGGCAAGTATTGGCGAGCGCGGCGGCAGGACTGGGTTATTTGTATGCCGCTCCGGCCTTCTCCGCAGTCCGAATTCAAGGGGCCAACGGACGGCTCCGGGTGGCTGGAATCGGTGTCGGCGGGAAAGGCTCCAGCGACATCGATCAGGCTGCCCAGTTCATGGAAGTCGTGGCGTTGTGCGACATCGACGAAAGACCCTTGGGAGAAAAGGCGAAGAAGTGGCCCCAGGCCAAGACCTTTTTCGACTTTCGGAAACTGTTCGACGACAGTGCCCTGCTGAAGGTGATCGATGCGGTGGTGGTCTCGACGCCGGACCACACTCACGCTCTGCCCAGTATTCTGGCCATGCGGGCGGGCAAGCATGTGTATTGCCAGAAGCCGCTGACGCACGATGTGTATGAAGCCCATTTGATGCGTGAAGAGGCCAAGAAGAACAAAGTCTGTACTCAGATGGGCAATCAGGGGACGGCAGCCAACGGCTTGCGACGTGCAGTGGAGTTGATCCGTGCCGGGGAATTGGGCGAGGTCACGGAAGTGCACGTATGGACCAACCGTCCCATCTGGCCGCAAGCTCCCAAGATCACCGACAAGAATCCTCCCCCGCTGGCTCCCATCCCCAAGGGGGTGCACTGGGACGAGTTCCTCGGCCCCGCCCCGGAACGGCCTTATGCCAGTGGCATTCATCCCTTCGCCTGGCGTGGTTTCTGGGACTATGGCACGGGTGCTATCGGCGATATGGCCTGCCATACGGCCAACATGGCTTTCATGGCGTTGGAGCTGGATCATCCGGTCCATGTGTCCGCTGAGGCCGGTGATGTCAATCCCTTGACTTGTCCCAGTTATGCTCATGTGACGCTGAAGTTCCCGGCACGGGGCAGCCGCGGCCCGGTCACGGTCCACTGGTACGAGGGGCGTAAGGGTGGCCAGAAACTGCTTCCGCCGGACGAGTTGGTCCAGAAGGCGATGGCTCTGGCGGGAAGCAAAAAACTGGTCGATAGCGGCTCGATTCTCGTCGGCTCCAAGGGGATCGCCTACTCGCCCAACGACTATGGCGCTGAGGTGTTCTTCAGTACGGGCCAGAAGACCAACGGCGGCACCAAGCCGGAAAAGCTGCCGGTCAACAATGGCGGAGATGGCGGGCAGAAACGCGAATGGGTGGACGCCATCAAGGCCAACAAGCCCGAACTGGCCTTGGCTAACTTCGACTATGCGGCATTGCTGACAGCGGCCTTCCTGCTGGGCAATGTCGCGATCCGGGTGGGCAAGGCGTTTACTTGGGATGGTGCCAAATGCCAGGCGGTGGATTGCCCGGAAGCCGCCCAGTACGTCCGCCGGACCTACCGCAAGGGCTGGGACCTAATCGGTTACAATGGCTAGTGCTCTCCCTGGAGCAGCGATCGGCCTTGCTTGGCTGACTTAGCTGTCCAGTGCATCAGCCGATAAAATTGTTGGCCTAAAACGAATCCAGGACGAGGGGTGGTCGGTCGGAGCCACCCCTTGTTCACTATAGTACCCAGTGCCCGGTTTTTGTGATGCTCTGTTCCGCGGGTTTCGGTTCAGGAACTCACTCTTTTAGAATGGATGAAGCCATGGCGGCATGGCGGTAGGCTAGCGCAGGCGGAGTCATGACGGCGCGCGATTTTGCCCTGAAAGTAGTCCAGCGATTGCAGCAAGCGGGTTTCATCGCTTACTGGGCGGGGGGGTGCGTTCGCGATCAGTTACTGGGTTTAGACCCTAAGGACTACGATGTGGCCACGGATGCCCGGCCCGAACAGATCATGGCTCTGTTTCCCCGGCGTAACGAAATCGGGGCGGCGTTCGGTGTGGTGCAGGTCATAGGACCGCGCGGGCCGGATGGACAGTGGCTGACCGTCGAGGTGGCTACCTTCCGCAGCGATTTGGGATATAGCGATGGCCGCCGCCCGGATGCCGTCACTTTCTCCAGTCCGCAGGAAGATGCTCTGCGGCGGGATTTCACCATCAATGGGATGTTTTATGATCCAGTTCGCGGCGTGTTGATCGATTATGTGGGAGGTCAGGCGGATCTGGAGGCCCGGCGGTTGCGCGCCATCGGCAATCCTTGGGAGCGTTTCGCCGAGGATAAACTTCGCCTCCTGCGTGCTGTCCGACTCGCGGCTCGTTATCAACTGACTATCGATGCTGAGACGCTCGCTGCTGCCAAGGCTATGGCGGCCCAGATCACAGTCGTATCCCCGGAGCGCATCGCCGAGGAATTGCGCAAGATGCTCCGCCACAAAAGCCGGGGGCAAAGCGTGCGCCTGCTGCGAGAGTTGGAACTGATCCCGCCGCTCTTTCCAGAACTGGTGCCGACATTCTCATACCCGCATCGTCTGACGGCCGTTGGACCGAACACATCTCTATCCGCTTCCCAGGGGCAGGCAGCGGCTGGTGCCACCATCTGGGATCATACCGTTTCGGTGGTGGATCACTTGCCGGAGGAGGCCTCTTTTCCCTTGGCCATGGCGGCTCTGTTGCACGACATTGGCAAACCTGAATTGGCTCAGGAAGTGCCAACTGTCCAGTCCTGGGAAGGCCACGAGCAACGGGGAGCCTGCCGAGCGCAGGCGATTGCCCAACGCTTGCGGCTGGCCAATGCGGAGAAGGATCGGATCGTCTGGCTCATCGCCCATCAATCCGCTTTGTTTGCAGCCCCCCAGCAGAAACCGCATCGTTGGCGCCCCTTGCTGGTGCATCCCGGAGCGGAAGAATTATTGGCTTTGCATCGGGCCGAGGCGCTGGCAAACGGTGGAGAACACCTTGATGCCGTGGAGTACTGCGAACGGCTGCTGCGTGAAAGCCCGCGAGAATGGTTGGACCCCCCGCCGCTACTCCGAGGGGGTGATTTGCTGGCGTTGGGTATTCCCCAAGGCCCCGTCATCCGGCGGCTTTTGGAGGCGGTGCGCCAGGCCCAATGGGATGGCGAGATCCATACCCGCTCCGAAGCGTTGGCCATGGCCCTGCGGCTGTACGCGGAAGTGGCCCAGGCAGACGGCCTGACCAGACCTGCAGAAGTCCCGGCCGAACCTGCTCCGTCCGGTGAAACACCCTCTGCTGCCGCCAACGGCGCTTCCAATCCCGCCACCAGAAACGGAACAGAGTGAGAGCAGTCCGCGGAACTTCCCGCAAGCCCACTTTACTGACCCCACCAGCTCGCGGGCGATGCGAGACCGGAACTTCCCGGATGCGCCAACCCTGGCGGAATGCCCGAACCAGCATCTCCGTGTTCACGAAGTAACCAGGCGATCGCGGCAGCAGTCGGCGCAAGATCGGCCGGGGATAAACCTTCAAGGCACAATCCACATCCCGCACCGGCAGTCCGAAGCAGAACCGCACCAGGCGATTGTAACCCCACGATAGAAAGCGCCGTAACCAGGGGTCCTTCCGCCCAACCCGCCGGCCGACCACAATCACCCCCTCTTCGCACTGCTCCAGAAGATGAAACAACTCCCGCAGGTCGAATTGGCAATCGGCGTCGGTGAAGGCGACCCAAGGACAACGAGCTGCCCGGAAACCACTAGCCAGAGCCGCCCCATAACCGCGATTGCTCCGATGCCGGATGACACGCAGGTGATGAATCTTCCCCGATAACTCGGCGAGCTTCTCGGTGGTGCCGTCGTTGCTTCCGTCATCGACCACGATGATCTCGTAGCGGGTACACCGCTCTGATAAAGCAGCTTCTGCTTCGCGCACGGCTTGCACGATCACCGCCGACTCATTGTAGGCGGGAATCACCAAGCTCACTTCCGGCGTAACCGCTTGCTGGAGCATGTTATGACCCTCTCGCCCAAATATGGCCGGCCGCTGGAAAAGATCCGACCTGCCATCTCCGAGACAGTGGCGGAGTCACCTCCGGAATCGCCTCGAATTTCCAGAGGATGCGTTCCACTTCGTTCCCGATGGGAGCCGAACATACCCGCAGGTGTGCTGTCTTGTAAACCCCGACCGCCCATCAAGTTTTGTCCCCAAATTCCGCAGAAAAATAAAATCGCACTTGCCAGATGCCATTAGGGGCCTATAAATGGGATTGAAGCAGTACGATTTCCTTCGTCGGGAAGCCTTGGAGGATTGTTGGGGTAAAGTCGCGGCAGAAAGCAGGAGGGAAGAACCATGACACTCTTCAGTCGCAAGGTGGATTATGCCCTCCTGATTCTGTCGTATCTATACCGCCAAACGGGGACGGCCCGTGGTATTGCGGAGCGCTTTGGTTTGAGCCGTTCATTCACGGCCAATATCCTCAAGGAATTGGGCCATCACGGCTTTGTCGTCAGCCAGCGGGGAGTCAAAGGGGGTTACGCCCTGGCCCGACCCGCCCGGCAGATCACTCTGGCGGAGGTGATCGAGGCATTGGAGGATGGCTGGCGCCTAACGCTATGCAGTGGGAATACTCCTCACCCAGAAGTGTGCGAATTCACCCATTGCTGCACCCTTCAGGGGCCGTTGGCTGAGGTGCATCAGCGACTGTTAGATGTGTTGCGCGGCGTTACTCTGGCAGATTTGTTCGAGGGGCACGGCTGCTCGGTCCACGTGGTGCCCGCCCGGTCCCTACCCGTGCTGGAGATGCCCGCTTTGGCGGCGGATGCTGTCCTGTGACGAACCCCATCAGGACAGGTACCCAAGGGAAGAACGGGAAGGACAGGCGAAAACTAGCCGACTTATCCGCACCGAGGTGGAGAAGAAATGCCAAGAGCCTGACAGAACCCGAAATGGCCAAACACCTCAGGAAAGGAGTACGAGATTATGGCGGTAAAGACCCCGATTTACATGGATAACAACTCGACGACTCGTGTCGATCCGCGGGTCGTGGAAGCAATGTTGCCCTACTTTACGGAGAAATACGGCAACGCGGCCAGCCGCAGCCATGTGTTCGGCTGGGAAGCCGAAAGCGCCGTGGAAGAGGCCCGTGAGCGGATTGCCGCTCTGATTGGTGCCACGGCCAAGGAGATCATCTTCACCAGCGGGGCGACCGAAAGCGACAATCTCGCTATCAAGGGCGTTGCCGCTATGTATAAGAAAAAAGGGAATCACATCATTACCCAGGCGACGGAGCACAAGGCGGTCATCGACACTTGCAAACGGCTCGAACGGGAGGGGTACAAAATCACGTGGCTTCCTGTGGACCGCTATGGCCAGGTCCATCCCGAACAGGTGCGCGAAGCGATCACGGACCAGACCATTCTGGTCACGATCATGGCCGCCAATAACGAGATCGGCACCTTGCAACCGATCAAGCAGATCGGCGCGATTTGTAAGGAGAAAGGCGTTCTTTTCCACACCGACGCGGTCCAGGCTGTGGGCAAAATTCCCATCGATGTCGAGGAGATGGGTATCGACCTGCTCAGCATGACAGCCCACAAGATGTACGGTCCCAAGGGGATTGGCGCCCTGTATGTTCGCAAAAAGAATCCTCGTGTGCGCCTGGAACCGATCATCGACGGCGGCGGGCACGAGCGCGGCATGCGGTCCGGGACCCTCGCTGTTCCCCTCATCGTCGGTTTCGCCAAAGCCTGTGACTTGTGCCGCGAATTGATGCCCCAGGAAAGCGAGCGCCTGCGGCAACTGCGCGAACGCCTCCGTAAAGGTATCATGGACAACCTCAGCGATACCTACCTGAATGGCCACCCGACCGAACGCTTGCCCAATAACCTCAATATCAGCTTCGCCTATGTGGAAGGAGAGGGGCTGATGATGGGGATCAAGGAGGTGGCGGTCTCCTCCGGTTCCGCGTGCACCAGTGCCAGTCTCGAACCGAGCTATGTCCTGCGGGCCTTGGGGGTTGGGGATGAGCTAGCCCACTCCAGCATCCGCTTTGGCCTTGGCCGCTTCAACACCGAGGAAGAAGTGGACTATGTCATCCAACTGGTGATTCGCGAAGTCAACCGCCTGCGGGAGATGTCCCCCCTCTACGAAATGGTACAACAGGGGATCGACTTGAAGAAAATCGAATGGGCAGCTCACTGAGAATGACGGGGTTGTGCCCAAAGCCTGGCCTGCATTCACCCTGAATTGAGAATTCACCCTGAATTGAGAAAGGAAACTTGGGAAAGGGAAACATACGTTGACCTCAAAAGACTTCCTATGATACTGTGCAAGGAGGGATGCTATGCCGTATAGCAATAAGATTCTCGACCACTACAACAACCCGCGGAACGTGGGGAGTTTTGACGCTTCCGACCCAAACGTTGGGACGGGTTTGGTCGGTGCGCCGGAATGCGGGGACGTGATGAAGTTGCAAATCAAGGTGAATCCGCAAACCGGCATCATCGAGGACGCCCGCTTCAAGACTTTCGGTTGTGGCTCGGCTATCGCGTCTAGCAGCTTGGCGACCGAGTGGCTTAAGGGGAAGACCCTCGAGGAAGCCATGGCGATCAAGAACACCCAGATCGTGGAAGAGTTAGCCTTGCCCCCGGTGAAAGTCCATTGCTCCGTATTGGCCGAGGATGCGATCAAAGCCGCCATCCGCAACTACATGGACAAACAAAAGAATCAGAATATTGCCAACAATGGCCACGATAGCCCCGATACGCCCTTGGATTCTCGTGCACCCTCGACCCCGGTCCTGACCGTCTCCCAAAGCTGAGGTGATAGCAGGAGGGAAACGCTGCACGGTCCGACTGGGAGGTATAATGGGATAGTATTACTTCCGCGAGTTCTTGATCCTTGACTGAAAGAGAAAGGAACGTAACCGATGGCGACAACAGCTTCTGCTGCCAATCTGGGCTTGAAAGACGCTCCGCCGGCGCCGACCATCACGGTCACGGAAAAGGCTGCTGAGGAGGTCAAACGCGTCATCGCGGAGATGGAAGCCGCTGGCCAAATCGAGCCGGGCACCAAGCTGTACCTGCGGGTGCGGGTCCAGGGAGGAGGATGCAGCGGCTTTCAGAACAAGCTCGATCTCGATACCAAATACGACGAAAAGCTGGACCACAAGTTTGAATTCTACGGTGTAGATGTCGTCGTTGATAAGCGCTCTATGCTCTACTTGGCCGGAGCGGTGGTTGATTACCATGTGGACCTGAACAAGAAAGGATTCACCATCCACAATCCCAACGCCAAGAGCACGTGCGGCTGCGGAAGCTCCTATAGCATGTGACCAGTCCGGTGCCACATCGACGGACCTCGGCCAAGCAGCCACGTGTGGTGAAACAACCGCTCGCCTTAAAGTCGGCGGAGGAACTATCTCTTTCATCCACCTTGGTGCCGGACGCCGGCGTAGCCGGCGTTTGCTTTTTTCCGGATGTTGTTTGCACCGGCGTGGGGGCTAGCGTATGAGCGATCACTTCGAGTTGTTGGGCTTACCGCGACGTTATGCTCTGGACCTACGTGCCCTGGAACAAGCCTATTTGCTCCGTTCGCGAGCTGTCCATCCGGACTTCCACACCACGGCGACGCCGGCAGAACAGGCAGCCAGTTTGGCATTGTCTGCGGCTCTCAATGCAGCCTACGCCACCTTGCGCGATCCGTTTCGCCGGGCGGATTACCTGTTGAATCTTTACGGTGGGCCGTCTGCGGAAGAGCACAAACAGATACCGCCTGAGTTCCTTGCCGAGATGTTAGAATGTCGCGAGCAACTGGAACAGGTCCGTCATAATCCTCAAGCCCTGGCGGACTTGGAGGCAGACTTCCGTCGTCGGCAGGACCAGGTGATTGAACAGCTTGCTGCCCTGTTTGCAGAATTGGAAAAGATTCCGGATCACGAACCCCAGCATCTGGACATCCGCCGTCGCATCCGCATGTTACTCAATGCGGCCCGGTATATCCAGGGTTTGCTCCGTGACCTGCACGCACCTGCCCCCTAATGCCGCCGGAGGATGACCACATGTACGACATGCAACAGTTGAAAAAGTTGAAGGTGATACGGCAGGCTGCCCCCGAAGCCTACGCCGCCTATGAATCCTTCACCAGTGCCGCAATGAAGGACGGTGCCATTCCGGCCAAATACAAGGAGTTGATGGCCTTGGCCGTCGCCATGACTACGCAGTGCCCCTATTGTATCGAGTACCACAGAAAACAGGCCCGGCAGTTAGGGTGCACCGACGCGGAAATCAGCGAAGCGGTGTTGGTTGCTGCTGCTCTGCGGGCAGGGGCTGCCGTTACCCATGGAACCCATGCCTTAGAATGACATGGAATTCAGGAGCCGCCAAGCGTGAAGAACTGATGGGTCGAGGGGTTGGCCAGCAATCGGCGGTTCCTTCCATCGCTGGTGAAGGGGCTTCCATGAGCGGCGAAGGTTAGAAGCCGTAGTGAAGGAAGCCAGAGCAAGGATCCACCCGCTGCCATCGATGGCCGCATTCCTTGCGGGCGCTTAGCTCAGCGGTAGAGCACTCCCCTTACACGGGAGGTGTCGCAGGTTCGAGTCCTGCAGCGCCCACCTACGGTTTGGTATCTTTATCCTTGCCCTGTATGATGCCCTCTCGATACTTCCCCCTACAATTCTCGCGATTGCTCCACAGGGCGCAGGTCCTGTTCAAGGGCGTGACAGATGCATGACATTTCAACATCAGGAGCACGGTCGTGAGAGGCCGATGAACGACTGGATCGCAACAGTGAATTCCAGCATCTCGATTTTGCCGCGGATGATCATTCAAGGTTTCGGATCGTGGGAGTGTCCCCATTGGCGTAGGCAGCGGGCGTGAAATGCCGCAAAAGTACCGCCGAAAATGGCTTCGCGGGCCTGGCGCATCAACCGTAGATAGAAGGCGAGATTGTGCAAGCTCAGCAGGATCGGGCCGAGCATTTCCTCGGCAGCAAAGAGATGATGGAGGTAGGCGCGGGAGAAGTGCTGGCAGCAGTAGCAATTGCAGGCGCTATCCAGAGGTGCGGGGTCTCGACGATGGCAGGCATTACGCAGGCGCAGGACGCCAGTGCTGGTGAAGGCTTGGGCATTGCGCCCATTGCGAGTGGGCAGAACACAATCGAACATATCGATGCCCGCAGCAATGCCAGCGAGTAGGTCCTCGGGACGGCCCACCCCCATGAGATAACGCGGCTTGTCGTGGGGGAGCAGGGAGGCGCACTCCGGCAAGGCTGCCTGCATTTGCGCCGCTGTCTCGCCGACGCTAAAGCCTCCCAATGCGTAGCCGGGGAAATCCATGGCGACGAGAGCCTCAGCACATTGCCGGCGCAATTCCTGGTCCAACCCTCCCTGCACGATGGCGAAAAGCGCTTGCTCCCGGCTTTGATGCCGTTTTTGGCAGCGTTCCGCCCAAGCGATGGTACGCCGGACCGCTTGCTGGAGTTGCTCACGATTGGCGTCGGCTGGAGGACATTCGTCCAGTACCATCGCAATGTCCGAGCCGAGGTTTTCCTGAATCTCCACCGCACGCTCAGGAGTGAGTTCCAGAATCGCACCGTCAATATGGCTGCGGAAGGTGGCCCCAACATCGCTGATGTGCACGAGCGTTGCCAGGCTGAAAACCTGGAATCCGCCGGAATCGGTTAGGATGGGTCCATCCCAGTGCATGAAGCGGTGTAAACCTCCCAGATCACGGATTAGGGCATCTCCAGGACGCAGGGCCAAATGATAAGTGTTGGCCAGAATCAGCGAGGCCCCGAGCGTTCGGACCTGCTCTGGTGTCAGTCCCTTGATCGTCGCCTGGGTTCCCACCGGCATGAACACCGGTGTTTCGACGGGTCCATGCGGAGTCAGAAGCCGTCCGGCACGGGCTGCTCCGTCCGTCCTTTCCACTCGAAACTGAATGCTCATGGAGTCATTGTAAAAACTCCCGCCGCCCCGCTCACCCTTGGAGGAGAGGGGGTAATGGGAGGATTCAGGACGAGGAGATCAACAGCATGCAGGTGAAGAAGTGGTATTCGCAGTCTTATGATGGGTAGCTTGCCCATCGTTTACCGGCGGCGCCGAACCAGACGGCGATAAACTCCCAACCCGGTCAATGCGATGCCCAAAACTCCAAGTGTCGCTGGCTCCGGCACTTCGGTGACCTGAAGCGACACGATACGAAAGTCATCCAATGTTCCCGCGGGGGAGATCACAAACTGCGTTCCTGTACGCTCAGTATCGGGAATACTGCTGATGAGATTGATTGTGAAAGAACCATTCGCGCCAAAGGGATTAAACGCGGAGACGTTGATGGGATTGCCGTTGACGCTTAAGGCAAAGGATTCATTTGCGGTACCAAGGAGTATGTCGAGAAAGTTTGTAGTTGCAGAAAAAGTAACACTGTCCAACCGCCAAGGACCATTCCCACTGAAGGTAAACTGGATGGCTTCGTTGGCACCGAGATTGTCGATTTGCGGGTCTGTGTCGGAGATTGGAATGTTGATTATTCCAATAAATGGTATAAAGAGGGGAAAAGTTCCGTCCCATGTAACACCGAGACCTAAGACACTGTCTTGGGTTATGTACGTATTGGTTATTGTTATCGGTGAGAATGGGCCAACCACAGGAATGGCCGTAAGAGTGGTACCTCCCTGAGTTTGGACGATGCTGGGGACGTTCCCAGATGCACCGGTGAAGGTGAATGTTAGGGGGAAGCATAGGCGGAGGCAGCGAGGTAACCGACGAGCAGCATGCTACCAAACAAAGGACGGGCGATCATGGGCGACTCCTTGTGAAGTGAAGGTGTCAATCTTGGGGTCTAAATACACCATGCTGATGGTAACTCGCCCAGTCAGGCCCGTCAATCTCGAAATAGAAACTTTTTTCCTAAATCGAAGGTTTAGTTTTGCTCTCAGAAGAAAATGGAGACAAAATTCATGTTTAGCATCAAATAGGAGTTGATCTTTACTTTAGCCATAATATGTTGAACTCTCTAACTTGAATAGCGAGGGTAACGATGATGAGGAGCTGTTAGCTGCGTTTTGCCTCTCCATTTAGGAGGTCTGATGGGAGAGGGAAGGGGGCCACTAAGGATGCTATGGGCGGCTCAGATGTCCGCAGATTGGTCATGCTGGGTCAGTCGCCGCGGAGTTTGAGGTTGTATTGAGCGAGTTTTTCGCGGACTTCTTTGAGGGAAGTCTGGCCGAAGTTTTTGGCTTCGAGCAATTCGTCCGCACTGCGCTGGATCAACTCGCCCAAGGTGGTAATGCCCAAGCGGTTCATGCATTTGCGATCGCGGACGGAAAGATTGAGTTCGGTCACGGGTTTGTTGAGGATGGCCTGTTCCTCTGGGGTGAGATATTGCTGGGGGGTGCGGTGGCGGGGGTCATACTGTTGTCCCTGTTCAAGGGATTGGCCGATCCGCAATCCCTTGCTGGCCATGATCTGGCGAATTTCTTGCAAAGAGGTTTCCCCGAAGTTTTTGCTGGCGAGGAGTTGGGCCTCGGTGACGCGGGTCAGATCGCCCAAGGTCTTGATATTGAGGCGTTTGAGGCAATTGCGGGCACGCACGGACAGCTCGAAGTCGGTGACGGGAATTTCTAGCACTTGGCGGAACTGCTGGCTCAGCTGGTCCTCCTCCGGGCTGAAGTACATGGACTGGGAGGCTTCCGCGTCCTTGAGGAAGAGCTTGGCGCGCGGATCACGCGGATCCATTTTGTAAAGTTGGCGGAAGCATGCCACCGCTTTGTCGTACTTCTCGTTGTCCTCGTAGAGGATGCCCAGGTTGTAGAGAACACCTTTGCCGATGGGGGGATACTTCAGGCAGCGTTCGTAGCAAGCGATGGCATCTTCATCGTTGCCTTGCTGGTCATGAATCCAACCGAGGCGGAATAGGGCACCTGCATGACGGGGGTCCAGTTCGACAGCCCGTTCGTAAGCGCGAGCTGCGCGCGCCCGATCCCCTTCCACCTCGGCAATGGCCCCCTCTTGGAAGTAATACTCGGCGTTGTGGGCGGCTGCATCTTTGAGTCGGGCCAGGATCGCCTTGGCTTCTCCGATTCGCCCTTGGAGGCGCAGCACTCCAGCTTTTTGCAACTGGGCTTGCTGAGCTGCGTAGCCGACCTTTTCTGCCCGATCGAAGGCCTTGAACGCCGCATCCAGATGATCGATCGTATCCGGCTCATCGCTATAGCTTTGCGCCTGGGCCAGGAACAAATGGGCCAGGCCGAGATAGTAGAAAGCCAGCGGTCCTTCGGTTTTGTTCAAATGCTCGATGGCCTGGCGCATGTGGCCGAGGTAGTAGTGGACGATTCCGAGTTTCAGGTGCAACTTCTTCTGTTGAGGAGCAGCGGCAGTCACCAGCCGTTTTTGCAAGGTGTCCGCAATGTCTTTCAGCACGCGGATCTGAGTGCTTCCTTGGGCCAATCCGTCGCGCAGGCGGCTGACCATTCCTCCCTCGAACTCCTCCCGTTCCAGGAGCAGTGCCCGCAAATCGATCATCGGCTCAGCAATAGTGACGGCCATGGCTTCCTCGTCGCTTTCCCTGTGGATACCTCACTCGCCCGAACCGGGCTGTTGGAACCCCTTATCTTCTATACCCCTTTACGGTCCGTGATGTGACTCAACCGGCACCCCGTTAGCGGAGCGGCAGGTTCCAACAGTCGCGGTCTGTTATCCGCAGCTACCATCAATATCTATCATCCGGCTGGCCCTTGCCGCGTGCCGGCGGATCACGCGAGAGCCTGCCCCTCACGAAAAGAGCATCGCCGGAGATGATGAATTGTAACCATTCGCTGGTCGTTTGGAAAGGGCAAGTCCCTGCTCGGACCGCGGATGCCAGAGTTAGAAGGGGAGAGTCAAGCGCTGCGTAAGGCCGACGATGTCAGTTGAGGGGAGAACAGGGCGGCTTGGGGGACGGCACGGCACACTGTTGCCACACCGTTTCCTGGTAGATTCCATTTCTGGAGTCATTGGCGTGGCGTAGGAGTCGGTGAAGCCAACGGCGGCTCGGGGCTGGAGGAGTTGGGCAGAGGGGGGAGGAAAATCTGGTCTGGAAGGGGAACTATCGACGGTAAGGCAGCGGCTATCGGTGGGGGTTGCAGGAGGCGAGGGGGTTCTCGCAGGACTGTTCGTATGGGGGGTTCCATCAGTTGGATGTTCCAAGTCGGGGGCGGCGGCGTGCGTGCCAAGGGGGGTTCCGGTGTTCCTCCGGTCCCTGCGGAGGGTGAAGAGGGGGAGGAAGCCTCGCTGGAGACGAGGGGGTACGACCAGAACGAGCGGGAGGAAGGCGAAAGCAGCGGCGGTAATGAAGACGCCCAGGGGAAAACCAGACGACGAGTGGATGGAAGAGGGGATAGGGCCTGTGTCTGATGCAAGGCGGCAGGCTGAGGAGCCAACGGCGGTTCCTCCGTTTGCCCGACGAATCCCCCAGCACCCTTGCTGCTGCGGTAGCCGAGCAAGTGGTAATTCCACAGGGCCTGCCGGGCCGCTTCCTGTACGGCGACCACAGGGTCTTGTTCCAAGGCTTCTTCCAACGCGAGACCGGCTTGGGCAAAGAGCACAGGGAATTGGCCGAGGGTTTCCGCCGCGGCCTGGCGAAGAGCCGGGGAAGGATCGTAGCGCAGGGCCGCCACCAGCGCCGGCAATACATCGGCATGAACGCGCGGGTCGGCCTCAGCTAGTCGCCGCAACGCCTCCAAGCGCAACGCCGGGTCCTTCTCCGAACGCAGTTTCTCGGCCCAATAGCGCACCCGTGCGGGTTCCAGCCGCGGAAGGCGAAACCAATCTTGCCAGCGCCACTGCCCGGTGGCCGACGATTGCCAGACCAGCCAAACCGTTACAATCCATAGACTCGTTCGAGTCGCCGCGTGCCATCGCTTAGGGCCAAGCATGAGAGAAGTCCCCACTGTCCATCCCGTCCTCGTGTATCTCCATTGTTCGACCGCTAGTCATGCGCGTGAGGCATTCCAAGCACATTTTCTCGCGCTGTCGGTCTCAGGCAGCCGCTAATGTTGGTGGAGAAATCGCGATCGTTACGACCTGGGAAAGTGATACAGAACCGCCGATTCCATCGGCCGTTGCAATTCCTGGATCCGATAGGCTTTGGAGGTACGGACAGGTGCTGCCCACGCGAAAAAGCCGTAGCCCCTTCGTTGGTTCTCGTTTACTAAATCGACGGCATGGGATGATTTTGGTGCGCAAGGCCCCTGAATATCCGAGCTGAAAGAGTCAAGTCCGAGGTTAAAACAAGGGTGGTCTAACAATTGGAAATGATTTTGGATGTGCGGAATCAAGGTCCAAAACCCCCTACGCCCGCCGGGGACATCGGCGCCGGAGGACGGCCCAGAAGCGTTTTTTCTTCTTTGGGAGGCGGCGGTTTGCGATAGGGGGTCATCTCCGGTTCGTTAAAGCGTTTCTCTTGGGGAGGCAGGGTGTATTCTTCGCGCAAGGTCGGTTTCATGTTGTACTTGTCGTGGTAGCAACCCAGCACTGCCAGGATGGCGGAGAGCCAGCCCACCCGACAGACGGCGATACGCCCAAACACGGTGATCCCTCCCCATCGAGGATGTAGATGCTGCGGCGGTATAAGAGACCTTACGCTGCTGTGCAAGAGGAACCGTTGAGGGGTGGAGGCGACATCGGGAATGGGAAGCGAAGCAAAGGTGGGGAAAACGGAAAGGGATGGTAGGGGAATGAGCGAATCTGGGGCATATACTGCCAGCAAGGGACCTCCCCAGGAGGGTGCAAGGGTGAAAAGAGGCGAGGCGGTCTTCCAGAAAACAGTAGTGCTGGTGGGAGCTGGGAACTCTCATCTTGTGTTCGTCCGGCGTTGGCGTATGCGACCGGTACCGGGCGTTGCCGTCATCTGGATCAATACCCAGGATACTATTCCTTACTCGGCGATGACACCGGCCTGTTTGAACGGGGAAGCTGCACGCGAAGAGATCACCATCGACTTGGTGCGGCTCGCCCGTTCGGCGGGTATTCGCTTGGTGGTTGGTGCCGCAGAGCGGATCGATCCTGTGGAGCGTCTCGTCCACGTGCCAGATCGGCCGCCGTTGCGGTTTGATGTCTTGTCCCTGAATGTCGGCTCAGTGTCTCGCCCTCTGGTGGATCCCGTGCAGTGGGAAGGCTCGATTCCCCTGCGGCCCTTGGGACGGCTGCTAGATCGCTGCGAGGCATGGATCGCGCGGCTGGAGAAACAACCGCGGCCATTCCACTGTGTGGTAGTCGGTGGCGGAGCGAGTGGTTGCGAGTTGTCCGCCGCTCTGGCCCGGCGCTGCGAGCATCTTCCTCGCTTTCGTTTGACCGTTGTGGAAGCCCATGAGCGGCTTTTGCCTCGCTTCCCTAGCTGGGCTTCTGCCAGATTTACTCAACGTTTGTCCGAAGCCGGTGTCACGGTTCTGACCCAGTGCCGCGTTGTGGGAGGAAGTCCTGGGCGGCTGGTCCTAGATGACGGCCAGGAGCTGGAGTGCGACGCCGCCATCTGGGCGACTCCTGGAGTAGCTCCCCCTTTGCTTCGCAACAGCGGGCTGCCTGTGGATGCCGAGGGTTTCCTCCGGGTCCATAGCACCTTGCAAGTCGAGCAATTTCCCCATCTTTTCGCGGCCGGGGATTGCATCACCCTGCTAGACCATCCGGAGCTGCCCCACAATGGGGTGTACGCCGTCCGACAGGGACCGGTGCTTTATGACAACATTCTGTCCTATCTCCAAAAGCGGCCCTTGCGCTCGTTCCGCCCCCAGCGTCGCTGTTTGTATCTGCTCAATCTTTCTAACGGCCAAGCGGTAGGTAGCTATGGCCGGTGGACGTTTTCCGGACGCTGGGTCCGCCGCTGGAAGGAGCGGATCGATCGCCGCTGGCTTATGTCCTTTGAACCGCCTGCTTCCATGGCAGCTTCTGCTGTGCCAGAGACGGAAGAATCGCCCCTGATGCGTTGTGGAGGGTGTGGCGCTAAGGTGCCGGGCCATGTTCTGCACAAGGTTCTCAGCCGGCTGGAGGTTCCCCGCGATCCGCGCATCCTGCTGGGGCTGTCCGAAGGCGAAGATGCTGCCGTATTGCAAGTCGTGCCGGATGGTCCCGTCCATGTGCAAACCGTGGACTATTTCCGGGCTTTTACGGATGATCCCTATCTGTTAGGCCAAGGCGCTGCGATCCACGCTCTGAGCGACCTGTATGCCATGAATGCGGTGCCGTTGGCTGCCTTGGCCATTGCGACACTTCCGTTTGCGCGTGGGCCGATCCAGGAACAGATGCTGCACGAACTCCTCGCGGGGGCGCAAAGCATCTTCACAGCCGAAGAGGTTGTCCTTGCGGGGGGACACACGACGGAAGGCCCTGAACTGGCATTGGGTTTTGCCCTCACTGGTTTGGCCCAGCCTTCGGCCTTGTTCCGCAAAAATGCCCTGCAAGTCGGGCATAATCTTGTCCTAACCAAACCGCTGGGGACAGGCGCTCTCTGGGCCGCCTGGATGCGATCCGCCTGTCCAGCACGCCATTGGCGAGAGTTGGTCCAGCACACCCTGCAATCCAACCGTGCCGCGGCTCGCATCGCTGCTGGACTGAATCTGAGAGCCTGCACCGACATCACCGGTTTCGGATTGGCGGGGCATCTCTTGGAAATGCTCGATGCCTCACGCCTTTCCGCACGGCTTTTCATCCACCGAGTTCCCTTGCTGGAAGGCTTTGAGATGGCTGTGCGACAAGGAATTGTCAGCACACTCCATGCCGACAACGCGAAATGGGAATGCCGGATTCATGGTTCCGCTCCCTTGCCGTCTTGGCTCTTTGATCCTCAGACCTGTGGGGGATTGCTTCTGGCCGTGCCTCCCGATCAGACGGACGACCTCCTCGCTCAGCTTCGCGCGGCCGGTTACCTGCACGCTGCCGTCATCGGCCAGACCATACCCCTGCAAGGAACTGCCCCTCACATCGAATTGCTGGCGTCGACCTAAGATTCGCCGTTGCCATTTTCCCCAGTCTGTCGCACAATCCCTCCAACCCTCGGCGATACTTCTCCGTCCTTCGTGTTCCTTATGACCCTTTGGGAGTTCTGCTATGCGACGATGTGTCATTCTCGTGTCTCCGGTACTGCTCGGAATCGCCATGTTGACTGCGGCGGCAACCTATGCCTTGCAAGTGCGGGAGTACAAAAGCGGCATCATTTGGCCGGAACCGCCTGTCGTGACCCCAGGACCGACGAATGCGGATCCCCCCTCCGACGCCATCGTTCTGTTCAATGGCAAGGACTTGTCCCAATGGATCGGCGGTGAAGATTGGGAAATCCGAGATGGCTATGCCATCGCCCGGAAACGTGGCATCACCACCAAACAAGCTTTTGGGGATATTCAACTCCACGTGGAATTCGCAACTCCAGAGAAAATCGAAGGGCGCGGCCAGGGACGGGGTAATAGTGGAATCTACCTGATGCAACGTTATGAGGTACAAATCCTTGATAGCTATAATAACCCGACGTATTTCGATGGGCAGTGTGCTGCTATCTACAAGCAGCAGCCGCCCATGGTCAACGCCTGCCGCAAACCCGGAGAATGGCAGACATACGACATTATTTTCACGGCTCCCCGTTTCGCCGACGATGGTAAGGTCCTCCGACCCGCTTATGTGACAGTCATTCATAATGGCATCTGTGTCCACAATCATTTCGAGTTATTAGGTGGCACATTTTATGACCGTCCTCCACAGTATAGTAAGCATCCTGAAAAACAGCCGATCCACATCCAATATCATGGCAATCCCGTTAAGTTCCGGAATATCTGGGTTCGTGAATTGAAGCCGATAGTGGGCAAGAAGCCGGAAAAGTCTAGCGATCCTTCCACGCCGGGGCGGAAATAGCCTCAGGTTTTCGGGGAGCTTCCATGATTCTCGCCGTGGGTGAAACCACACCTCTGCCGCCCCCGCAGAGGAGATGGCAGGGCTGGCTACTCGGCGTGACATATATGGCCCTGGCCGCTTCCGGTACCGTGGCGGGCTGCGGCCTGGCTGGGGGCGGATGGGATATTCACTCCTTCCGTCTCGCTGCTGTTTGTACCCTGCTTTTAGCGCCGGCCCTTCTGGTCAGTCGTCCGGATCTTTCTCGTCTCCAACGACTCGCAGCCGCCCTACTCGGCTTAATCCTGACTCTGGCCGCTTGGCTTTTCACCCCCGCCTGGCCTCAAGGTTCCAGCCTCTATCACGCCTGGACCACCCGCGAACAACTCCGGCAGCGATGGCAGCAGGCAGCCTTGGAAGACCTCAAGGCTGTCGATTATTACGCTCGGACGCTGAAAAGGCTTCAGGATGAATTTCCCTCCCTGGCCGCACCACTGGCAGAACAGTGGCAGCAATGGATCGAGGCGATATTATCCCGGATTCGGCAGCGTTTCGACTCAATCAGCACCGAGGATGTGCACGCGGCTCGTGTGGTGTATCTGCAATGTGCCCCATTGACCAAGCAGCTTCCCGCGACCCGCTCGGTGGTGGAGGAAGCCTGGCAAGCCTGGCTCAACCGCGCTGTTGCGGCCCGCATCGCAGAACTCAACCGCCTGTCCCCGGACCAATGGGAACGTTTGCGCAGCACGGCGTCCTTACGTCGGCAACTGGCCCAGTATCATGCCTCGGCCCGTAAGGACCTCATCGAAGCCGAGCAACGTTGGGTCCATCGCAGCCTCGACTATCATCTGGAGCAAGCCGAGCAGCACCTGCCCGCCCAGCCGCGCCTGACCCTTCAGCAGTGTCGCCAGCTCAAAGAACGCCTCCGGCATCTGCAACTCCTCCAGAATCCGCAGGAACCCTTCCTCAGATCGGCCCTGCAACGGGTTTTTGCACTGGCTCAAAGAGCGGCGGTCCAGGAAGTGATGCAACACATTCAAGCCCATCGTTATCTGCAAGCATACAGCGTCGCACGCCTCCATGCGATCGATTGGCTGCCTGTCGTTGTGACGTGGGATGCCCAATACCGCCAGCGGATCGAATCGTTGCGCGACACGACGCGCTATCTGGCATTGCTGGCGGAACGTGCGCCGGAAACTCTCCCGCCGCCTCGCCCGGCGGAGGACTTCGATGTCGCCCCGCCGCCCCGTCCGGATCAGAAATGACCGGCCGCTGGAGGCGGTATCAGAAATGACCGTCGCCGGAAGCGGTCCAATGTGTCCCAGCGTAGCCGCGCGTCGCTAATTGTTCGGAATGTTCAGGCTGCTCTGGCCAAGTGTCCGAGCGTTATCGCGGGATTTTCTCGTTGTAATGACACTGTCACGACCGGCAGGCCCAACTCGCGGGAATCCGCCACACCATAACGCCACGGTTGGAGCGGAAGGCAGCCCAAGATAAGACACGGCGATGCGGATACCGGTGGAACGAACAGAGACAGCCGTGGCCTCTGGTAGTGGATAGCCTTCCATGGCAGGCGGCGTCCATTGTACCAGACGCGAATACCCTCCAGATGCGGCGGCGCCGCGGAGGCAAGCAATTCTAGTTCAATCTTGCGGGGACACTCGCTGGGTGGAAGACGGAATACCGCGAGCGGACCGGTCCAGCAGAATGCTTGACCTTCCGCTCTTTCCTGCGCGTAAAGACCGCATTGAAGTTCCTCCGGCCAGGCGGCGGCTGGGAAACGGCATTCTGGAGGCATTTCTGCCGGCACCGGTGGATCGCGGAGCAAGTCGGCGAGCCGTAAGAACCGACTCCAGGACGGCCAAAGCTCACGATAGGCTGCTTCCAGTCGCGAACGGGAAAGCCAGCGCCACAGGTGGCAGCGCACGACGGCCCCTCGCCCTTGCCAGCGATAGCGAAAGAGGAGTCGATAACCGTGGTTCCACCAGAGGAGCCAGGCATATCGCAGCAACCGCAGTGTGATCCCATCCCTTTGCCAAAGCCCCCGGCCGACCAGGTCTCGCAGTAGAGTCTGTACCAGTTCCCGGAGCAAAGCCTCTTTATGAGCATCGCGTGGCAAGGGAAAAACGTAGCTGTGACCAGGTTGATCCGCCTGCCCGATCTCGCGGCGATAGCGGTTCTCTCCGCCGACATAGGCGAAGATGTCCGAGATGTAATCGCGCAGATTGCCGCGGAATATGTGTTGCATGATCAGTTTACTGGAATAGGCAATCGTATATCCTGCATCGCGCAATTGGGCAGCAAAGAGCATTTCGGCAAAGCGATCGTATTGATAAGGTAGTCCACCGAGTTGTAAATAAATGTCACGCCGCAGGGCCGTTCCCTGGACGTTGAATCGCCGCCATTCTCCGGGAGTACACACCAGCTTGCACCAGCCCTCTTCCCAAAGGCGGGCATCCATCTCGGCTAAGCGGTTCGGGCAAACAGGCCGGATATGAGCTGTGATCCCAGCACAAGGTAAATCCTCCCAGACAGTTTGTAATCGGTGCAAGAAGTCGGTAGCGGGGAGGCAATGGGCCTCGGTGAAGATCAGAACGTCCCCCGTGGCAGCCCGAGCAGCCAGATCGTACAGCCGGCTGAGATTGGCATTCGATTCCTGGAGAATATGCACGGTAGGCCAGCGTTGCCGCGCTTGGACAGCCGCCTTGACATCAGCGGTAACCAGGATCAACTCCACTTCCAGCGGCGATTGACCCTGTTGATTCTGCCAGGCTTGAATCGCTTGTCCTAAAGTATTGCGATCTCCTTCCAGAGGGAGCAGCACCGAGTAGCGGCAATGCCTCCCACGCACAAGGGACATCGCTTTCTCCTGAGGCGGTATGTTTGCCTTGGGTAAGTCCAGTCATGCTCACTGGAAATATCGGCGATGGAGGAAGGGGGACTGAACTGATACGCAGATACCTCTGGCGAGAAGGGTAAGGGGGCGGACGAAGGGCAGAGTCGAACCTGAGATGAGCAATTCCGCAGGCGAAATTTTTTTGACAATCTATCGATTTTTGTTCAGTTGTTCATCATGGGGCTAGTCGATCCGTAGAGAAGGTAAGGGCCAGGGTAAATCGAGTTCCCGTGCGGTCTGACCGATGAGGTCCCAGGTCCCCTCCGGAATGGGTATTCCTTGGCGCAGGCGTATGTTGCGCGTGTGGCGCTCCGGATCGCCAGGAAGGGTGATGGCCGAGACGCCGGCCGCCGTGGGGCAGGAGCGAACGTAAGCGGTCAAAGCATCGGTCTGCTGCAAGAAGTGCTCTAGACCGGCGAACCGTTGGGGTTGGAGCAGAATGAACAAGGCGGTATTGCCAGCGCCGTTGATCGGATAATTCGGGTTGCTGCAGGAACCGCCGGAAAGCCCGCCGCAGAGCAGATCGATGAGCAGCCCCAGGCCGAAGCCCTTGTATGCTTGACTTCCGCCAAAAGGAACCAAGCTGCCGCGCGGTTCCGTGTAGAGTACGGCTGGGTCCGTGGTTGGCTGGCCGCGGTGGTCGATGAGCCATCCTTCCGGACAGGCCTGTTGTTTCTGGAAGCACGCCCGCACTTTACCTTCGGCGGCGGCACTGGTGCTGAAGTCGAGAATGACAGGTTCGCTCGAAGTCGGTACGCCCATGCAAATAGGATTGGTGCTGATGCGTCCTTCCGTACCTCCAGGAGGAGCGACGCGCCGGCCTGCGCCGTGGGAGTTGACAGCGGCGACAAGGGCGAGACCACGCTGGACCGCCCATTCGGCATACTCTCCAAGCCGGCCAATGTGGCCACAATGCCGCAGGGTTCCGGCTGCCACCCCCAATACCTCCGCTTTGCTGGACAAACGCTCCAGCAAGCGGTAGGCTTGCACTTGGCCTAACCCCCATTGACCGTCAGCGGCTAGTACCGCTGGCGTTTCCTGAAGTACCTCCAGGGGGACGCCGACACGGTACACCCCTTGACGCAGATGGGTAATGTATTGGGGCACTCGCAACACCCCGTGTGAATCATGACCGCATAGGTTGGCCTCGACTAGACTGCGGGCTACAATCTCCGCTTCATCCACTGGTACGCCGGCAGCGCCGAAAAGAGTCCGGCAGAGGTCCAGTAACGCTTCGGAAGAAAGAATCGGCATAGGAAAAGTTCCCTGCGGCAGGATTTATTGGCACAGTACAATGTAGATATGATGATGGCAGCGCGAAGGAGCTAGTCATGAGCTTCGAAGTGCATCTCAGCCAGAAGCGAGCCGGCGACCGAATCGGCGATGTGTACGAATTGATCGACACAGGGGGCCGGTTCCGGGCCGAGGTCTGGCCTCATTGGGGCTTGAATTGTCTCCGCTGGCAAATCCGCCAAGAAGACGGCCATTGGGCCGACATCTTTTACGTTGCTCCCGATTGGGAGTATGAACCGATACCAACCCGCAGCGGCCACGCCGTGCTGTTCCCCTTTCCCGGCCGCATGCGCGAAGGCCGCTTTTCCTTCCAGGGTACGGAGTATCAATTGCCGCTCAACGATGCGACCCGGCGGCATGCCATCCACGGCTTCACGCCGCGCCATCGCTGGCGCATCGCTGACTGGAATGGCGAACGAGACTGCGCCTTCGTCACCGGCGAATGCATTCTGGCGGATGATATGCCGGAGGTTGTCCATCTCTGGCCCGCCAACTTCAAGATCCAGGTCACCTATCGCCTCCTGGCCCAACGCCTCCAGGTCGAAGCCTCAGTCAGCAACATCGACAGCAAACCGCTGCCCTTCGGCTTGGGTTATCACCCCTACTTCCGCCTACCCGGCGTCCAAGATGCCACGATCGACCAGCACATTTTGCACATTCCTGCCAGCAAAATCTGGCACTGTGATGATCTGCTGCCGACGGGAGAACGCCGGTCTCTTCCACCGGAATGGGATTTTCGCAAGCCAAAAAGTATTGGCGACACCCGCATGGACATCATTCTGACTGACCTGACTTCTTCACCAGCAAAAGACGGGCGTCGCACCTTAGCCCGTTTGAGCCATAGCGCAGCGTTAGGACAAGTCGAAATTCGCGCCGCGCCGGCCTTCCGGGAACTGGTGGTATTCACTCCGCCTCATCGCCAAGCCATCGCCCTGGAGCCGTACACCTGCGTGCCCGATGCTGCCAATCTTGCCTCTCGCGGCCTGGATACCGGCTGGCTGGTTCTCAAACCTGGCGACAAATGGGAAGGGGTGGTGGAATACCATTGGTCCCCCTCTGCCGTTTGAACGGCCCTTTCGCGCCGAACAAAAGCGTTTCCAGGACAGGCAAAAACTGCCGATTCCTTCGTGGTTCTGGTGAAAAAGCCGCGGGGAATTATTTGCCTGAGCATTTCCCGCAAAGTATGGTTCAGTAGTCGGTTCCGGCACTGTTGCGGATGTGGAAGGACGAGAATGACGCACCCCCTTGTCGCGTTGGGGAAATACCGCTTACACCGCTCCTTGGGGCAGGGGAGCAATGCGGAAGTCTTTCTGGCCGAACCATTGGAGGGCGGCCCTCCCGTCGTCGTTAAAAAAATCCACGCCCACATCACGTCCCACCCCAAGTTCCGCCAAATGTTCGATGCGGAGGTACAGTCCCTGGCACGCCTCTGCCATCCCTATACCGTGCAATTGTACGAAGCTGATGTCGATGCCTATCTCGGACCTTGCCTGGTCATGGAGTATGTCCCCGGAGTAACACTGGAACAGTTGCTGCGGCGCCACCGCACCTTGGACTTGGAACGGGTCGGCAAACTCTTAGGGTGTTTCTGCCACGCCCTGCAACATGCCCATGATGCCGGGATCATCCATCGCGACCTCAAGCCAGCCAATCTCATGGTCCAGCGCGCCGGTACGATCCAGGAAAGCCTCAAAGTCATGGACTTCGGCTTTGCTGGCTTTGCCACGCGCCCTTTCATTCAACCGAAGGAGTTGACAGGTTACGGCTCGATTCACTCCTTGGGTACGCCCTCATATGTCAGCCCAGAAATGATCCGGGGTGACACCGTCGATGCCCGCAGCGATCTCTACTCCGTTGGAGTGATCCTCTTTGAGATGCTCACCGGCCACCTGCCCTTCCCCTACTCGGAAGTGTCCCAAGTTCTCGCGGCTCATGTGCGCCAACCCCCACCGCGATTCGCTCAGCTAGGCATCCGCAGCATTCCCCCTGAAGTTGAAGAGGTCGTGCAATTGACCTTGTCGAAGTATCCTAATGAGCGTCCCCAAAGCGCAAAGGAATTGGCCACCCTGTTCAGCAAAGCCATCGATCGGGACATTTGGGAGGAGACTCAGCCGCCCGATTGTGGGGGCCCCCTAAAAGCGCCGCCGCCCGCGGCGGGAGATAGCCGGGAACTGAGGCGGCCCCATCCGTATGAAGTGGTCCACCGCTTCACCGTCGAGATGCCCGAACGCATGGTTGCGGCCAAACTCCGCGGCTTTATGGACGATCTCCTCGGAGTGGTCGTCACTTGTGAACCCGGCCTGATCGTCCTCCGTTTGGGTGTTCCGGATGGCTATCAGAGCCAACCCACGAGCAGTAGCGGCTTGTTCCGATGGTTCCAGAAAGGCCGGCCCCGCGTGGAGCGAGATAACGAACCTATCGAAGTCGAACTGCGCTTGTACAAGCCTAAACCCCAGCACTCCCGCTTAGACATGACCCTTTACTATCGCCCCCTCCCGGAATATCCGCCGCATTCTATGACCGTCTGGCGGCAGCGCTGTGACAAACTCAATGCTCTCATCCGCAAATACTTAGGGGCCTGAGACCTCGCGCCCCTGCTGCGCCTGCTCCTTTCCCCCGGCTGCCTATCTGCCCCTAGCTTCATACACTGCCTTCAACCTCTCCCCCAACTTCAACGGATATAGCAATCTTTCTCACCTAGAAGGTTCTCACACTCATGAGACGACTGGCGATTCTTACGGCGGGCGGCGATACTCCAGCACTCAATGCCACGATCTACGGGGCAGTGACGCGAGCCTGCCAGCACAAAATCGAGATGTACGGCATCATCAAGGGTTTCAGCGGTCTGCTCAATCCGCGTGTGCCTCATGTCCATCTCAATCCTCTTTTCACGCCCATTCCTGAACTCGATCCCACCCGGGGTGGGACCATTTTGGGGGCGTCGCGGGATTACGTCGATGTGGACGACAGCGAACAGATTGCCCGCATTGCCGAACGCCTCCATCGCCTCCGCATCGACGGACTCATCTGCATCGGCGGCGATGGCACCCTCAATGGCATGCAAGCCCTAAGTGACATCGTTCCGACAGTGCTGGCTCCCAAAACTATCGACAACGACTTGGGACTCAACTATCGCGGTGAACCGGACGAATGGATCCGCCATGCACCCCACGAGACAGTGACCGATGCCATCATCAAGGACGGCTATCCTTATACCCGCAAACCTTCCCACCACCGTTTCGATCTCGACCAGATGGTCAACTATGTGACGCCGGGGTTCGCCACGGCCGTCTATGTCTCCGCTTCCGGCGTGCAGCGCATCCGGACCACCGCTGAGAGCCACCGCCGCATTGCCATCGTGGAAGTCATGGGGCGGCATTCTGGCTATCTCGCTTTGGGAGCCGCCTATGGCCAGCCGGATATTCTCCTAGTTCCGGAACATCGCTTGCAGATCGACATGCTCGTTGAACGGATCAAGGAAATCTACACCTTGCAGAAACATTGTGTTATCGTCTGCGGTGAAGGGATTGTCGATGAACATGGCCAAGAGTTAGGCGCTGAACATGCTAGCACCGACCCCGCGGGGAATAAAATCCTCAGCGGAGCCTCGGAAGCCCTCCGCGCGCTACTCATCCAGCGGCTGGGTGATGACTACTTCACCAGCAAACGGCGGAATGAGTCGGCTCGTGCCGCTATCTTCACCCGGAAATTGGGACACACGCAGCGGGGGGGCCGTCCTATCCTCTTCGACCGTTTCTATGCTGCTCAGCTTGGCGGACACGCGGTCGATATGCTCCTGCGCGGCATGGCGAATGCCGTGGCCATCCTCCAATACACCCGTCAGCGCGGCTTCTTCCTCAGTGAAGCCCAGGCGAACGACTTCCGCGATCGCTGGGGATACATCCACGCTCGACTCATGCACCCCAGCTTCTATGACCCCCGCTCCCTTCGCCCCAGCCCCGTCGGCATCGATTACCTCCTCCCCATTTTCAATAATGCCCTGGCGCCGGATGATGTCGAAGTCCTCCGCACGGAACTCTTCGATCCCAGTCACTTGACCATGCCCTACCATTCCGTCAACGTCGATATTGACAAACGCATCCGCTACCTTTCCGAGTCCTAACCTCCTTCCTTTTCCGCCTAGGGCATAGTCTGGAGTGGTAAAAAAACGGGAATTTTTTCGGCTTCACAAGTTGTAAGTGGTGTACTTCCAGCTCGTTGTGTCATTGTCAGACCGCTCTTTTGCCAGGAAAATCGCTAACGCGATTTGACTTTTCCTGTTTTATGGTTCATGTTTACATTAGTACAAAATATCAGTACATGCGGGGAAGGCAAAACATGCCCTCCCGATAAAAAAACCGCGCCTCGTTGAATCGCATTTGCTGGGCAGGTTCAGGGAGCCAAGGGCGTAAGGAGGGTAGCGGCGATTGGAGTGGGGGGAGATGGTGGTGTAGTGGTGCGGAGGGGTGAGGGCGGTACAGTGGGGTTATGGGGTGCAAGCGACGGGAATGGAAGAAGCGAAGCGGATTAAAAGAACAAGGCCGGCGTGGAAAAAGCCGCCGGCCCGCAGGCTACCGACCCTTATTCGAGAACAATGGGTCGATCCTGCCTATCACGGTCACTTTTTCGCCAAGGCTTGTTCAGCCGCTTTGGCGATTTCCGAGGCTTTGGCCGCCGCGCTTTTCGTATCCCGGAAGGCGAAATTCTTGAAAATGTTTCCGCCCCGCGTGTAGATCAGCACGGTGACCGCTGCTTCCTTGTTGAGGTTGTAACGTTTGGGACCGTCTTTTTCGACAGACACGGTCAGGGGTGTCGTCAGTTTGTGGGTGGCTTGGAGTTTTTCGAAGTCGCTGGTTTCGACTCCGCTGACGCCCACGACAACCGTGCCGAGATCGGCGTGTGTCTTCTGAACCGCATCCACAGCCTTGACCAAACTGGCCAAGTCGTCATCGGCCTTTTGGGTGAAGATCATCACCACGGCAGGCCGACCCTCGCCGTTGTACTTTCATACATAGCACATGGTACGGCCTTTGTTTTCGCCGGTGACGACCTTGACGTCGAAAGCGCCACCGATGCGCTTGTCCGGTCCGGATTTGATATCATCCGCGACGGACGTGGCAGGCAGGGCGAGCGTGGCCAAGGCTAGCCCAAGCCCGAAGGTGACCCGCATGTCAACCTCCTTTCCCAATACGGACACAACATGAGGTGCTGGACCCGCTCCAACACCATCACCGGTTATTCTGCATTCCGGCGGAGAATTTGCAAGTGCAGGGGTGTAACAAATTTGGGGCCAGACCGGGACGGGGGCGGTTCAATACGGAACCTGGAAAGACGGCAGGTGTTTCCATCCGCGGAAACCGTGGGCGATCCAGATGGTCCAGCTTTGGAGCGGGATGCCCTCTTCGGAGTGGGTGAATCGCAACGGTGGCTCGACCTTCTCGAACGCGGGCAGTAGGTGGGGGCCGATATCTCCGACGATCAGAAAGGTCCGCCCATGGAAAAGTTCCGGGTCGGACACGGGGTTAGGTCTCCAAAAGTCGTACTGGCTGTGGCGATCGGAGCGGTTGGGGATGCCGATGGTGTAGGTATCGGGGTGGCCCTGGCAGTAGAAGCGCAGAATCCCCGGCTGGTTCCAGTAGGTGCCGCAAAGGATGGGAGCTTGGCCGTGGCGTTGGGCGATCTGTTCGCGGAGTTGGTCGAGGTAAGCAGCAAGGCTTTTCCAGCCTGCGAGTCGTGCGGTGGGGTCGAGCTTGCGGATGGGGGTGGGCTGATGCGGGGATGGGGGGGGCAACCAGCGGGCGAGGACGGGACGGTAGGTCTGGGGGAAGTGGAGCATCAGGACGGCTGCCAATCCGAGCGCCAGATTGACCGCAGCCAGACTGGCGAGCAAACGGGGATACGGTCCGCGAGTCAATTGATGATAGAACCACGCCACCGCGAGAATAAAACCCGCGATGTAAGTGGGAGCTGGCCAATTCGGTTGTCCTGGCTTGATCAAAGAGGCGGCGGCGAAGAATAGCCACAGGGGGACGGAAGTCCACCAGAGAAGCTGAAGGGGGTAATCCCGGCATCGGGAAGGCCGGAAAAACCATGCAGCCGCCAGAAAGGCCAACAGCCAGAAGCCGAAAAGGGTGCCCAATTGCCCTCCTAAAAACAACAGCAACCCGAAAGGCTGGCCACGGGAGGTCTGCTGTTGCCCCACTGCGGCGACCTGGCCCAAAACGTGGCGGAACGTCACCCAATCGTGCTGGGCGTTCCAGTAAAGAATGGGCAGTGAACCCATGACGACGCCCAGATAGAGTATGATCAGCCCACGGAAAGCATCGGGACGGCGGCGGTGACAAAGTACGAACAGTGTGATGGCAGCAGGAAATAGAAGCATCGTATACTTGGCGAGGATGCCAAGAGCGATGAAAATGGCGGCACCCCACCAGGCGAGCCGTCGGCCATCAAGAGCCTGGAGTACCATGAGTAGTGCCCAACACCAACACGCCAGAAATGGCGGATCAATGGTGATGAGCAAGGCACCAATGCGGACCAGCGGAACCATCAGGCTCACGAAGACGACCCACAGGGCCAGGCGCGGAAATTGGAAAACACGGCAGGTGAGGAGATAGCAGCCGGCCAGCACAGCCGCATGACAGAGCGCGGCGGGAAAACGGATAGCAGCCGCCCGATCCCCCGTCCAAGCCACGCTCCAGTCCCCTAGCAAAACGTCCGCCACCCGGATCAGCCAGGCGACCAGAGGCCCTTTGCTGTAATAGCTCCAATCCAAATGACGGGACCAATCCCAGTAGTGGGCTTCATCGGGCGTTAAATCATGAGCTGGGGTCCACCATTGGTACAGAACCGTTAGGAATGTCGAAAGGAAAATCAGACCGGCGGCTAGCCTGCCCGCTTGGCGAGAAAACCCAGGGGCAAAAGAAGGTCCGCCATCCGACAGGAAAGTGGAGGTGTATATCGAGTCTCGATGCGGCAGGTAAGGTCGTGAGAGTGGCACTCCGGCTGTCTCCAACCTGTGGATCATCGGGATAACGTGGCCGAATATCTGGCTGACACTCACCGGGGAACTCAGTTCACCCCACCGGTTTCCACCGCCTAGGCATGCGATCCCCGGTCACAACTGCACGCCATTACATGCCGCAAAATGCCTTGTCCGGTCAACCCCGATGTACGAGGCGACTTGGCCGAGAGCTGGAATGAGGACGGTTGACCCAAGGGGAAAACAACGCGGTGAGTGAGATCAGCAGAGAAGGTAATGCGGCCTCATCGACCGCCGTCCTTGACCGGCCGTAAAACGATGGACCGCAACTCGACTAGCGGACGGCTCGGTGGCCGCACGAGCTTGAGGGTGAGTGTGTGTCGGCCCGGTTGATCCACCTTCAGTTCTCCTACGACGTGAGGCTGATAGTCGTGCGTGCCGGCTGTCGCTTGGAGGGTGTGTTGTTGGCGCCAGGAATCGAGCGATACTTCCACCGAGGCACCGGCAGCATTGGAGTGGCAGCCGTAGACCAATTCCAGGCGGAAGCGGCCAGGCTGGATGGCGGTGAAATCCCAGCTTGCACTGTCTCCCGTTTGGACCCAATGACCGAGACTTTCCTGGTGGGGCAGCGGTTCAAAACGCCACTGTTGGCCGTGGATCAGAGCCGTGCGGGCGGGTAGCGTGATCGTACCGTTGGCATCGGGGGGATGCGGACGATACTGCGGATTGGGCCGCGGCATGCGAGCGTCAACCTGCTGGCGCCATTTTTCTAGTTCACTGGCGAGTTGACGCACTAAGTCCGGCTGCTCCGTTGCCAAATTCTTCTCCTCGGAGAGGTCGCGGCTCAAGTCGTACAACTCGTGGCGGCCAGTTTCGTAGTCTTCGACGAGTTTATAACGACCCCGGCGGATGGCACCTCCAGGGCGGGAACCTTGATTGGCATAGTGAGGATAGTGCCAGTAAATGGCTCGTTCCGATAGCGGCTTCCCATCCAACAGGGGGAATAATGACCGGCCGTCCGTTGGGGGGTCTGGGGGTTGGCGTCCCCCAGCGGCATCGAGAATCGTGTCGAACAGGTCGTTGCTGCAAGCAACCTCAGCACAGGTAGTACCCGGCTTGCCGCGACCCGGCCAGCGGATGATCAGAGGCACGCGCACGCCTCCCTCATAAAGAAATCCCTTCCCGGCACGAAGTGGACCGTTGTAAGTGGCACCAGTAGGTCCGCCTTCGCGAGTGGCCAACCCGCCGTTATCGCTCGTAAAAAGCACCACCGTCTTGTCTGCCAGGCGATAGTCCGCAAGCGCTTGCAGCACTTGTCCGACCGCGTCGTCCATGCTTTCGACCATCGCGGCATAAACGGGATTGCTCTGGGTTCCCGGCCGCGGTTGGTTCGGATAGCGGCGGATACGCTCCGCAGGTGCTCGCAACGGCGTATGGACGGCGTAATGCGGCAGGTAGAGGAAAAACGGCCTGTCCTTGTGCGCGGAGATGAACCGGACGGCCTCCGCTGCCAACCGGTCCGTCAAATACTCCCCTTCCGGAGCCTCCTCCAAGCCAGGCATCACGCCCCCTTTGTTGCGGAAGGGGGCGAAATAACTTCGAGGCGTTCCCGTCTCATCACCGGCGACATTGATGTCGAAACCCTGTTCCTTCGGACCGAAACCTTTTCCCCCTAGATGCCACTTGCCGATGTGGGCCGTCACGTAGCCGCGACGCTTGAGCACTTCGGCAATGGTGACCGCCTCCAAAGGCAACTCTGTACGAATGGACGGACGCTGTAATCGTTGATCTGGTTGATCCTTTCGGCCCGGAATCCAGTCGGTGATATTCCAGCGTTGAGGATACTGCCCGGTTAGGATGCTCACCCGTGTCGGGGAACAGACGGGACAGACGGCGTAAAAGTCGGTGAAGCGGATCCCTTCCCGCGCCAAGCGATCAATATGGGGTGTACGGTAGAAGGTACTGCCATAACAACCGAGATCGCGTTGCCCCAGATCATCGATGACGAACAACACCACATTGAACAATTGCCGCTCTTCCCCGGCTGACACCGATCCACTGGCCAACAAAACGGTCGCCCATACCATCCCGCAAGTTGGATACCATAATCGATGCTTCATGGCATGTCTCACTGTTGGGTTCCATCCTCTTCGCTGCTTGCCAGTTCCTCATGTTATCCTCAGGAAGTCGCTCTTGCGAGTGAGAATCCCAGCAGCTTGACCAATCATCGCATTTCCGTCTAACACTCGCAATCCTCATCCTCCGCAGTATGGTGCAGTGGCGCCGGATTGATAAGGCCCCCAATTTTTTCTCCACAGACGAAAAAGCTCTGGCCGTGCGGCTTTGGGCTGCTTGTGCGAGAAATTCAGCGATTTTGCCCAGGCCCTGCGCAAAAATGGTCGAGGCGGATTGGGATGCTGAAAACCCGACGATATTCTTCTCGCCGTGACAACGGCTAGCAAAATAAGGCTTGTGTTCATCGATAGAGAGGGTGAAGGAGCGAAACCTGCCCTGTGGCACCGGTGTTGCATACCTTCAGAAGTGGTGGGGTCTGCGGACCGGAACCGGCAGTCTCACCCCCTACAGGTGCGAGCAACAGCTCAGACCTGTGGCTGTTCGACGCCAGGGAGATTCCTGGGAAGAACGAACAGAAGAAGCCCCCCTGACACGGAACGGCGGCGCAGCTCGACGATATGGCTAGCACCCCGTTCTCCTGCCTCTTCCCCGCAGCCTTCCAGTTTTGGGAAGCTGCGATGTTCTTAACCCTCGGTTCCGGCTTGGGAGAAACAACTGTGTTCCAAACGTTCCGCCTGGCCCGCTTGGCGGTGGGCATGAGCATACTTTTGGCTATGACAGCCTTCCGCCCTCCTGTTGTGGATCAACTTGTTGAGGACCTTCGGGAGTGGCCTTGCCTTCAGCAACAACTCCAGACGGAACAGCGCCGTACGGAAATACTCGACCACGCCAACCTCCGCCTCCGGCAACGCATCCTCCACAAAGAACACCTCGTCGCTCTCCTGATCGAAGGCGAATGCTCCCTCGCTCAGGTCACGGAGGAGTTCTGGCAGTCCATGCAATCCGATCCCGGTTATCTGACCGTCTTGCGCCATCACTATCCCGGCAGCAACGACTATGAAAAGACTCTGGCCAATGTCCTGCACCACGTGCAGTTTCAGGTGCAGCAACTACCCCCGGCGGAACAGGCTCGCGTTTGGAAGCGCTTGGAAGCCGAGCGGCAGCAACTTGTGTTGGGAAGGTATGCTTGGGAACATTGAGTCATGCAGAAGTGGCGCCTCGACTGAGGTGCCTCGTGGGGACACTTGAAACGGCAGGCGTCTTGAAAGCCTCGGAAGAACAATGGTCATGAAAGTTGAAAAAGCGTTGTTTCTGGATTCGGACTGTTCGGTGCTCTCTCTGGTTTCTCCTGAGCGGCAGCGAACTTTCTCATGAACGATCGTGAATTTTCCTCCCTCTCCGAAACATCTTGTCCTCTGCGGCCAGAGCCTTTGCCTGAGCGACGTGCCTCTCCCTGACTAGCAGCAAAGCCTCTCCGAACTCTTACGCCACCTTCACCGGCAGGCAGTAACCTCTCCTGCGGGAGAGATGCCTGAAAGGGCGTATTCCCCAGAGAGACTGCCGTTGCCCGACAGGAGGACTCACCATTGCAAGGCTTCTTCAAGATGCCGGGCTTGATGATCGGGATGGCCTTTGGGGTGTTGGCGATGCACTCCGTGTGGCACTGGGCATGCGATAACTCTGAACGAGCAGAACCGCCGGAAACGATCACATTCTGCTTGCCCCGCAGGACGCAGCCTGGCCTAGATTGGGGCCAGATTCAGGAGCAAAGGCAGCACCTGGAGCGAACAAGGGTTCGGTTGCATCTCAGTTGTCAGGCCTTGGATCATATCACGGTGCGTTTGGTCGTCGGGGAAATTACCCTTCGGCAGGCTGTGGAGATGGCCGATCCCATACTCCGTCGCCGGCAGGGTTTCTTCACTTCCGTGGCATGGCAGTATAAGTTACTGTCCCATGAGCAGATAATTGCTCGCTTTCTCATCCAACGGGCCGAAATGATGTATGCGGCCGTCGATCCCAGTTTCTGGCACCCGGTGGCCCAGCGTCTGGAGCGCGAATACGCTGCTTTGGAGTGAACCGATGGGTGAAAAACCGGTCTTCCGCGACCACTCACATGTCGCACCGACAGTTGCAGGAGCCACTGAGCCGGATGGCAAAGGCAGCCGATCCGTTCCCAGCGGTTAGCCTTCCAGTTCCTTCCTGGCGGTTGAGCCTTGAATCCCCCTAAGCCTATTGTGACACCACCGCTGTGATGCCGCAGTTCCCATCAGGAACCAGCAATGGCCAGAGCGGGGGAGGACGGCTCGTCTTGTTTTTCGCCGGGAGGTACGCGTACAGTTTTGATAAGTCAGCGGAGAAAATACGAACGGGGAGGGTCGGCAACTCCGAGTCTGTGTTTCATGGGAGGCAGGACAGCAGATGAATTCGCCACGCGGCAGACCTTGGGATGCGCGGGAATTTTTTTGACCTGCTGACCTTCTCTAAAATGGGGGGAAGAGGGTAAACTTCTTTACACGCAACAGGGACAGAGGAACCAAGGGCCGGGTGGCGGCGCCTTTTCTCTTTCCCAGATTGATCCGAAATACAACATACTCTCAGGGGAGACAGAACCATGGCGGAGAAGGACAAGTTGCTGGACAACAAGGAGCTGCGGAACGCTCTCGCGGCGATCGAGAAGGAGTTCGGAAAAGGCTCGATCATGTCGTTGGGGGATATGACAGCGCAGGACGTGGAAGGGATTCCAACCGGTTCGCTGTCGCTGGATATTGCCCTGGGCGGGAAGGGTTTGCCGCGGGGCCGGGTCGTGGAGATTTTCGGAGCGGAGTCGAGCGGTAAGACGACGATTGCCCTGCATGCGGTGGCCAATGCCCAAAAGCAGGGAGGAGTGGCGGCGTATATCGACGCCGAGCATGCCCTGGACCCCAGTTGGGCCAAGCGGATTGGCGTTGATCTGGATGCCCTGCTGGTCTCGCAGCCTAGCTATGGGGAGGAAGCCCTGCGGATCGCCGAGATGCTAATCCGTTCCAATGCGGTGGATATTATCGTGGTCGATTCGGTGGCCGCTTTGGTACCGAAAAGCGAAATTCAGGATGGGGAGATCGGCGATGCCAAGGTGGGGCTGCAAGCCCGCTTGATGAGCCAGGCGATGCGGGTGCTCACGCCGATCATCAACAAGAGCCGGACCTGCCTGGTCTTCATTAACCAGATTCGCCAAAAGATCGGGGTGATGTACGGTGATCCGAATACGACGCCGGGCGGGTTGGCCCTCAAGTTCTATGCCAGCGTCCGCATGGAAGTCAAACGAGTGACAACACTCCGGCAAGATGAAGAGGCGATCGGGGCAGAAACTCGCGTTCGCGTGGTGAAAAATAAGGTGGCTCCGCCCTTCCGCACCGCAGAGTTCGACATTCTCTTCGATCGCGGGATCGATTGGCTCGGTGATCTCTTCCGCCTCGCGGTGGATGAGCAGATCATCGCCAAAAGCGGGGCACACTTCAGTTACAAGGGAGAACGGCTGGGCCACGGGAAGGAAGCGGCCTTGCAATTTTTGCGAGAACGTGAGGAACTGTGCGAAGAGATTCGCCAAGCGGTCCTGAGCAAGCATAAGCCCAAGAGCACCACGGACGCAGAATTGGCTCTGGAAGCGGAACGCGAAGAGGCCGAGGCGAAAGCTGCTTTGGAGGCACTGGAGCAGCAGGCTGAGGAACCGAAGCGCAAAGCCCGCTCGCGTACTGCCGTAGAAAACTGAAGTGTTTCACCTGTCCCCGGCGGTGCATACCAAATAACGCCTATTGAAAACACCCAACGGTTGGCTCTGCTCCCGCCTGCCGCATAGCCCAAGGAAGGGCAACTGCCATGTCTGAGCAACACCATGACTCCGCTCCTGGGTCCAGTGGCCGCACCATGGCGTGGGGGGCACTGGCCAACTGGGTCGCCTTCGCCGCCACCTTAACCGTGGCTTTCTTTCTGGCTCCTTACCTGCTCCGCCGATTAGGGGAAGCCCGCTATGGCGTGTGGTGTATGGTAGAAGCCCTGCTAGCGTACTTCACTCTCCTGGACCTAGGCCTAGCAGCTTGCCTCGTCCGCTACGTGGCCCGCTACCATGCGCTGAGCGCTCAGCAAGAATTGAGCCGCTATGCCGCTGCCGCCTTCTGGCTCTACTGCGGTGCCGCTGGGATTGTGCTGCTCGTGAGTCTGCCCTTGGGCTTGGTCCTCGCCCCCCTCCTCGAAAACCGGTTGGACCAGGCCGATCGACTCCTACCATTTCTGCTTCTGATGTTCGGTCAGTTTGCCTTCACGCTGCCCCTGAGTGTGTTTCCCACTTTACTGGATGGCTTGCAAAGGTTTGGGCAGAAGAGCGCTGTGCGGTTGGGCGCTCTTGTTCTGCGAGTCAGCGGTATCGTACTGGTGATGGAGACTGCACCGGGTTTGACGGGCCTGGCCGTTGTCTTGAGCCTGAGCCAGCTTGTGGAACACGGCGTGATGTGGTGGGTTGTGCGGCGTGATTTGCCGGGTTTGTCACTCTCCTGGCGCTGGGTGGATCGGACCACCCTGCGAGAGGTGCGCGGATACAGCCGCGATGCATTTCTGGCCATGGTCGCCGGGCGGTTGAGTGGGCAGAGCGGGCCGATCGTGGCGGGCCTGTTCCTCTCGGCGGCGGCTGTGGCTCATTACACCCTGGCGTATCGCCTGATCGACATGGGAAAGAACCTGCTGCGGGCGGCCACGACTACCTTGACACCTGCCATTAGCCAGCGGGAAGCCGTGAACGACCGCGAAGGCTTGCGCCGCCTCTTCCTCGATGCGACGCGGGCGGTGCTCTACCTTGTCTTGCCGGTACACGGCGGATTGGTGTTCTTCGGCCATGCCTTTCTGAATCGCTGGCTCGGCTCTTCCAGCGTCGCCGATGCGAGTTATCCGGTGGTTCTCATTCTCTCCCTGACCCTTACCCTGGGTGTGGCCCAATCGGTGGCAGCTCGCGTGCTTTACGGTGTGGGACAGTTGCGCGGGTTTGCCCGATGGGCACTCCTGGAAGGCGCAGCGGTCCTCACCATCGGTCTGCTGGTGGCCTCCTTCTGGCATTTGATGGGACTGGCAGTTGCGGTTGCGATCCCGAATGTGCTCTTCTGCCTCTGGACCATTATGGCCGCCTGCCGCCATACTCATACGAACTGGGGGGAATACTGGCAGCGGAGTTGCAAGCGTCCCCTGGTGTGCGTCACTTTACCGCTTATCATTTGGTGGACTATAGGACCAATCCCCGCGGAATGGCAGGCTCTGATGATCGCTATCACTACTGGTTTGGTTCCCTACGCCCTGCTGGTCCTGCTTTGCGAAGGAAGCCTCTGGTCCTTTCGGTCCGGAAAACATGCAAGGCACGGTGTCCTGCGAAACTTGACCGCCGTGTTCCGTGGCCGCTCCTGATCCGCTCCGCCGCATCCTCTTGATTCCTTTTTGCCACCCTCTAGCGCCTAGTTCCACTCGATGGGCCAACAGTTGGAAATGTTTGAACCGTTGTGTTTTGGCCAGAAGGCGGATGGGAACAATTCATTCTGGCGAACTAACTCCCTGAAGAGGGTTGCGAGGCATGCCGTTCCTGACCTGCCAACGGAAAGCGGAGGAGGTGACTCGCCTTCGGATTACTCGCCTTCTGAAAAGAGGGAACGGAGGTGTTGCCGGAGTTGGTTTTCTGTGACGTCGCGGAGCAGCAGCGTTTTGTGCCGATGGGTTTGACCCCGGAGCAGGACGATTTGCGAACGGCGTAGATGCAGCCATTCAGCCAGAAAGGCCATCAGCGCGGCGTTGGCTCGTCCCTGTTGCGCGGGAGCAGTCAAGGCGATCCGCCACTTGCCGTCATGGATTCCCAGGAAGGCGTTTTGTTTGGCTCTCGGCTGGACCCAAATTTCCACGACGACTCCCTCCGGGTGATTGTGCACGGTCAGTGTTGTCATTGGTCGGCTCGTGAGAAAGGGGCGAGGCAGGGTCCGATGGGTCGGCATGGCTCTCCGACGGAGTTGGGCTGGCTTGGGATGGCCAAGGTACGAAGAACGATCCGCGGCAACGTTTGCAGATCAGGGGAAGGCCGGCCATCGCCTCCAGCACCTCGTAGGCGTGACCGCAGTGCGGACAACGGAAACGAATGACGCCCGCGCCCATGACGACCCGCCCTTGGGCTTTCTGATTCTCTAACCTTTAGTTTATCAGTCCTTCCCTGCACTCTGGGAGCACAAACTAACTCCCTCGGACATTTTTGCCTTGACAAGTCCCGAATTATGGTGCATACTTATGTACACATGATAATATGTTTACATTCGAGGGAATCGCGATGACTCAGAGGATGACCCCGCTCGAAATCCGCTATTTGCCGCTGAAAGAGTTGAAGGAGGCCCTTTACAATCCGCGGGCGGTCTTGCCGGAGACGTCGCGGGTTTACCACCGATTGCGCCGGAGTCTGCAGAGCTTCGGGCTGGTCGAACCCCTGGTTTGGAATGAAACAACCGGTCATGTGGTGGGAGGTCACTTCCGCCTACGTATTCTGCGGGAGCTGGGCGTAGAAGTCGTGCCCGTCTCGGTGGTGCACCTGACACCGGAACGGGAAAAAGCCCTTAACCTTGTCCTGAATAATCCAGAGGCTCAAGGCCGCTTCGATCCCAAACGCTTGCTGGCTGTGCTCCGCGAGTTGGAGCAGTTGCCAGAGCTGGAATTGACCGGTTTTACAACCGCGACTTTGCAGAACCTGGATTGGAGGCCTCAGCCTCTGAACATCGAGCCGATCTCAGCGGACAGGGAAGAGATTGAAGTCATTCTGTGCATACCCTCCCCACGCTGGCGGCAAGTTGAAGGGGAGCTGGACGCTCTCATCCGCCGGCATGATTTGCGTTGCCATGTTCTCCCTGCCGGTGTTAGCAACTCTTCGACAACGGCATTTCTCCGAGAAGGGGTGTGAACGGTTTATGCAGTACCGCGGTCAGTGGTGTGGGGGGGCGGCGGTTCATGGATGGCGGGCGAAGAAGGTCAAGCCTTGACGGGGTGTGGGTCCGATATGGGCGAGCAAATTGCATCCGAAAGCCTGAAGGATGGCGATAATGGTTTGTCCTTCGGCAGAATCGCGGCAATCGCACACCGGGCGGCCTTGATCCGCCACAAAACAACGCTGGCCCGTGGTGACGACGCGTAAATTGCGCGGATCAAAAACTCGGACATGGGTATGCAACGGGAGGCGATGGGCGATTTGCTCCTGGCGGAAGAGCAACGTGGCCGGACCGTAACGGGCAATGGCGGTGAATTGCCCCTCACGGAGCAGGCGGAGGGCATCAGCCGCATGGCTTTCCGCGGGGCCGAATTGGCCAAGCACATAATCGTCGGCGGTCACGATCTGCCATTGTCCGCCTTGCTTGCGCAGGCTCAAACTGCGGGGATCAAAACGGTGGAGCAGACCCACGTATCCCACTCCCGGTACGGCCAAGCCGATCGGATTGAGGGCATCACTCTGGAGTTGCAGATGCTGGCGGCGCAGCGGTTCCGGCAGGCCCTCTCGTCCCTCCTCGGTGGCGGCAAACAGACAGCGAAAAACAGGACGGCGCCTGCCCACAATCCCCAAGCGATTCAGGCCATGCCGCCGGATGGCTGCCAGCGCCTGCTCACCCGCTGCTTGCTGATCGGCGAAGTTGATCAGCAGATTGTGATCATCCCGCAGGACCCACACACCGTGGATTTGTTCCAGGCGGATCGTTCGCAGATCGATGGGCAGGATGGCATGCAATCCGGTGCCGCTCATCAAGGGCCGGTGGGTATCGAGCTGGTGGGTCAGGAAGGAACTGCCGGATCGCGGATCGCCTGATCCCGTGCGGCCCAACATCAGCGGCGGCTGACCGTTGACTAGACCGTATTCGACAATTGGGTGCGGCGAACCGATAAGGAACCATTCCTCCGGCCGCTGATCGCGCAAGGTGGTTAGCACGGCGCGGGCGCTTTCTTCGTCGTCGGCGAAATCCCGGAACAGACGATGGCCCGCCCAGATTTGCCAGCTTGCAGAATCTGCTCCGGTGACCAAGCGTTTCAAAGTCAGCTCCGCCACTTTTAAAGGCATCCGTTGGTTACTCACCGCCACAGTGTCCGATCGAAGGGATGGAGCCGTTCCCGGCCCTGCTGGAGATGAAGTTGCTGGAGAAGCAATGACTTTCCCCGGTTGAACGGGAGCGGCTGGCGGTTCCGATAATGGAGGGGAAACAGCCGGTCGTCTCGGGAACGTGGCGGGCGGTGGCAGCGACTGTTGGGCCGTCGCCAGGGCCAGGACCATCATGGTCGTTCCTACCGCCGGGACCAAAAGCCAGCGTCCCATGCCTTGCCCTCCTGCTGGATGGATTCGGCGGGGACGGGGCATAGCAATGTCGGCGGCTGCTGTCACTACCACCTGGCGGGTAGCCGATTATTTTTTCTCCGTCTTTTTTTCCGGGGCGGGCTGAGATGGATAGACTTCCAGGCGGAGGTCTTTGAAACGGATTTCCATAGGTCCGCCGCTGTGAATTTGTAGCCCGATGACTCCCCGGCGTGCGAGTTTGTCATCGGTGTAGTCAGTGCACAATTGGCCGTTGATCCAGATGCGAACGCGGGGGCCGATGGCTTCGATGACGTAGTCGTTCCAGTCCTCCGGCTTGACGTATTTTTCTCCTCCTTCCTTGGCAAGTAAACCTCGCCCGCTTTCCTCATAGAGTTTACCCCACCAGCCAGCGCCGATGTCGGCTTGCGGCCCGCGCATCTCGCCATCCGGCAGGAGGACGCTGCGGAATTGAATACCGCTGTTCTCCTTATTGGGCACCAGTTTGACCTTGAGGGACAGCTTGAAGTCTTCCACAGCCAGTTGCGATACGAGGAAATTGTTGCGCTTCAAGCCCGTTTTTGTTCGGCCCACGATGGCCCCTTCCTCCACCGTCCAGAGGGTGCGGTCGCCGTCCCAGCCGGTCAGGTCCTTGCCATTGAAGAAATCCTTGGCATTGTCGGGTGTGGCGAGCATGGGCACCTGTTGGGTCGTTTGCAAATAGGCGATGAGGCAGCGGAACTCCCATTCGCTCAGTTGCCGCAGGATGTCATCCGGCATCATCGACTGCTCGGAGGGCTTGCGCTCTACGATGTCTGCCACGGGAAGCGTGAGCAGTTCGCGTTCAGTTTGGATCGTCAGAACACCGTTATTCTCTGTCTTGATAATACCGATGATAGTGCGATCGTCGCTGGTGACGATGCGCGTGGCGGCGTATTCCTTGGGGATAACCGCACTGGGATCGAGGATGTTTTCCAGGAGATAATCCAGGCTGGAGCGGTTTGCCCCCGTGATTTCCGGTCCGACCTGTCCGCCAACTCCGTAGAGGACGTGGCACTGCTGGCAGGTTTTGGCGAAGATCGCACGCCCCAGGATGGGATCGCCAGGCGGCGAGGCGTTGAGCCGAGCACGCCATTGTGCGATGAGCGCTTTGCGCTCGGCTGGCGAATCGCGGACGATGCCCCACAACTCGGCGATTTGGCGGTCTAAGGATGCGTCCTTATAGCTGCGAAGCTGGCGGATGATTTCCGCTGGGACATCGCTGGCAGGAATTTTGCGTGCGGCGATGGCAGCCATCAACTCCCTGGCGAAACTGAGGCGGGAGGCCAGAGTGGCGAGGACTTCACGCTTTTCGGCCAGAGTCAAGCGGGGATAGTGCAGGAGCAAGACGGCAGGCGTTTGGGGATGATCCCAGGCAGCCAAGGCCCGGATGGCACTGGCTCGCAAAGATGGTTCCGCCACGGCCGCATGCAACAGAGGAATGGCTTCGGCATCTCTAGCATCGACCAAAGCCGTCAGAGCGGACAGGCGTGCGCCGGCGTCCGCCTGTGGGTCGGCCAACACTTTCCGCAGGAGGGTGAGGGCGGATTTGTCTCCGAAGGTGGCAGCCAATGCCAGGGCTTGTTGCCGCACGGCGCTGTCGCGCGCCCGCAAGAGCAGTTCCAAGGCTTGAGGCCACCCCTCCGGCATAGGAAGTTGCCGCTTGCCCCGTGCTGCTTCCTGCAAACCGCGGAGATATGCCCCGCGCTGCTCCTCTCCCGGTGCTTGGACCAGATGCTGCACGAGCAGGCGTAAGGCTTCCGGAGTGCCCAGGGCACCAACACGGCGGGCGGCACATTCCTGGACGAAGGGGATTTTTCCTTCCGCTGCCAACCGTAGGCCATCCGCCGGCTGTCGTGCGACGTAGGGTTCCAAAGCGTACCAGTACAGGTAAGGCAGGTTCGGGTCGCTGGCATCCTCCGCGTGGGCTAGCCAACGTGGCATCAAACGGGGTAGGGCGGGCACATATCGGGAGGGATCGCGCAGCACCACTGAGACCAGAGCACGCCGCACGATGGGGGAGGTTTCTTGGGGACCGTACAGATCGTTGAGGTCGCCGCTCGTCAACCATGCGGGTAGGCCGTTTTCACAAGCCAGCAGGATGGCCCATGCCCGGATGTGGGGGTCGGCATCCTGCAAGGCTTGCTTGAGCAGCGGGCATCCATCCGGGTGGACCTGGTGCAGCGTCCACCAGGCACGCAGTCGGATGGTTGGCTCAGGATGCCGGCTGGCTAGCGCGACCAAATGCCGATAGGCTTGCTCCTCCAGCAAGCAATCTTCCGGGCAGGCGGGTCGGTCCGCTTGCAGGCTTCGCTGATAGGCTCGCTCTTGCAACAAGCGGCGAGCCATCCGGGCATACCAGTCGTTGCTGTGTTCCTGATATTGCACGAGTTGCAGGTCGCTGCAACGGGACAGGTCCAAACCCACTACCGGGCGGGTTCCCTGATAGCTGATCTTGTAAATGCGTCCGTTCGTGCGGTCCCATTTCTCCGGTTGCGGCAAGTGGCAAATCTGCTTGTCGTACCAATCGAGCAGGTAGGCATTGCCATCCGGCCCGCTCTTGATGGCGACGGGGATGAACCAGCGATCGTGGGAGAGCAGAAAGTCCGGCTGACGATTGGCAACATAGCCGCTGCCCTTGGGGGTGATTATGTCCACATTGAGCCGGTGGCCGTGCAGATTGCCCATGAACAATTTGCCCCAGTATTCTTTCGGCCACGCGCCGCCCTGGTAGCACATCAGGCCGCAATGGGCATGTCCGCCGCCGGCGCTATCGGAGCGGTTGTTTCCTCCATGAGGAGTGGGACCAACGTAGTGCCGATGCACGGCGATGGTTTTAATGTCGTCGTAAGTGTAAGGGTTGAAGTGCGTCCCTGCCTGGCGGTGATAGCGACCCCCTAAGACGATGTGCCACATGTGCGGAATGACGCAGGCTTCACAAAAGAAATCTCCCCAAGCGTTGTAATCCAATCCCCAGGGATTGCTGGTTCCGTGGGCCACGACCTCGAAAACATGGCGGGTTGGATGGTAGCGCCAGATGCCGGCGTTGATTGGAATGCGATCTTTATCCGGGGTGCCGGGTTTGCCCACGCGGGAATGAGTGAAGACACCGTGGCAGCCGTAGAGCCAGCCATCTGGTCCCCAAATGAAACTGTTGAGCGTTTCGTGGGTATCCTGCCAACCCCAGCCATCTAGCAGGATTTGCGGCGGACCATCGGGCTTGTCGTCACCGTCCTTGTCCGGGATGAATAGCAGATACGGGGCAGCACCGACCCAGACTCCACCGAATCCCACCTCGATCCCCGACGCCAAATTCAACCCTTCTAGGAAAACTGTCCGTTTGTCGTATTTGCCATCTCCATTCGTATCCTCGAAGATAATGATTTTGTCCCCGACGGCTGGCTTGCCTGGCTGGACCGGGATCAGCGGACCCTTTTCCGGCTGGCGTTGAGGATAGGTATAGGCCTCGATCACCCACAGCCGGCCGCGATGGTCCAGGCAAAAAGCGATCGGTTGATGGACATCCGGTTCCCCGGCAAAGAGCGTTACGGAGAAACCGGGCGGTACTGTCATCACCTGAGCTGCCTGTTGGGGGGGCAGGCCGGCATATTTGTACTGATCCGGTGGCGGTAGAGGGTGGTGCTTTGGACGTTCGGGGAAGTTCGGCTTCTGGTCATGAAAGCGGAAATCGTCGAAATTGATGTGCCCCCAATGGCCGCTGTGCCGGTCTACCAGGCGGATGCGAATGTCCTGGCCCACATATTGGGACAGGTCCACCACCACCCGCCGCATATCTTCCTCTTCCAAACCGGATACGCGCAGGATGACATTCGGACCGCAGAGGATTTCCACACAGGTTTCTGGCCAGGGTCCGCCGCCGACTAGGAAGCTAGCCCAGCGATGGGTCACTCGGAAGGGGACGCTGGTGAGCGTACCTGTGGGTTTGTCGCCGTACTTCTCGTATCCGCCGATCCAGTATTCCCCCTGATGCCGGCTGCGCATGTCTCCCCGGCGGCGGCGTACCGTATCTCCGCGAATCGGCTGATCCCGGAAAGCCTCTCCTTCGGCCGCCCAATCTCGCAGATCGCCAGTCTCAAAGTCCAGATTCAAGGGACGGCCATCGGCCGCACGCGGCAGGTGCCCCACCTCGTTATTTCCCGCAGACCCATCGCTGGACTGAGCGGGAGCGAGCAACGCCAATGAGAGGATCCACGGACTCATGCATTACCCTCCGTACGGCTTTATGACTCCTGGGTCGGCCCATGATTTCCTGCTCGCGCCCCTGGGGTATTCCTGTCCTCATTTCAACTCGGCGCGGCCCGGCGGGCCTCCATAGAATATCCCACTGGCATACGATTGCTACAAATATTGCTTCATGAAAAGGGTCATTCTTCCCAGGTCCTGACACCGGCGGTGGCAGTTTTTCCTGGGAATTCCTCGGTCGCGGCAGAGGTCGGCCTGGGGCAGCAGGACCTGTTCGGCCAGCGCTGCATCCAAACTTTCCCCTGTCGTGGCATCACTTCCTAAGATAATAGGGTTTTCTCGTCATGGGGAGTGTTGTTACCTGGATCCGCGGAGAACACCCGCTGTCGGGGGATGTGGCGATCATTCCTGGCGGAACGTCTCCCCAGGGGGATGAATCCCTCACCGTGTCCAGGACTCTCTAAAACAATAGGGGAAGCCGGACAGGGGAAGGGAAGTTAGGCTATTCCTGTTCCTAGGTAGCTAGCGGCGCTGAGGCGCGGGAACAAAAACCAAAAGAATGAGCTAGTGGGAAACGAGGCGGTGGATTCCCAAGTCACGGGGTAGAGGAACATGTCCAGTCCCGAAGAAGCCTTGCGGGTGCTCATCATCGACGATGATGAATTGCTCGCGGAGACTTTGGCGGAAAGCTTAGAGCGCCGCGGTCATAATTGCACCATCTGTTGTAGCGGCCGTGCGGGTCTGGCCCGTCTGGAAACGGAAGCATTCGACATCGTACTGACGGACCTGAAGATGGCGGAAGTGGATGGGTTGGAAGTCGTACGGCGTTGCAAGCAATTGCAGGCGGAAACCGAAGTCTTCGTGATTACGGGTTACGGCGATGTCCGCACAGCAGTGGAGGCGATGAAACTGGGAGCGGCCCATTACTTGCAGAAACCAATCGATTTGGCTGAACTGCGGGCCGTGGTCGATCACGCCGCCGAGCGGATTCGCACTGTGCGGGAGTTACGCCGCCAGTTGGATGAAAAGTTTGGCTTTGAGGGCGTTGTCGGGAACAGCCCGAAAATGCAAAAGGTGTTGCAGCATCTCAAAGCCTACGCTCCGACTTCCGCTTCCGTGCTGATTCTGGGAGAAAACGGTACGGGCAAGGAACTGGTGGCCCGAGCCCTGCACGCCAACAGTCCCCGGCGGGGCAAGCCCTTCGTAGCCATGAATTGCGCCGCTCTAAACGAGAATCTGCTCGATGACGAGATGTTCGGCCACGAAGACGGGGCCTTCACCGGTGCCAAAGGACCTCGCAAAGGGCGCTTTGAATATGCCCATACCGGCACCTTGTTCCTCGATGAAATCGGCGATATGCCCTTATCTTTGCAGGCGAAATTGCTGCGCGTCTTGGAAAACGGCGAGGTGGTACGCATCGGGGCTAATACGCCGATCCGCGTCGATGTGCGGATCATCGCCGCCACCAATAAAGACTTGCAGCAGGAAGTGGAAGCCGGACGCTTCCGCCGGGACCTCTACTTCCGCCTGCGCGTCGGTACCATTCGCCTGCCTAGCTTGCGGGAACGTAAGGAGGATATTCCCCTCTTGGGTGCCCATTTCCTCAAGGAACTCAGCAAGCGTCATGGGAAACCGCTTCCCAAAGTGGCTCCCGCCGTCTGGAAGGCCTTTGAGAACCACGACTGGCCGGGTAATGTCCGGGAACTGAAGAACCTCCTAGAAAATATGCTCCTTCTGGACCAAGATGGCGAATTGACCCTCGACGATCTCCCCGATGATTGCGGAATCAAGCCGGCAGGTCTCGTCCGCAATTCTCTGGCTGCGTGTGGAACCGATGCCCTGATTGGGCGGCCCTTGGAAGAGGTCGAGCGCTACTACATCCTCAAGGCTTTGGAACTGACCCAGGGAAACCGGGAGGAAACCGCCCGCCTCCTTGGCATCGGCGAACGCACACTCTACCGCAAACTCCAGCAATGGAAGCTGGCCGAGAAGAAAACAACCTCCGCCGCCGAGTTGTGACTGAAGACAGATGTGAATGGATAATGCATTTTCCATACGAGAGGATGCCTTTTCTCATCGGGGATGCTTTGAGGCCGTTGTAGAGCACGTTCTGCCGGAATGGACCCAGCAGCGGCAGAGAACAGTTGGCGGCAGGGAGTCAATTAGGGGAATTATTAGGATTCAGGCTGCCCAGCAGAGAGTTGGTACGGTCGTGGAAACTGTGATGTCCGCGTGATGATCCCATCCATGAATCGCATCGAGTTATTGCCGCCGGAAGTGGTGACGAAAATTGCCGCCGGGGAAGTGATCGAGCGGCCGGCTTCGGTGGTCAAAGAATTGCTGGAAAACTCTGTCGACGCTGGAGCCAGCCGGATTGATGTAGCCATCGAAGGCGGCGGCACAGAATTGATCCAAGTGGTGGATGATGGGACGGGCATTGCGGCGGAGGACTTGCCACTAGCCTTTGCCACTCACGCAACCAGCAAGTTGCGAACTGTAGAAGACCTCTTTGCCATTCGTACGCTGGGCTTTCGAGGAGAGGCGTTAGCCTCGATTGGCGGTGTGGCGCAAGTGCTGCTCCAATCCCGAGCAGCGGGTGTGGAGATTGGAGCAGAAATCCAGTGTTGGGGCGGCCAACTCTCCGAGGTACGGCCGTGGAACGGAGCTGTGGGGACGCGCGTGGAAGTTCGCCACCTGTTCTATAACGTCCCCGTGCGGAAAAAATTTCTCAAAAGTGTGGCCACGGAAGTGGGACACATCTGCGAGGCGGTCATCCGCTTGGCCCTCGCCTGCCCCCACCTTCACCTAACGCTCCGGCACAACGGCAAACTCATTTACGATCTTCCCGCCACCGTGGGAATCCCCGAACGAATTGGTTTGTTTTTCGGAGCGGATGTGCGCGATGCCCTCTACGAAGTGGATTCCACAGCAGGACCGATCCGCCTGTGGGGCTATATCGCGGATCCAAGGGTTGATCGCGGCCACGCCAGAATGCAGTATTTGTTCCTCAATGGTCGTTGGTTCCGGGATCGGATGATCACCCACGCCTTGCAAGAGGCCTATCGCGGACTGCTGCTGTCCGGCCGCTATCCCGTAGCCTTTCTGTTCCTGATTGTGCCGCCGCAGCAGGTGGACGTGAATGTGCACCCTACCAAAGCGGAAGTCCGCTTCCAGGACAGTTCGCTAATCTACTCCTTGATCCGTAGCACCATTCAGCGACGCTTGCGCCAGGCCAATTTGGTGCCCGATTGGCAATGGCCCGATGAAGGACCGCCCCCTCCTCCCGCGCCGACGCCTCCAGCGGTTACTGGATCAATAGCGTCGCCGCCAGCTTCCGCTTCGCCGCAGTCTGCTGGTGGATTGTCACCTCGCTACCAGCAAGCCATGCAAACGGTGGCTCCGTGGGAAGCTGCGACTCGTGCAGGGCCGCCTGCGGGTCCGACGGCACCCCTGGCTGGTGTAGCCGACTCGAATCCCGTGGAATCAGGCGAAGGACATGCGTCGCCAGCTCCCTCGCTTTTCCCCTCGGGCCAAGAAGAATTTTCTCCTCATGAGCGAATGCCTCACGCTCCCCCTTCCTCTTGGGAGGCCAACTTGGGTTCCGCCCCCTTCTCGGTGGGGCTGACTATTTCTCCCGCACCGCCAGCGGCTCCTTCGGCGGCCGCGCCGAGTCCAGGACCGTCCCCAGAAACTGTCCGCGAGGCTGAAGAGGAACAGATCGGTCCGGCTTTGCAAATCCAGGACACTTATATCGTTCAGGAAACGGCTCAAGGGATGTTGGTGATCGACCAGCATGCCTTGCACGAACGGATTCTCTTCGAGCAATTGCGTCAGCGAATTCTGCAAGGTTCGCTGGAGGTGCAGCCTCTGTTGGTACCGGAGCCAATCGAACTCACTCCGACCGAGGCAGCCCAGTTGCTATCGGTTGCCGACATTCTCCGCACCTTGGGGCTAGACATCGTTCCCTTTGGTGGTAACACCGCGTTGATCCAGAGCTATCCTGCCCTATTGTCGCGCCGGTCGCCGCAGGAGATTGTCCGTGGCATACTGGACTATCTCCTCGCGCACGATCAGCTTCCCAGCCGGGAAGTTCTGCTCTATGATCTGCTGGCGACAATGGCCTGTAAGGCGGCTATCAAGGCCGGAGATCGCCTCAGTCCCGAAGAAATCGCAGCTTTGCTCCGCTTGCGCCGCTGGGCCGAAAAGTCCCACCACTGCCCCCACGGACGGCCCACTACCTTGCTCATCAGTCGTTCCGACCTTGATCGCCAATTCCGGCGAACCTGAAAGGGACGCCTTGAAGGGCACACAGACCTGAGAGGGATACCTCTGAAGAGCACACACAGACCGATGAGACTATGCTGAAGATTTGAGGAGGATCACAACGCATCAGAGGTCACGATGCTAAGTGGGCAGAGCCGGGATCGAACCGGCGACCTAGCGATTTTCAGTCGCTCGCTCTACCAACTGAGCTATCTGCCCAACCGAGTGGTTCAGGTAGTGTTTTATAAGTCTTTCCTGCGGGCGAGTCAACTATGGAACGGATCCGCCCCATGTTTTTGCAGGTCCAATGAAGGACATCCCAAGGAATCCTATCGCCGCCTGCTTCCTTAGCAAAGTAACGCTGGGAAGAGTTGGAACGGGTAGTGCGGGGATAGGGAAAGCGTTCAATCTCCCGCCGCGGGGTGAAAGGCACGAGCTAGCTGGACGAGTAGGACTAGGACGCTGGCCAAGGTGGAGGAAAGCAACCAGGCGCTGAGGGTTTGTGGCTGGCCAAGGAATGTCAGCAGATCGGCACTCCAGAGGCGGCGCTGGGTTGTGGGAGCGTCATCGCGGCAGCGCAAGCGTCTCTCATCTGGAGTGGGCTGAAGTGCCTCCGGCGGGGCCAATTGACCGGTGGTTACTTCCGGCTCCTGCACGGAATATGGGGTATCATCCTCATCCTGATCCTCGAGACGAGCAGTGCGGAGTGGTGCGGGCTGTTCCCGGCGGGAACGGCGTGTTCGTGTGCTCTCTTTTGGGTTCGAGACTGTCCGACGGCGGGGTGGCGCCTCTGCGGGTGAGAAGCGGGAGGATCGGGTGGATTGGCCGGATTCTGACCCCGGAGATGGGGTCAACTCCGAAGATGGAGAATCTTCCTCCGTGTCGATTTCGGCCATGAGGCGGCGGGTGGCAGGGGCGGCCTGAAAGGTTTCACGGCTTTCTTCCTGGAGTGCGTAGCCGCTGATCGCCCCATCAAGAGGCGTTTGGATCGGCGGCAGGTCTGCGATGCGGGGAGGCGGAGGAGCCTTGTTCAGACACGCTTGGGCAGCGGCGGGCAGGTCCACTGGAGTCGGGCGGCGCTTTTTCTTACGCCGCCGTTCCAGCAACGGTTCGACAACAGCCAGGACATAAGCCAAGCGTCCCAACAGGCGGGCATACAAAAACACGCCCAGGGTCAACAAGAACGCTGCCGCGACCGCTATTGGTAGAGAACCTCTTCGCAAGAATGAGCCATACCAGGCAACCGTCAGCAATCCTAGCACGGGAAGACTCAGCAAATAGAAACCAAAGACCAACTGGGGTTTGCGGGCCATGCGGTTGAGTGCGGACAAACTCAGCGGATACCACGGTGATGGGGCAGACAGAGAAGATAATTGCGCGATGGGGAACAGGACCCATAAGGCCAAAGCCACAAGCAGCCAGCGTTCCGTTGATGCCGGTGCCATCAGACTCACGCCGATGTAGACAGGTGCATAGCACAGCCCTAGCAGCCAGGCCACATACCACGCCTTCCAGAAGAACTCCAGGAACGTTTCCCGCATCCAGGTGACTTCCCGTCCCCCGGCGGCTGTGCTCTCCAGGATGGTCAAATAATGATGGGCAACAAAGCCAACCAGGAGGATTCCCGCCATCACACAGCCGGCGAGAGCGGGCACAAAAATCAATGCGTCCAGATTGAGGCCCATAGGAAAACCCTGATCCGATGGGCAAGTTGGCCACCGTTGACCAATGTGGCTCGTCCTTGCCAAAAGAGCTGATACTGTGGATTTACTATATCAGCTCGATACTGCCTCGGGTTGTCAAATTACAGTGTGCCTCTAAGCTCTGAGCGGGGATTGTTGCAAGACATAGTTCTTCCCGATGCCAGGATGATAACGCCGTAGGAAGAGAGCGGCCTATTCGCGACTCTGACCTGATGACAATCGTCACTGCCGGGTAAAGAATGGTATAATAGCACTCTTACCATCCGAGTGGGGGGTGAGGTCTTAAGCGCACAGTAAATTACGTCAGCAATTTGGCATGCTGGTTCCGGGACCTGGATGACAGGTCAACGGAGAACGGGCGATCGAAGCTCTTAGGACACTGTTGGGGTGAGGGGCGTGATACTATGGCAGTCGGTCGTTGGGGTGTGGGTTTTTTAGGAACGGGCCAGATGGCGACAGCTTTAGCCAGCGCCTGGCGCCGTACAGAATGTCTGGACCTATCACGCAGTTGGGCCTGGGATATCCAGGCGGCGGCTCGCGAGCAGTTCGCGCAACGCATTGGGTTGCCGCTGGCTGCCTCCAATCGTGAAGTGGCCTCCCGCTGCGAGTTGCTCCTTCTGGCGGTGAAACCGGGGGATGTCGAGGCGGTTCTCGAAGAGATCCGGCCGGTGCTTCGTCCAGAGCACCTATTCGTGTCGATAGCAGCCGGAGTGCGTTTGCAAACTCTTCAGGACGGCTTGGGAGGACATCGCCGGATCGTACGGGTCATGCCGAATACCGGCTGCCTCGTCGGTTGCGGGGCCTCGGGCATAAGCGCAGCTCCGGAGGTGACACCTAGGGAAGTGGAGCAGGTGGAGGGGTTATTTCGAGCCGTTGGCTACGTGTGTCGCGTGCCGGAGACTCTGTTGGATGCGGTGACGGGTCTAAGTGGTAGCGGGCCGGCCTTTGTGGCCCTCATCGTGGAAGCCTTGGCGGATGGAGGGGTGTTGAGCGGTTTGCCGCGGAACCTGGCTTTGGAACTGGCGGCCCATACGGTCCTGGGGACAGCACGGCTGATCCTGGAAGACGGACGACATCCTGCCCAGATCAAGGATGCCGTGGCGAGTCCCGGTGGAACTACCATCGCGGGCTTGCATGTGCTGGAAAAAGCGGGAGTCCGGGGCGTCCTCCAGCAAGCGGTTTGGATGGCCACGTGCCGGGCTAAGGAGCTGGCCGAGGGGGGGCAAAATCCCTCCACCGCCGAGGGCTGCTTCTCCAAGAAGTGAGAAGCGTCAGGGGGAAACCGGCGATCGTGAAGTCCTCCGTTCCAACGGCGTGATCGGGCCGATGGGCAGAATAGGCATAGAGACTATGAAGGACGAATTGATCCTGATTCTGGATTTTGGTTCGCAGTTCGCCCAGTTGATTGCCCGGCGGGTACGGGAGCAGAACGTTTTTTGCCAGTTGGTCCGGCATGATTTACCGTTGGAGCGGGTCTTGGAACTACGCCCGCGGGGGATCATCTTGTCGGGTGGTCCGGCGAGTGTCAACGAGCCGGGGGCGCCGCGGTGCGATCCGCGCCTTTGGGAATCCGGGATTCCGATTTTGGGCATCTGCTATGGTATGCAGTTAGCAGTGGCGGCCTTCGGCGGCCAAGTAGTGGCTGGGAAAAGCCGCGAATATGGCCGAGCTACGCTGACAGTCCTGGACCGCAATACGCTCTTCCAGGGCTATCCGCTAGAATCCACCGTTTGGATGAGTCATGGGGATAGCGTCAGTGACAGCGCGGGAGAGTTTGAAATCCTGGCCAGTACGGAGCAGTGTCCTTTAGCCGCCGTCAAGCACCGCCGCTGGCCGATCTTCGGCCTGCAATTCCATCCGGAGGTGAGCCATACGCCTCACGGCGGCCAGATTCTAGCCAACTTTCTCCGGGATGTGTGCGGTTGCAGCGGCCGCTGGAAAATGCAAGCGTTCGTGGAGCAAACAGTGGCTCGGCTGCGGGAGCAGATCGGCGACAGCCGGGTCATCTGCGGGTTGTCCGGGGGTGTGGATTCGAGTGTGTGTGCCGCGCTGCTGCTCAAGGCGGTAGGTCCTCAGGTGGCGTGCATCTATGTGGATACTGGCCTGATGCGCGAAGGGGAAACGGAACTGGTGCGCCATACCTTCCGGGACTGGTTTCGGGCGGATCTCCATGTCGTGGAAGCAGGCCAACGGTTCCTTGCCGCTCTCAAGGGGGTGGAGGACCCGCAGGAGAAGCGGCGCATTATCGGCAATCTGTTCATCGAGGTCTTCCGGCAGGAGGCCCGGCAAATCCCCAATGCCCGTTTCCTGGCGCAGGGCACGCTGTACCCGGATGTCATCGAAAGCGGCGGGAGTGCCGATGGCCCCGCGGCCACGATCAAGCTCCATCACAACGTCGGTGGCTTGCCCCAAGAGCTGGGATTTGAGTTGATTGAACCTTTGCGGGACCTGTTCAAGGATGAAGTCCGCAAACTGGGGCTGGAGTTGGGCTTGCCTGAGGAAGTCGTGTGGCGTCATCCGTTTCCTGGCCCAGGATTGGCGGTCCGCTGCCTCGGTGAGGTAACTGAGGAGAAGCTGGCCATTCTTCGCAAAGCCGATGCAATCTTCCTTGAGGAATTACACAAAAGCGGCTGGTATCGCCGAACGTCCCAAGCGTTTGCGGTGCTCTTGCCCGTGCGTTCGGTGGGAGTGATGGGGGATGGTCGAACCTATGAGAATGTCATATGCTTGCGCTGCGTGCAAACTGATGATTTCATGACGGCGGATTGGTCCCGCCTTCCGGAGGATCTGCTTGCCCGTGTCGCCACGAACATCATCAATAAGGTGAAGGGGATCAACCGCGTGGTCTATGATATCAGCAGTAAACCGCCAGCGACGATCGAATGGGAGTGAGGGGGCGGTGCTGGTTGGGGAGGCAGGTATGCGTGTGGATATTTGCTCGCGGGAAGACATGGAAACCCAGGCTCTGCTCTTGCAGGCTTTAGCCGAAATTGGAGCGATCCCGGATCAAGGAGCGATCCTAGACCTCCCCTTAGGTCAAGGACTGCACCGCTTCATCGCTCCAGATGGCATGCTGACCGTTTTCGCCGACGCGTGGGGAGTAGACTTGGAAGGACCGGATGATTTGGTTCAGCGCGTCCAAATGGCCATGGCCAAGGCCTAGCGGATCGTCTGTGCCTGAGAACGTCCGTTAGTCCAGCTAATGGCTGGCTTGCGGCACCACGGCATCGGCCGTTCCTGGCATTGCCATCGACTCTTGCTGAGGAGTTCTGCACAATGATGGCCCTCCCGACTGTGATCACCGGCCTTTTGCTCATCCTTGTGGGTCTGGTTGGTTACTTCGGCGCCGAACCGAATCCCCAGACAGGCAAAGTCAGCCCGACAGCGTTGATTCCGGCAGCGTTCGGGATTGTCCTGGTGATTCTGGGAGGGTTGGCTTTTTCCGACAAACTCCGCAAACACGCGATGCACCTGGCGGCGTTGGTCGGCGTGCTCGGCGTCATCGGCGGTTTCATGCCCATCCTCCGGCAGATCAACAATACAGGCACGTTCGATCCTTTCAAAAAGTCGGCGGTCGCCGGGGAGTTGATGATCCTCATCTGCGCCGTCTTTGTTGGTTTGTGCGTGCGATCCTTTGTACTGGCCCGACTCAGCCGCCAGGCAAAGAACACTTCGCAGAGTGATCTTACCCCATCGGCCTAGGTCTTCAGTTTTTTCTGTGACTCAGGGCCTGGTGACGAGAGCGGCAATGAGAAGCGGGATTGGAGGGAAGGCGAGGATGAGACAATACGGAATGAGAGCGCCAACCCGCTCTGTTTCTGTGCCGACCGTCAATTTCGCTTAGGTTCGGTTCATCCCGTTGAATGCTGATTCCAGCGCGGCATGGTATTACGTGGGAAGCTGTCGCAGGCGGTGAGGGGCTGTCGCAAAACGCTACAGTCCGCTCTTCATGGGGAGAAGATTTTGCTATTTTCTGAATGGAAGCGGCACGGGATTTCGTGCTTGCGAAAAGTGGAACGGTTGGTATATCTTCTCCATCACGGACGCAAAAACCATCGCCCATCTCTGGGTAAACAACTGCAGGAGGCAGTTGGCATGAGCAGGACGCTCACCGTATTCCAAGGGGCTTGGGCGTCGGTTCGGCAGGCTGTTCGAGCGGGCCGTCGGACCGACGCTCTACGTTTATTGCGGCGGTATTTGCATCTGCCGAGCTTGTCCGTGCAGCAGCGTGCGCGAGCGGAAGCCTTAACAGGGCATCTATATCTCTCTTTGGGAGAGTATGCCCGTGCCCGATGGCATCTTCGCCGAGCGGTCATGCTCTGCCCGACAAAGAGCCGGTGGCAGTATTTGTTGGGGTGCGCCTGGGCAGAGGATCCTGTCGGAGGCCATGATCGTGCTGCCCGCTGGTTCTGGCGCGCTTGGCGGCGGAGACCCCAGCACCCGCTCTATCGTTCCGCCTTGGGCGAGGCCTTGATCGGGATGGGGAAGGTCCGCCGCGGCGCCCGTTTGTTGCTTCGAGCTGCTCGGCAAGCCCCAGGAAGCCTGCCGATTTTGCAACGGCTGGTTCGCGGGATGATCCGGGCCGGACGCCCCTCACTGGCCCTGCGCGTGGTATGTGCTGCACGCTTCTTGTGCCGCACACCGATGGCTGGGCAACATGTGGAGGAATGGATTCGCCAACTGCGCTTTGAACAGGCCCGGCGGCATCAACCGCTGTTGCGAAGTGCCATGCGCTATTCCTTGCCTTTTCCCCTCCGGGCGGGCTAAATCGTCTTTCAGATCAGTCAGGAGTGAATGACCCGATCGGGCACAGGACGCGGAATCGCAGCATACTTGGGTCTTGCGAGCGGCCGAATGGCGGCGGGCACTGATTCCGTCGGCTAGCCTTCGGCTAGCCTGCTGCTTGTTGTAGATACCCTGAAAAGATCAGCGCTCCAGAGCGAATGCGTCGTACCACTGGGCTGCCTCGAAGGTGGGACCTTCAAGGCAAACGCGGCGGTAGTCCCAACCCTGCTCGGTTCGGATGCGCGTGACACAACTGAAGCAGGCTCCGAGGCCGCAGGCCATGGGGGTTTCCAGGGAGACAAAGCAGGGGCGTTGCCATTGGACAGCCAGGCGTGCGAGGGAGTGGAGCATCGGTTCCGGTCCGCATCCCAGGAGAATCCCCTCTGGCTGCTCAGCTATGAGCCGGTCGAGAATCGACCCATGCCAGCCCACTGTTCCGTCGTCACTCGCCAGGAACACCTCGGCACCGGCCGCCTGAAAGTCAGCCAGTCCTGCTACACGGGCCGCGGTCCGGACACCGTAGTAGAGCAGCACTCTCGATACGCGTTGTTGAGGGGGAACGCCGCCATACCCTTGGCGTCCGAGCAGATAGCGGGTATAGGCGGGAAAAGGTGTCTGGCCAATGCCACCAGCCACGAGCACTACCTGCTCCACACCGCTGAAATCCGGGAAAGGCTGGCCCAGAGGTCCCCATATCTCTAAGCAGCTTCCTGCGTTCAACTGGCTTAGACGGCCCGTCATCTGACCGACCAACAGATAGACGATATCGAGACCCCAAGGTTGTTGCTGTCCATCGACAACGGTGTCGTAGAGGGCGAAAGGCCGACCTAAGAGCGGGTCGTTGCACTCCGGCAAACGGAGCATCACGAACTGGCCTGGCCGAATCCGGCTAGCAATTTCCGGGCATTCCAGGCGCAGGCGATACGTTCGCTCAGCGAGCGGTTCCTGGAGGAACACACGGGCACGGCGGAGATGGGGCATGACTATTCCCCCGGATGAGCAGGATATTGTCGCTTGAGTCGGGGAGGTCTGATCCAGGGTCTGACATCACGACGGGGAGGTTTGGTGCAGCTCTCACATCACGAGGAGGTTGCCGGCGGCTGGGGACGAGGAGGCGATCGACGGCGGGCGTTCAGGCGTGCCCGTTGCTCAACCAGTTTTTGGCGTGCCCTCTCGACCCATTGACGCAGGGCGGTTAGTTCCTTCGCCGTCAGGGGTCGGGATTTTCCTTTCTTGAGGCGTCCAAGGCGAACCGGGCCAATAGCAATTCGTTTCAGGCGCATCACCTTATGCCCCAATCGGGCCAACATCCGGCGGATTTCTCGATTCTTGCCTTCACAAAGGACGATCCGCAACCACGTGCTATTTCCCTGCTGCCAGAGAGTGTGGACACTTTTGGCGCGCACCTTGCCATCGCTGAGCCAAATGCCCTCCGTGAGGCGTTGCAATTCCTCCCGACTGGGTTTGCCTGCCACTTGGACCAGATAGGTCTTGGGGATGCCGTAGCGGGGGTGCATTAGAGCGGCGGCCAATGCGCCATCGTTGGTCATCAACAACAGCCCTTCACTGGCTTCATCGAGCCGGCCCACCGTGTAAACTCGCTCCTGCACATGGGGGAGCAGATCGATGGCCCGTGGACGCCCCGCTGGGTCATAATTCGTACAAAGAACTCCCGCCGGTTTGTGCAACAGCCAGTACACGGGCCGCTCAGGACGTACCGGCTGTTCATCCACAGCCACGCGATGCACCAAAGGGTCAATCTTCGTGCCCAAAGCGGTGACCACGACACCGTCCACAGTGACGCGACCGGCGGCGATCAATTCGTCACAGTAACGGCGAGACCCCACACCCGCGTGGGCCAGGTATTTGTTGAGACGTTCCATGCTGGCATTGTAGCAACTTTTCCCAAACCTGCGTGGTCCTTCATGACGAAAGTGGGTTTCCTGAACGGGGAAGAAAGGACCGGCCTAGTCCCTTCATGCTTGGGGATAGTTTACCATGTCTAAGGATAGTTTATGCTGCCCGACGAGATCAACGGAGAAATGCCCCACGGGAAGCATAACAGCGAGTATCACGTCATGCTCCGTGGGGCGCTTTCAGGAAAGCACTCGGACCAGGCAGCATTCGGATTTTCGGATTCCGGAAGTGTCTGGTCGGGTCAAGCCAGTTGGCGCCAGGGTTCCCGTCGTTCCCGACTGAGCATCTTGTTGGCCTGCTCATCGTCGAAGCGGTGGGCTTGGGGGTCCCACTTGAGCTTCTTGCCCAAGCGCAAGGCAATGGCGGCAATGTGGCAGACGATTACCGAGCTAGCACCGACATCCACGTCGCAGATCGGCTTTTGCCGGGACTGGACGCACTCCAGGAAGTTGGTCATGTGATTGGTAGGCCGGCTGGGATAGAGTGCGGGCACCTCTTTGAGCGGCTCGAACAGCTTCTTATCCGAGGCCACGAGGAAGCCGCGGCTTACAAAGAGGGTGCCTTCCGTACCGACGACCAGGACGCCGTTTTCACCCGGACTGATGGAGCGTTCCTTGCCGTTGGCATCGACCAGCCCCTTGACTTCCCGGCCGGCTCCGTGGCTGACTTCAACCGGGACGCCATTGGCGTAGGTCAGGCGGACCTTGAAAGTCGGGTGGCAGTTGTAACCATCGCCCCCATCATAAGGCTTGGTCGATTCGATGTGTTCCACCAGAATGGGGCCGCTGCCATCCATGCCGAGCATCCATTGGGCAATGTCGATGTGGTGGGCGCCCCAGTCAGTCATTTTCCCACCGCTATATTCGTACCACCAGCGGAAGTTGTAGTGGCAGTTGGTTTTGTCCTTGTCCTGGCGGTAGGGGACTTTGGGTGTGGGGCCGAGCCAGAAGTCCCAGTCTAACTCCTTGGGAGGATCGACAGCCGGGATGGGGCCGCTGGTGGGATTGGCCCCGATGCGGCATTCCATGTGGGTGATTTTGCCCAGCCGTCCGGCACGCACCAATTCGGTGGCCAAGCGGAAGCGGCCGGCCATTTCGCAACGCTGCTGGCTGCCTGTCTGCAACACTCGCTGGGTCTGGTGGGTCACTTTCTGGAGCGCCAAAGCCTCTTCGACGGTGAGGGTTAGAGGCTTTTCGCAGTAAACATCTTTGCCGTTTTTCAGGGCTGCGATTGCTTGCAAGGCGTGCCAGTGGTCCGGTGTGGCGATGATTACGATGTCCACATTCTTGTCGGCGCACAGTTCCCGGAAATCTTTGTAGGGTTTGACGTTGAAGCCATCCTTCTTGTATTGGGCGACGGCGTAGTCCAGGTGGCGGCCATCCACGTCGCAAACGGCGGTGAAGCGGACATGTTTGTGGCGTTTCGCCTCGGCGTAGAGGGCATTCGAGCGTCGGGGGTTCGGTCCGACACCAATAACGCCGATGTTGACCGTCTGATTCGGGGAGACAGTGGGTGGTTGTTGGGCGGCGCGGGCCTGATCGGCGAAGTACTCGCGGGCATGCCAGGCAGGCAGTCCGGCGGCGGTCAGGGCTGCGATCGAACGGGCCATGAAACCTCGGCGGGAAAGCGTACCTCGTTGCAGCATAGCGGGGTCCCTTTCAGTTGGCGGATGCACACCGAAATTCCGGGAAAGAGCCTGCAAAACGCTCTTGCAGGTCATCCGATGGTGTATGATAGCACAAGTGGAGTGAGAATAGGAAAAACAAAATGACTCGCCGTCGGCCCTCGCCCTGCCGCCACAACCCTAAAAGGAGACTGAAGCTATGGACCTGCTAGAGCGTTTTTTCGGGCGGGGTCAGCATCGGGATGGTGGGCCACCGGTGGCTAATCCACTGCTGGTCGATCCCCCGTCAGTGCAAGTCCTCTTGTCCGCTCATCCCCTGGTTTTGCCCGCCGAGCCAATCCAAGCTGCCCTGCGGGCTTACCATCCGGAGTTGTCTGCCGCGACGGTGGAACTGGCAGAGCTGCCCGCTCAGGATGCCCCGACCCAAGCCCAAGGCAGCCCCTCGGCCGTGGTGGGCCTATTGGCCTGGAAGGACCACGTCATTAAACTGGTCGGCTTCAATGCGCCGATGCCGGCCAGTGCCGTGGAGCGGTGCGTCGCCCCGGCCCATTACCCCGCGGAGATCAAACAGCAGGCCCTTCAGCATGCTACCCATGTTCTACTGTATTACGCCGGTTACGACCCGAATCCGCTGGAGCAGTACGTGGCACTGGTGGCCGCTACGGCAGCTCTGGTTCCCCATGGAGCGATTGTGGCCCTCAACGAGCAGGCCCGCACCTCTGTGCCCGCTTGGGTCTTCCTACCCAACGAAGAGGACCGGGGCGACACCCTCTCAGCCATGCGCTCATTGCCGCTGCCCTTCTTCTACGCGGGATTTGTCAAGATGGAAGTGGCCGGCGAGGAAGGGGTTTGGATGCGGACCTACGGCTGCCACAGCTTCGGCCTGCCGGATCTGGCCATGCGGACCGAAGGGCATCACCGCGGCTCGGCCACGTTTAGTCTCTTCAGCAACATGTTGGACTACTTGCGCTACGAGAGGCAGACGTTTGCCGCCGGCGATACTATTGGGACAAGTGAAGGAGATTACCTCCGCCTCCGCCTGCGGAACTCGGACGAATGGTTCCTCGACGGGGATGAGCCTTTATTTGTCCTGGAACCCCTATCTCCGGAAGAGTTGGCCGCCCTGCAACGCTCCACGCCGGAGAAAAATTGACAGACAACGTTATTGCTCCGTCCCCCGGATTCCATTCCAGCCGGTAGAGCTTTGACGAGGATCACAGTCTGGCGAGACGACCGATGAGGAAGTTCCGCGGCCACCCGTTAGCAGAGAGAAAGGAAGCTTTCCGTCTCCGGCGACAGAGAGCGTTCCCGTTCTTATTCGCCTTAATTTCCCTGACGTACCGGGCGGTATGTCGCCTCTTCGTGCGGTTCGGTGCCGTCGGAGGGGTATTGTTGGGGTTGGGACTGGCGGACGGAGGGGCAGTCCGAGCGGGGGTCCATTATTCTGCGGAAAAGTATGCTCCCCTGCCGAGCCGTTGGCGCGGATTTTTACTCGATCACCGCGCTTTACGAACGATTGCGGCCGAGCGCCCGGCGGACGGTGGTCCTTCCCCGTTGCGTCAGGAGTATGTCACCGCTGCGGGTCATTATCAGCGTTTGGCGAGGCAGCGCCCGCTGACTGCTCAGGAGAGTGCCGATTACGGGGCGGTCCTGATTCGTTTGGGCCGCTGGAATGAGGCCCTGGCGGTGCTGACGCCCGCAGTACGCCGCTGGCCGGACCACTTTGCTTTGCACGCCAATCTCGGCACCGCCTGGCAATTGCAGGGCGAATGGGACCGGGCTATTGAGGCTTTGCAAGAGGCCGTTCGTCTAGCACCTCCCGCCTGGAAGCGTTACGAGGAATATCATCTGAAACTCGTCCGCTTGCGCCGGGCAGAGAAAGGAGGAATCGCGGCACGGGGTGTCGATGATCTCTTTGGCGTGCCCTGGGACGGGCCGGTGGGACCCTGGCCGGAACAGCGCCGGCAGACGCTTCCCCCTGATGCAGTGGCCATTGCTCAGCAACTGGCGTTATGGCTACCCCAGGATGGTCGTTTGCTCTGGCTACTGGCCGAATTGGCTAATGCGGATGGCGAAGTGATTGTGGCGGCGGCCATGCTCGATGGCTGTGTCACGGAGTTTGGCCTCAATTCTCCAGCGCTGAGGGCACGCCGCCTGTTGTTCCGCACGGAAGCTGAAAAACTCCGCCAGCATGCCAAGCATCAGTCCCAGTTTCGTCCCCGTTCCTCCCGCCCATTACTCCAAACCTTCGATGAGCGGCTGCTTCCACCTCCCCGATCGGATGGCCCCACGCCGCTGCCGTGGTCCCTTCTGGCTGCGACGTCGTTCGGTGATCGAGGAGCCGTCCACTTCCCCGACTACCTCCGCCGCTTAGATGGCCAGCTTGTCAGCCTCAACGGCTTTATGCAACCCCTGGGAGATCAACCCCAACCGCAGGAATTCCTCCTGTTGGAATATCCGGTGGGGTGCTGGTTCTGCGAAGCGCCGGAGCCGAACGGGCTGGTATATGTCCGCCTTGCGGCTGGCAGGCAGATCGACAAACGCCGGGACTTGATTCTCGTTACCGGGCGGTTACGCCTCAATCATGACAATCCCGAAGCGTTTCTGTTCGCTCTGGAGGAGGCTGTCGTTGCTCAGCCCCAATAAGCTTTGACGGCAGTGAAACTGGAGGCAGAAGATTTGGAGGTGGAGCCGCACCGCCTCATCGCCGCTTGCACTTCTTGACGCCACGCAACTTGTACAGGCGTGCTTTCCGCCGCTTTTTGTGGCGATTGCGGACACTCTTGGGTTTGTGCAAAATGCCCATGACTGATGCCCTCCTATTCGATTGCAGGTGTCTCTCCAAACTAATTCCTGAAAGAGCCGCCGCCGGCAAAACCGATGTCAACGGCTCAGTTTGTGAGGGAAACATTAGAGCGCTGGCGTTTCACTTTCAAGCGGGTGGTCCGGCGGAATCTAAGGTCTGCGGAGAACGGTTTGATCGCAGTTTTGCGGGCTGTTTGGCGACGTTGGGACCCGATTCTCACGGTTTTTTCCTTCGCAGGAGCAATCGCCTCCGGTATCCTGACTGCTACAATCTGATTCTTGGTTTGGGAAGGATTCGTCTGAGGAGAAGCATCTTTCCACCGAAGGACACGGAGGAAGCGGGGACTTGGACGCGAACCGGGAGATAGCCATGCGGCATTTCCGAATGCTGTCCTGTGTCGCACTGCTGATGGGTGTGGGATGGGTTATTGATCAGAGTCGGTCGGTGGCCGATGGAGTGGAAGGGGGATCGGAGTTGCCGGTTGGGGGGTTGGAGTTGCCGATCGCCCCAGCTCCGCGTCCGGCGGCTTCAAGCTTGACAACCCAAGACCTGCAAGCACTGGCGCTGCGGTCTATTGGCCCTGCCTTGCAACCGGGCCGGATCGGAGACATCGTCATTCATCCCCGCCAACCCAGCATCTGGTATGTGGCCGTGGCTTCCGGCGGTGTCTGGAAAACGACCAACCGCGGCATCACTTGGACTCCCATCTTCGATCAGCAGGGTTCTTATTCGATTGGCTGCTTGGCGGTGGATCCCCACAATCCGGAGATCATCTGGGTAGGAACGGGGGAGAATCAGTCCCAGCGCAGTGTGGGGTTTGGCGATGGCGTGTACAAATCGACGGATGGGGGGAAAACCTGGCAGCACATGGGCTTGAAACACTCGGAACACATCGCCCGGATTCTGATCGATCCGCGGGATTCGCAGACGGTTTACGTGGCATCCCAAGGGCCGCTGTGGGCTTCAGGCGGCGAACGGGGCTTATACCGTTCCCGCGATGGCGGAAAAACCTGGTCTGCCGTTTTGACCATCAGTCCGGAAACAGGGATCACTGACGTGGTCATGGATCCGAGCAACCCGGATGTGCTCTATGCGGCTTCTTATCAGCGGAGGCGGCATGTAGGGGTGCTGGTGGGTGGCGGTCCGGAAAGTGCCATTTTCAAATCGACGGATGGCGGGCAAACGTGGCGGCGCTTGACCAAAGGATTGCCGCAAGGAGACCTAGGTCGGATCGCCTTGGCGGTGTCGCCTCAAAGGCCGAATGTGGTTTATGCTCACATTCAGACGGCCGCCAAAGAGCGCGGGGCGTTCTACCGCTCCGAAGATGGGGGAGAGACTTGGGAACGGCGCGGAGCCGCCCCCGTCCAAACCGGGGAATACTACGGAGAAATCTTCGCTGATCCCCACCGCTTCGACCGCCTCTACATTATGGATACGGTCGTTCAGATGACCGATGACGGTGGGAAAACTTTCACGCGCCTGCGCTGGCCGGTCCATGTAGATCACCATGCCCTCGCCTTTGATCCTACGGACCCGAATCACTGGCTTAGCGGCAACGACGGCGGATTGTACGAAACCTACGACGGCGGCCAGACTTGGCGGCATTTCACAAATATGCCCACGACTCAGTACTATCGCGTGGCGGTGGACGACGCCGTGCCGTTTTACAACATTTACGCTGGCTCTCAAGATAACGGCACTCATGGCGGCCCGGCACGTACGGCCCACCGGGTCGGTATCCGTAACGCCGACTGGGGAGTCTATGGCGGGGGAGATGGCATGCAACCCCGCGTGGAACCTGGTAACCCGAATATCGTTTACATCAGTTCCCAGTATGGAGCCCTGGTTCGCATTGATAAGACAACAGGGCGCTCCGTCCCGATCAAACCTCGCTTGATTTCCTCGAGGGATAAGCAGTCTCCAAAAAAGAAGGAGACATCCGATAAAAAGGAAGCGGACCCGAAGTCCGGCGGGGGAAAGGACGAGTCTGGAACAGAGGCGGATACGTTGCCGAAAGGCGCGAAAGTCGAGGAGCAGGATGAGTCCACACAACCGCCGGCTACTAAAGGGGGAGGAGATAACCTCCGCTGGGGTTGGGATGCCCCCTTGTTGATTAGCCCGCACTCGGCGACCCGCTTGTACATGGCGGCGAACCGGGTGTTCCAAAGCGACGATCGGGGGACGACCTGGAAAGTCATCAGTCCGGATCTGACCCGCCAGCTCGATCCCCTCAAAGTGCCCCTCATGGGGAAACTCTGGGGTAAGGATGCTGTCTCGCGCGATGCGTTTACCACACCTTTGAGCATCATCACAGCTTTGGACGAATCTCCTGTCCAGGCGGGATTGCTGGCCGTGGGGACCGATGACGGCTTGGTCCAAATTAGCGAGAATAACGGCCAGTCGTGGCGCAGGATTGAACATTTTCCCGGCGTCCCACCCGGCACCTACGTTTCCGATGTCTTTTTCTCCCCGCGGGAGCGTTCGACCTTATACGTCACCTTCAACAACTGGCAATATGGCGACTTCCGTCCCTATGTACTCAAAACTGTGGATTTGGGCCAAAGCTGGACGAATATCACCGGCAATCTTCCCGACCGGCATGTGGTCTGGTCGATTGTGGCCGATCGCGTGCATCCGGACCTTCTCTTTGTGGGAACAGAGTTTGGACTGTTCGTGACGCTGGATGGCGGCGAGCAGTGGCAACGGGTTCCCGGGGCGCCGCCGATTCCTTTCCGGGATTTGGCGGTCCAAGAACGCGAAGGGGACCTGGTGTGCGCCACCTTTGGGCGAGGGATTTACATTCTGGATCACTACGCGGCGCTCCGTGGCTGGACGAGCGAAGCCCGGGCGGCTGCCGCTGTGCTTTTGCCCATCCGTGATACCTGGCGGGTAACGGAGTTGCCATTTGCTCGCAGCGATGGAGGCTTTGCCGCTCCGAATCCGCCAGCGGGGGCTATCATCACCTACTATTTGCGGGAAAGTGTGCCGGAAAAAGACCGCCTGGTTGTGCGTATCCGCGATGCGCAAGGCCGACTCGTGCGTGATGTACGGGCGCGGGGGACAGCGGGACTGCACCGTCTCTCTTGGGATTTGCGTGGCCCAGGGAGTGGAAAGGGACCGATGACAGCAGCCTTGTCCCCCGCGGGTGCCTACTCAGCGCAACTTGTCCGCTTGCGAGGAAACATGGCGGAAGCCTTAACCCCTGAACAGCCTTTTCGCTTACTTTCCCCGCCCGAAGGGAGTGGGATAGCACCGTCTCCCCGCGAGAAGAAACCGGCTGAGGATGCCCAATCCACTCAGTCAGAAAAGTCGACGGTTGTTTCTGGTGTTTGCAGTTCCAAATGATGCCTTTGTTCCTCCGCATAGTCCCGCCAGGGTATGTTTCGCCGGTTGCCTTATCTTCGCGGCTTTACACGACTTGAGGGATGGGGAACGGGATTGCAGAGGGTTCAGGGATAAAACGGCCTTCCCTCAGACGGTTCTTTTTGGCATTTTCCCGCCGTGATGCGAGCCATGCGACAGAGTTCCGAACGTTGGCCAGAAGCTTTCCGCTGGTTGGCCCGTCTCTCAAGGCGCGGGGTCAGCCGGCGTCGGTGGTTTCAGCTTGCCGGGGGTTGCGTGCTGGCCGCCTTCGGATATGAGGCGGGCCGAGTGCTGATCGGTTCCAATGTGCACACCGTGATCCCTGGTCGGGTCTATCGCTCGGCCCAGTTGTCCCAGGTTCAATTGGAACGATTGATTGCTGAGAAGGGCCTGCGAACGGTGGTGAACCTGCGCGGCTGCTGCCCAGAGACGGAGTGGTATCAGGCCGATGCGCGGGCGACCTGTCGGATGGGGATCTGCCAGGAGGACCTGACTTTTTCCGCCAAGCGCTATCCGCATCCGGGTGAAGTGCAACGGCTGGTGCAAGTCCTGGATCAAGCGGCATATCCGCTGCTATTCCACTGTGCCCGCGGAGCAGATCGGACCGGCCTCGCGAGTACCCTGGCCCTTCTGCTCCTGACGGATAGCGATTTGAAAACCGCGCGCCGCCAGCTCTGGCCACGCTATGGCCACTTTGCGGTGGGGCGGACAGCCGTCCTGGATCGCTTCTTCGACTACTACCAGAACTGGCTGGCCGAACGGGAGTGGGAGCATAGTCCCTCCCGCTTGCGGGAATGGATCGCTGGACATTATTGCCCCGGTCCGTTTCGTGCAGAGATCCGCTTGCTCCATCCCCAGCCTCTGCGTTGGCCGGCTGGGCGAGGTCAGGTGATGGCGGTCCGGGTGATCAATCGAGCTATCGAGCCGTGGCAGTTTGTCCCCGGTGGCAGTGGCGGAGTGCAGTTGCGGTATTCTCTTTTCGCCCATGGCAGCGGGCAGTTGGTATTCCGGGATCATGCGGGGCGTTTCCGCCGCCGAGTCGAACCAGGCCAGGAATTGATCCTCCATTTGGGATTTCCCCCCTTGCCTCCCGGACGCTACCTCTTCCACGCTGATCTGCTGGATATGCAGCCGATTGACCTGCTCGACAGCGATTTCGCCCAATACGGCTCGGAGCCTTTACAAACCACGCTGACTGTGACGTGAATGTCTTCAGCCGCACGGACTGTCACATAAACGATGGCAAGGTGTTTGTGACGCCGATGGTCCGGAAAGGAGGAAGCTGCTGGAAGGGGGTAAGATTGGCCACCTGCTTGGGATTGGCCAACCGCTTGAGTCCTACGGCTTCTGCAAGCCGGTAGCAACTCGGCCTGGCTCCGATTAGGCCTCCAGGGAAGAAATCTGCGGAGGAAACCATGGGATTGCTGTCTATCGTCGTGCCGTTGAAGGACGAACAGCCGAATGTGCGCCCGCTATACGAGCGGGTCCGTGAAGCTCTGGCCGGAATCGGGCCTTGGGAACTTGTGCTGGTGGATGATGGCAGCCAAGACGGGACGTTCGCCGAATTGGAGCGTTTGGCGGTCCAGGATGAGCGGGTGAAAGTGGTGCGTTTGCGGCGGAATTTCGGCCAGAGTGCAGCGATGCAGGCGGGATTAGATGCCGCGGAAGGCGACATTCTGGTGACGATGGATGGAGATTTGCAGAATGATCCCGCGGATATACCCCGCATGATGGGTCTTTTAGGTCAGGGGTACGATGTGGTGCTGGGCCAACGGTTGCATCGACACGACGGTTTGCTTCTGCGGAAGGTGCCGAGTTGGATTGCCAACTGGCTAATTCGGCGTGTCCTAGGGGTGCCGTTTCGCGACTTCGGTTGCACTTTGCGGATCATGCGGCGCGAGGTAGTGAAGGGCATCACTCTGTATGGGGAGATGCACCGTTTTCTCACCGCCTTGCTGGTATTGCAAGGGGCGAAGGTGGCGCAAATCCCTGTGCAGCATCATCCCCGTCGGGCTGGCCGTTCCAAATACACCCTCTCGCGCACCTTGCGGGTACTCCTGGACTTGCTCACTGTCAAGTTTCAAGGAAGTTACCAGACTCGCCCGATGCACCTGTTCGGGACTCTGGGTCTGATCTGTCTACTCTTGGGTGCGGTGGGTGTGATGGCGGCGGCGGTCATGAAGTATACGACCGGACCGGGGATGACCGCTAACCCTCTTTTTCTGCTGGGAGCCGTCACCGGCCTCATCGGCATACAATTTCTGTCCCTGGGACTAATGGGCGAGGTTCTCACGCGGGTGTACTTTGAAAGCCAGGGGAAACGTCCCTACATTGTCCGCGAGTGCCGCAATCTCCGTTCTTGCTCCCAAAGGAACCACGACCCGCAACGCCAGGCTGCTTGAAGGGGAAACATGGGTTGGGGAAAGGTTTACTCCGCTGGGCGCCCAGGGATAGTTGGGCAGTGATTGCCGGTTTCCGGCTGCGAGCGGTGCCATCCCGGTGAGATTGCGCCATGACTTCATCCGTTTCGCCTCCGCGTTTGGTTCTGGCAAGTCGCAATCCCAAGAAGTTACGGGAAATGGCGGAGCTACTGGCAGATGTGCCTGTGGAAATCGTGGATCTGTCCGCATATCCGCAGGCTCCGCGCGTCGAGGAAACCGCGGGGACTTTTGCTGGCAATGCCACGCTCAAAGCGGTTCAGACGGCCTTGGCGATTGGGGAATGGTGTCTCGGTGAGGACAGCGGGCTGGTGGTTCCGGCCTTGGGCGGCGCCCCGGGGGTGGATTCCGCGCTTTACGCAGGTGTGCATGGGGATGATGCCGCGAACAACGCCAAACTGCTTCGGGAAATGCAAGGTTTGCAGGGAGCGCAACGGGACGCCTATTACATCTGCGTTGCGGTGTTGGCTGACCCCACAGGAAAGGTAATCGCGCAGGTGGAAGGCCGTTGTTATGGCCGAATTGCAGAACAGGAACGAGGCCGAGGCGGCTTCGGCTATGATCCCCTTTTTCTGGTGCCGCCTTACGATCGGACGTTCGGCGAGTTGCCCCCGGAAGTCAAGCAGCGTCTCAGCCATCGGGCGGCAGCTTTTGCCCAATTGCGGCCGGTCTTGCGGGAATTGTTCGCCGCTTCAGCTCAGAAACCTTGATCATTCTCCTGATAGGAATGAGCGGGGACGCAGGGATGTCGGTGACCGAGCTACGCTCTGACCTTCTGGCCTTCCGGCATTATTTGCAAGCGGAGCGCGGCATGGCGGCCAACACGGTGGCGGCTTACACCCGCGATCTGGAGCGCTTTGCACGCTGGTACAGCGAATTTGGGCAAATGGATTACACCGCGCCCACTTTGGCGGATTTGAGCCGGTATGTGGCTTTTCTCCACGAGGAATCGCTCGCACCGCCCAGCGTGGCACGCCATCTGGCCGCGTTGCGGATGTTCTACCGTTTTCTGCGTCTGGAAGAGCGAGCGAGTGCCGCTGCCATAGAACTGCTCGGTTCGCCGAAACTGTGGGAGCGCATCCCGCAAGTGTTGTCGCCGGAGCAAGTCGAGTTGCTCCTGGCGGCGCCCCAACCCCAGGATCGCTTCTATTACCGGGATCGCGCCCTGCTGGAGACGCTCTACGCCACCGGTTGCCGGGCCTCGGAGGTGGTCGCTTTACGAGCGGAAGACGTGTTCCTGGATGCCAGTTTTTGCCGCTGTCGGGGCAAGGGGAATAAGGAACGGGTGGTCCCCTTGGGCCGCGCCGCGGTCAGCGCCTTGAGAGATTATCTGGCCTGGCGCGCGAGCCAACCGCGGCTGGCGAACAGCGCCTTTGTGTTCGTGACACGCAGCGGCCGGCGTCTGAGCCGAATCGATCTGTGGACCATTGTGAAAAAATACTGCCAGCGCGCCGGCTTGCCGCGCAAGGTAAGTCCCCACACCCTGCGTCATAGCTTCGCAACCCATCTGTTGGCAGGGGGGGCGGACTTGCGCGCCGTTCAAGAAATGCTCGGCCACGCCTCGATCCGCACCACGCAGCATTACACGCAGGTGGATCGCAAGCGCCTCCGGGAATTGCACCGCCGCTTTCATCCTCGTGGCGGTTCAGCGGGCCTTCCCTCAACTCCTCCGGATCCGGATGCCGGACAGGAGGAGAAGTGATTCCTCTCCTCTCAAGGCGGCTCCCTTCGTCTCTCCGTTCATTATGCGAAGAAAAGGCAGGTAAAACTGCGGATCACGATTCCGGTGTGTAGCGAAATGAGTCGAGGAAATGACGGACGGCGGTACTGTCATAAACCAGGTGGGGAGCAGCTATTCCCAGGTAATAAACGCGCGGGGCGGGTCCTTGGGAAACGACCACGACCCGTCCCAATCCGCGCACATTGTCGGCCTCCCACTTGATCTCCACGATGAGCGGGTCGGTGAACTGGACCGTGGCGGTCCGGCCATTTCCTCCGAAGCGGCGTTGCCACTGTTCGAGTTCGATTTGGATGAGTCCATCCAGTTTGTGGCGGGCATCCGGCGAGCGGGCGGCTTCGACCTGCTGCTCTGTCAGCTCCTGCCAGCCGATCCAGGCGTATGCCCCGGAATACCAGCCCCGCGACCAGTAGCGTCGCACGCCGTGGGAATCGGTTTCTTCCCACGGTGTGCTGAGCAGGTCGATCTGCACCTGTCCATCGGGTGAGATGAAAGGGCGCCACTCAGCGGATATGCCATAACCTTGCCGGAAGCGGAGGACAATCAGCGTCATCGAAGCGATCAGGAACACCGCCAACAGTGCGGCGGTGACCTGCCAGCGCGAGTTCGTCGCAGAAGTAGCGGCGACATTGGGCGGCGGTGCCGAGGTGGAAGTGCCTCCTCGTTCAGCAGCTGCTTCTTTTGAGGGTTGAGACGGAGAGGGCGAAGAAGGGGATTCCTGCCGGGGAGTCGTAGAGGCGGCAGGCGGCCCAGGGGATTCCTTCGCGGGTGCCGGTCCCTCGATGGAGAGCAAGGAAGGAGCGGATGAAGTCGGAACGGAAGCTGAAGATATTCCAGAGGCGGGAATGTTAGCCGCGGCGATCGGCAGGGCAGGGGTTGTCGCTTGGCACCAGGGACAGACCACCGTCTGCCCTAGCTTATCTTGTTGGGCTTGAAACGGACGGCCGCATACCAAGCAGGCGACCGGCACAAAGCGCGCCGCTTCCATAATCCCTCACGATGACATCACGTTACCGGGGCGGTTCCTTCTCGCAACCCGTGATGTACAGATTCCTGAGTGGTTTGGGGAGACACCCTTGGGATGTCGAGGGTTGATCCTGTGAGTGTCTTAGCCATTTCTCCCACATGCTGACATGGGTGCTGTAGCATCGGGTGTATGCGCCGCGAGTGTGTATGCCCCGCTGGGATATTGCATTGCGCCACTGGGATATTGGATTGTGCATCCGGGGAGAGGCCGAGTGCCGCGCCCGTCGTCCGTAGCACTTGGGCAGGATGTGGCGTTCGGATGGAGTTCCCCCGCCCGCCTTACATGATGATCTTGTTAATGGGATATTCCACGATTCCGCACGCCCCTGCGGCTTTGAGGCGGGGAATCAGGTGGCGGACGACGTCTTCATCGATAATGGTCATAACGTCCACCCATTCTGGGTCGGACAGCGCCGAAATGGTGGGTTTCTGCAAGGCGGGGAGTACCTGAAGGACTTTCTCGACATCCACTTTGCGGACGTTCATCATCAGGCCCACCTTGCCCTCAGCGGCCATCGCGCCGCGGAGCATGAGCACCAAGTCGTCCATTTTCTGGCGTTTCCAGGGGTCCGCCGCAGCCGCCGGGTGGGCGATGAAGCGGGTGGTGCTGGTCAGGATTTCGGCGACCACGCGGAGATTGTTCGCTCGCAAGCTGTTCCCAGTTTCGGTGGCTTCGACGATTGCATCGGCTAAGCGCGGCGGTTTGACTTCGGTCGCTCCCCAACTGAACTCCACCTGCGCCGTAATGCCCCGCTGAGCTAGCCAGCGCTGGGTGATGTTGACCACCTCCGTGGCGATCCGCTTGCCTTGCAGATCCTGTTCGGTGTGAATCGGCGAATCCTGCGGTACGGCGAGCACCCAGCGGACCGGCCGGCGGCTTACCTTGCTGAACACCAGCTCCGCTAACTCCACCACGTCGTCCTGAGCGTCGTTCTCGACGATCCAGTCGTAACCCGTCAGGCCGCAGTCCAGCGATCCATCCCGCACGTATCGGGCCATTTCCTGAGCGCGGATCAGAGTGCAGTGAATTTCTGGATCGTCGATGCTCGGGTAATAACTCCGGCTGGTGAACGACAATTTGTATCCGGCGCGGCGAAACAACTCAGCCGTCGCTTCCTGGAGAGATCCCGCGGGCAAACCTAACCTCAACACCTGCGTCATTCTGGCTCCTGTTCAACCCGGTCAGTTGGTTCCGAGCCGGGGGTGTTGGACCTCCGGCAGTGTTTGTTCAACGAATCCACGGCGATGCTGTCCAGCAGCGGTGGGGGGATGCCGTCCAGCTCCGTTGCAGGCCTTCCCCCAAGTGCGGAATACTTCCCGTTGACGCCTCGTGGCCCTCCAACTTCTCTTGCGAGTGGCCGGGATGAACCGAGGAGCGGCGTCAAGATGTTGGGGTATCAAAAAAACACCGGCACGGGTTCACCATGCCGAGGTCGAGAGAGTGGCTTTCCCGATGGGACCAGGGGGAGTGATCGTGGTACGCCTGCTAGTAGCGGATTTGCATGCCGAAGTTGACGCCGTGAATCCACAGCTCGTCTTGAATGAAGAGGGGGCCACGGGGTGCCGGCGGACGCCCTGTTAGGCCATAGTTCGGATGGAAGGGCACCGTCGAGGAGTCCACCACGGGGCTGATTTGCAACCCCGGACGGGCGACGCGATTGATCCACATGAAGTTGTAACCGGCAAACAGCAGGATCGAACGCGTGACGTGGATGCCCAGGTTGGCGGTCAATTCCGGAATCACGGCGAACTCGTCGTTGTTATAGCGGCCGATGTTCGAGGCATTGGCCAGCAACCCGCCGAAGCTGCCTCCCGTCTGACTCGTGGCGAAGTTGGCGAATGCCGTGTGACCGTAGATGTCCAGAACTTGGTGCATGTTACCAATGCCGACCTTGCCGATGGTCATCAGGTCCCACATGCCATAACGCAACTCGTAGCGTAAGCCGAAGACGCCTCCGTTGAACCGATTCGTGACGCTGATCCGGTCCAGCACCTGGACAGTCGCCGGGAAGCCGACGCTGGTTCCCCCGACCGGGACAGGAATCGGGATGATCTGAATGCCGCGGAAAATCGGGTTGCCGAACGGGTCGAAGTCGAAGATGGGCAAAAAGATCGCGTTGTTCAGAGCGGTGAAGCTATCGATAATCAACCGCTCCCGGTTTTGCAGGAATTTGTAACCAGCGATGAGATCGAGGCTGTGCCAGACTTTGTCCGTGGGTAAGGAGCGGTACAAGTTCCAGAGTCCGGCGGCCTCGATGCCCCACGTTTGCGTGCTGGTGGACACCTTGGTACCGCCCACGCCGAAGGCCAAATTCGCAGTAATCAGGCTGCTGGCCCCATCTTGGGTGTCAATGAAGGGGCGGGCAAGGAGAGGAATACCCACGGAAGTCGGTCCCGGTTGGGATGTAGAGAACTGGCGGTTGACGCCTTTTTCTTCAGTGTAGAAGGCGTTGATCCACGGCCCGAAGCGCCGGTCGGCATCGCCGTAAAAGCCGGAGTTGAAGCGGAAACCGCTGATGCCGTTGTACGAAATATCCTGTCCGGGAACTAATTCGATCGTGGTGGGATTGCCAAGGATTCCTCCTTGGTTAGGGGCGCTAGTAGTGACCAGCGGAAAGCGGATGGGCTGGCCCCGTGTGAACCAGAGCAGATATTCGCCGCTGAACCACCAGCGGGGCGCTTCCCCGTAGCCGGTCGTTGCGTCGGCAGGCAGATCAAAGCGCGGAGCACCATAAGGACCCGGCGGCGGATAAGTCAGCGGCGCAGCCATCGGACCGGTTCCCGGCTCAGCCAGAGGTTCGGCTGGCATCATCCCCGGCAGGGGGGGCGGAATCACGGGTCCACTTCCGCTGGTCGGCACCACTGAGGGTCCTGGCCACACCATCGCGGGCGTGACTCCGCCTGCTGGCGCCGGTCCGGGGGGCGCCTGACCGAAGGCCGCACCTGCGCCCACCGCCATTGCTGCTATCGACCCCAATACACCTTTGCGCATGGTACGCTCCTGCTCCCTGCTACGGAACGACTATCGTCTCTGGTCGACGGAGACTTCCCCTACCGGCGACCTCACCCAGCGCTCGCGGCCTGTCCTCGCCGCGGATCGACCTCCCCCCGAGAAGCCGCCTGCGCCGGACAATCCCTATCGTCCTCCTGATCCCAACCATCGGCACATTCCCGCTGCGGCCTTGAGGAGTTTTCCGATAACGCGAGTCCTGCCACCGGCGACGAAACTGATAAAGCTGCCGAACAGTCCCATTTGTCATCGGGGCATTTTTACCAACCTGCTGCGGCAGGGCGCCGCCCCTCACGTTTTCGAGTCCCGCCCTCCCCGGCATATCTTCCCATCCTGCTGTTTTCACCTCTCCTTATCCAAGGAGAGTTGCTTCCCGCACCTCCTTGGCCAGGCGTAGAGGGGATGCCATCCTGCTCGCTCCTGGAATTTGCCCAAATGGCAGGGGCTGGCGACCGGTAAGTCAAGCGAGGTTGGCTCGGGTGCCTCCTTGGGGCACGAAGCAAACGCTCTTGGGAACGTCCCTAAATCTTGCTACAATTGTGCTGAACTCAGCTTCTAGCGATTAGATAAAGGGGGACTGAGAGGTCACACGTCCGGGGTTGACAATTGTGAGCCTGGATCGAGTGGAGATTGACCTGGTATCCGGATAGTCACAATTTTCCCTCTTTATTTCGCCGGGATGGGAGCGAGGTGCGGCCATGTTCAAATGCCAGCGCTGTGTCAACAAGGCTGTGATTCACGTTACAGAGATTCTCGGTCCTGGTCAGATCGAGGATATCCACCTGTGCGAGAATTGTTACAAGAATCTGCTCATGTCGCAACTTCAGGAGCAGGCTCCAAGCCAAGCCTCAGCGGAACAGCCATCGGCCCACAGCAAGACCTGTCCGGCCTGTGGACTATCCTTCCAAGTGTTCCGCAACTTGGGGCGTTTTGGGTGTGCCCAAGATTATGAGGTGTTCGAGGAGGAAATTACCCCGCTGCTGGAAAGCCTGCATGGTCAGGTTCGTCATGTGGGCAAGTCTCCTCGCCGTGCCCCGTTGTCGGCGAGTCAGCGGGCGGAGTTGACGCAGTTGCAGCAACAATTGCAAAAGCTCATTCGGGAAGAACGTTACGAGGAGGCTGCCCGTGTGCGCGATCGCATCCGGCAACTCGAAGGAGGAAGCTAGCGGGGACCGCTGCACGGGGAAAACCCTCAGATTGCGCCGGGGATCCAGAGACTTGGAAGAGGGGAGCGCCTCGATGGCAAAGGACGAGAACGCACCGTCTTTCACGAAACGATGCCGGGTGGTGCGCAATCCTGTTCCCTCTCTCCGGCAAAGGAGAGTAGGACGGGCAGCGGGGCAGCGGAGGTTCGATCCCATGGGCTGACTCACGGGGAGAAAACGAGCAGCATACAATAATAGTGCCGATGGTCCCAACGCGCAGGGAAGCGGCCGCGGTTGGTCCGAGAGCCTCCGCGGCAGGTGGGGAACAAGCGATGAAATGCATGTTTTGTGACAATCCCGCGACGATCCATCTGACGGACATCATCCAGCGGCAGAAGCGGGAGATGCACCTGTGTGAGCGGTGCGCTCGGGAACGGAAGCTCCTCCCCGCACCGTTGGGCGCCCCCCTGAACCTTAAGGCTCTGCTGCAACTCCTTCTCCAGGCTCTGCGCTCCTTCGAGAGCCAGGAGGTGCGGAGTTGCCCCCATTGCGGACTGACCTACGCCGGTTTGAAAGCTGAGGGACGTATGGGCTGTGCCTCGGACTATGCTGTGTTCCATGATATGCTGGAACCGCTCCTGGAGCGCATTCACCGATCCACCGAGCACACCGGCAAACGACCGCGCGCGGCCCAGCTTCGAGCGGAAATCGAGCAATTGCGCCAGCGCTTGCAAGAAGCGGTCGCTACCGAAGATTATGAACAAGCTGCCCAGCTCCGCGACCGCATTCGTCAGATGGAACATGAAGTTGAAGGAACCCGCCGATGAGCCTCGACGCCCTCCTACCCAACCTCGGCGAATGGCTACGCGGCACCGGACCGGAGTCGGATATCATCCTGTCCACCCGCATCCGGCTGGCCCGTAATCTGGCCGATATTCCCTTCACCAGTCGGGCCGAAGCCCCGCAAAAAGCGGCGGTCTTGCGCCGCGTCCGCGATGCCCTGGCCAAAGCCAACCTCCCCTACACCCTCCAGTACCATGATCTGGCGGCACTGTCTCCCTTGGATCGCCAGTTTCTGGTCGAACGGCAACTGATAAGCCCGGAGTTGGCCGCCCATCAGGGACCTTGCGGAGTAGCCTTCGATCCGCGCGAGTCGGTCAGCATCATGATCAACGAGGAGGATCACCTGCGCCTGCAAGTCCTCCGCAGCGGTTTCGCCCTGGAAGACGCCTGGCAGGACATCAATCAACTGGATGACGCTTTGGAAGCCCACCTGCCGTATGCCTTCCATCCTCAGTTTGGTTATCTCACCGCCTGCCCCACCAACGTGGGCACGGGCTTGCGAGCCAGCGTCATGCTGCATCTACCGGCTCTAAGTTTGACCCGGCAGCTCGAACGGACTCTGCGGGCCATTCAGAAAATCCAGTTGACCGTGCGCGGGTTGCATGGCGAACGCAGTCATGCCCTGGGCGACCTTTATCAAATCTCCAATCAGGTGACTCTGGGCAAGCCAGAATCTCGCATCCTCCAGGAGTTGCGTGAGGTCATCCAGATCATCCTCGCCGGTGAACGGCAAGCTCGGCAGCTTTTGCTCCAGGAACAACGACACGTCGAACAGAACCGTGTGGCCCGTGCCTTGGGGACCCTGGGCAGTGCTACCCTCATCACTGCGGAAGAGACGATGGAACTCCTGTCCGTGGTCCGCCTTGGTATCCACTTGAAATTGATCGACAACATTCCCACGACTGTCGTCAATCAACTGTTCATCCAGTGCCAAGCGGCCCATTTGCAGAAAATCGTCGGGCATACTCTCGATGGCGAAGAGCGCAATGTGGCGCGCGCCCGCTTCCTCAAGGACCGCTTGCGTCAATTAGGCCCTCAGCCTTCGTGAAACTGCGGAGGCAACGCCACCTCTCCTGAGGTATAAGAGGGGCAGAGCCGGCCTGCGTGGCGGCGGCTCCATTCTGTGAAATGAACATCAAGATTCCCAGATTGCGGGTCCACGTCATCGGACCGGATCGAATGATTATTTGGCGGGGTGGTTCATTGGCTCGGTCGTCGTAGGGCGGAGAATCTTTTGCTGATGCTTGCATTTTCCTGGTGCTGTTGTACATCCCACAGCAAGGTGATCGAGTTCCAGAGAGGGGCGGTGCCAGCATGGCGCGTTATGCATGTGTGTTGATCACAGGAGCGGCTGGGGAAATCGGCCAGGCTTTAATCCGCCGCCTGGGTGGACCCGATGCCGAACGGCCTCTGGTGACCTTGGATGTCCACCCCCTGCCCGCCGAACTGCTGCCTTGGGTGCGCCAGCATGTGATCGGCTCGATCCTGGATACCCAGTTGCTGGATCGCCTGGTGGCCGAGTACGAGGTGGACCGGGTCTATCACCTGGCGGCTTTGCTGTCCACGCGCAGTGAGTTTAGCCCAGCCTTGGCCCATCGGGTTAACGTGGAAGGAACACTCAATCTGTTAGAGTTTGCTCAGAAACAGGGGGAATCTCACGGGCGGCCGGTGGTGTTCTTCTATCCTTCCAGCATCGCGGCTTATGGCCTGCCGGATTTGGAGATGAAGCAACGAGCAGGGCCGGTCCGGGAGGAAGAATTCAATTTTCCGACCACGATGTATGGGGCCAACAAGTTGTACTGCGAACATCTCGGCCGATATTACGCTCGCCATTATAAGCAACTGTCAGCGGAACCCCTGGCCGGACGGATCGACTTCCGCTGCTTGCGCTTTCCAGGTTTGATTTCTGCGGAGACGATTCCCAGTGGGGGGACCAGCGATTACGCACCGGAGATGATTCATGCCGCCGCTGCTGGCCGACTTTACTACTGTTTCGTGCGGCCAGATACGCGGATTCCCTTCATGGCGATGCCAGACGCGGTGGAAGCGATTGTCCGCCTGATGGCCGTGCCCCGCCAAGCTCTGACTCGCCTGGTTTATAATGTGCGGGCCTTTGCCCCTTCCGCCGGTGAGATTGCCCAAATGGTCCGGGAAGCTTTCCCTGCGGCTCGGATTGTCACTCAAGTCGATGAGAAGCGCCAGCGGATTGTGGATTCTTGGCCAGCGGATGTCGATGATAGTGCCGCCCGGCGAGACTGGGGACACGCCCCCCGCTATGACTTCATCTCAGCTTTTCGCGATTACTTGATTCCTACCATTCGAGGCCGGTACGCCTGAGAGATCATCGCGTTGCCGCAGGTAGATCTGCTCGGGACAAATGAAACTCACGCCGCCGCAGAGCTTGTAGGCGCCGCAAACCTCCGCAGCGTTCCAGATACTCGGTAAAGTCGCGGGTGCCGTAGATGTGATCCTCGAGAAATTGCCGGAAGGCCTCGACATCCCGCTCCACCTCCAACCAGAGTTTGAGATGCTCTTCGTCGGAGAAATACTCTTCCGGCATGTTTCCCGGATAACTGCCGAAGGGGACTTCGCAGACAGCATCGACACAAAAGAAAGGGATGGTGGTCAGATGAGGGTGGCGGCGGATTTCGTCATCAGGAATGAGCCGCTCGCAGGTGATGATGAGTCGGCGGGCTGCACGGGCCAAGTCCCAATCTGCCACGGAGGGACCCCGGAGGCGGCAGTTGCCGAAGCGGTCGGCCTCATGGACGTGAATGGCTGCGACATCGGGGTACAAAGCAGGAACAGCCACCAGGGTTTCCCCGGTGAAAGGACAGGTGATGATTCGGGCCGCCGAGTGGGTCAGCGTATCGGTGCCTAACAGGCTGTGCGTGGGTAGGAAGGGGACACCCATCGCCGCCGCGGTGTAACGCAAGGCCAGAGTGTAGTTGGACCATTCCACCACTTCGACGGTGCCGGATTCCATGACGCGCCGGGCATGGGGAGACAAGCCGCGCGCCTCCAGCCCCACAATGTAGGCGGCATCCACGCGGCGGAGTGTCTGCCCGCGGCCCATCAAATTCCCGGCACAAAGGATCTGAAAATCATGAGTGGTGGTGTGTCCCGCGAACGACAGATTCTGCTTCCCTTGGCGGAGAATCTCATGGCAGACCGCTGTAGGGATACGGTTGGTGCCGAACCCGCCGGTAGCCAAGTAGTCGCCGTCTCGAACAAAGCGGCGGACCGCCTCCGCCACGCTCATCACCTTATCGACCAAGCCGCGGGGCTTTTGAGCAAACTGCTCCCGTGCCGCAAAGCTCGATGGCGAGGCAAATAACGGCATCTCGGCCATCTGTTCACCCCGCTGCTCTTATTAGCCCTGAGAACGGAACTCCCGGATCAACTGCCGAAATCGAGGGTCTCGCCGCAGATGGTCCCAATCGCGATCCTGTTCCAAGTACTGGAAGTCTCGATAACCGAGTTCCAAGGCTCGCCGAAGTGTTCGCAAAGCCTGCTCTGTCTGCCGCAATAGCGCATATCGGCAGGCGAGGTTGTAATGAATGCGGGGATCGCGCGGCCGTAATTCCGCCAAGCGCAGGTCGACGGCTAAGCCATCCTGTTGCCGGTTCCGAATCCGGTAATTTTCCGATTGGACCTGGAGGACTTCCACGAAATCTGGCAGTGCCTTCAGCAGGCGTTCGTAAAACTCGATCTCGAAATCGATCGGGTCCTGTTGCGCTAAAGCCTCCAGGCGACCTGAGGTGGAAGAGCCGGAACCGCTGCCCGATGACATGTTCCGCCGATTGGGTGGGGGCACAGCTCGACCCTCGTTACAGCCTTCCAAACTCCCCACGGAATACTCCCCTTATCGGGATTATAACTCACGGTGTCTCCTACTCCAAGTGACACAGGGGGCCAGCGATGGCCGTCCGGAAGCAGGATACCCCGCAATCTCCGCCTGATTCGGTTATCCCCTTCCAAAGTTGCCGTCGGCTGCCATGCCGCATTTTCCCTCCAGTATTTGCCTCGGACATTTTCTGCCTCGGCATCCTCGGGTTGTTCCTTTCGGATTGTTCCTTCAGAGAGGTCTTATTCCCACGCGATCTATTGGGTACGGAATTGACTGATGAGGGAGGGGTGGAAAAAGGCCAGTGCCCTGCCGGGATTTTGCGGAACTTTTTCCTCAGAAACAGATTCCATTACTAGTAGACACCACCCAAGAAGAGAGCCTTGAGAATCGGATTTCGGACAAGTTTGTCGACAAGTTTTCACTAAAGGACAGTGCACAGACTTGGGGCTTTTCAGGGAGCGAGTGAGTGTTGAGAGGCTGAATGATCCGGAAAATGTCACGGAAACGGTAACGAGAGAAGCGGCGGGCGGTCACTCAGGGTTTTGCGAGAGGGAGCTGTCATGAGGGCTTCAATGCACAGCCGTGTGGTGGGAACATGGGTATTAGGAGGCGCGATCGTTACACTTGCTGCGTTACGGGATCCCTCTGTACACGCCCAGGTGCCACCCCCGAAAAAGGCGCCGGATTATTCCGGGTACGTAACGGTGGGGGAGGTGGTGGGCGAGGTGGTCAAAGCGGATGATAAACAGGTGACGATCCAAGTGACGTGGTATGTGCCGCAGGTGAGAGGTGGAGGTGGGGTGCGGCGTCCGCCGATTGGCCGCGGGGGCAACTATCGTAATCCGTTTGCACCGAACAACAACCGGCCCCGGAATCCGCCGCGAGTCACTCTCAAAGAGCAGAAGCATGACTATGATTTCCGGATGGTACCGGAGTCCTTGATCCGCTTCAAGAGTCTGCCCCCGAAATACGACGAGAACGGCAAGCGGGTGTCCTATAGCAGCAAGGAGTTGGATGAATTGCGCGCCCCGCCGGGTGCCCCAGGTTACGCCGCTTCCCTGTTTGACTTAGCACCCGGTACCATTGTGGAAGTGGTGGCCATGCGGGACCGCAAAATCCCGGCTGCGAAAGTGACCGAGGATGATCTCTGTGTCAAATATATCATCATTCTCGGTTCCAATCGCCTCACGCCAAATCTGCCTCCCGAAAAAGAGACCAAAGCCGAGAAGAAGAACAAAGCGAAGAACTGACCTCTTTTCTAGCCTCTGCTCCCTTTGCACCTTTCAGCATGGCTCAATCTTCCTCCATGCCCGTCGGGCATTTTGTTGTCTGGCCGATGCGTGCGACTTTGCCTGGGGTCCAAAAACCTAGTTTACGGCCTTGGTCAACCGAATTCCCTTCCGATGAAGGAGGAGGGGCCAGATTTGGGATGGCGTGGGAAATGGGCGGCGATTTCAAACGGTTTGCTCCGCTGGATCGTCGGAAGGATAAACGCCGACAAGCGAATATAATGAGTTAGCTGGGTCTTGCGGAATGCGGTAGCACGATGTGAGGGGCCGAGTTCGTTGGAGAATCCACGATGTCCACACTAGCGGCACACAAGCCGGAGGTCGGAACGCGATCGCAGGCAGTGGTGGAAGAGCAGTTGGCCGAGGCGGTCAGCCGCATCCGCGTTCATGATCTGCTGCTGGGTGTCCTGCTGGTGGCGACCTGGACGGCGGCCTATGCCGTGATCATGGTTGTGGCGGACAAGTTCTGGGTGCTCCCCGACTGGCTCCGGCAGATTGGCTGGGGAGTATACGTGTTGGGCGTAGGGGGGTTGGTTTGGTGGGGACTGATCCGCCCCCTGCGCTCGCGCATCAATCCCCTCTACGCTGCCGCTCAGGTGGAAAAGACCTTGGAAGACCCCAAGAATCTGCTCACCGGTTATGTGGATGTCCGGGAGCGCGGGCAGACGCCGGAAGCCATCCAACTGGCCCTCTCAGTGCGAGCGGCCCAGGTCGCTCGTGCCGCGGATGTTAATCGGGCGGTGGACCATCGAAATCTGCTCTATCTGGGGCTGGTATTCGGGATTCTCGCCGTCATCCTTGCCGCGCTCTTTTTCTCCTGGCGGGTCACGCAGTTCAGCTCCTTGCTGCGCCGGGCTTTTCTTCCCTTCACCCCTCAGCAGATCGCCACACGCACGCAGATCACCCTGCTTGATCCGGAAGGGGGCGATACCACGATTACGCAAGGACAGACCTTCAGCGTGAAAGTTTATCTGGGCGGCCGAATTCCCTCGGCAGAAGCGGAAGACCGCCCGCGCTTGCTCCTCCGCCACAGCTTGCAACAAGAGGAGTACGAGGAGATTCCCCTCCAGAGTGGGGAGACGGCCCGCCATTGGCAGGGCAAGGTCCCGGATTACCTCGCGCAAGTCGGCTTTTGGTACAAGATCGCGGCAGGTGACGCCGAAACCCCCGAATACCGTGTGACGGTCCGGACCTTGCCGCTGTTTACCGATTTCGAGGTCCAGTATGAATATCCGGCGTACATGAATCGGCCCCCTGATCGCGCCAGCGGTCCCTATTTGCGGACGTATCGTGGAACTCGGATTACCCTCCGAGCCAAAACGAATCGGGAGCCGATCCGCGGGAGTTTGGAGTTTGAGGCGCAGCACCTCGACCCCGTCGAGGGCCAGAAGGTGCCGGGCTTGCCGGACAGTCTGCAATTCACCTTCACCGCGCGTGAGGGAAGCCGTTACCGCCTCCGCATGGACACTTCCGTAGGGGAAACCAAAGTCGACTCTCCCTGGTATCTCCTAACGCTCGATCCGGACCTGCCGCCGATCGTCAGGATCACTCAGCCCGCCGATGCCGAGACAACCCTCCCTGCGAATGGGACCCTGATGGTAGATGGCCATGTGGGAGACGATTTCGGTGTGGACAAGGTGCGCCTGCGCTTGCGCTTGCAAGGGCGTGACTTGCAGCCGATCCCCTACATGGAAGGCCGCTCTTTCCGCCGGGAACGTGATCACACCTGGCCCACCTACCTGAGCTACAAACTCTCCGCTGACCTGACACGCCTTCACTTCGCCGATAAGGCCCCCTTCCATCCCCAGGAAGGGATGGTTCTCGAATACTGGGTGGAAGCTCTCGACAATTGCAGTGAAGCTCCGCCCGTCAAGGACTGGAATGACCAAGCCGGAAATGTGGGCCGTTCCGAAATCCGCCGCCTGCGCTTGTCGGCTCCCCTCACTCAACCCCAGGAGCAACAGCAGCAGGAACAGCAACGCCAGGCTCGGCAGCAGGAAGAACAACGCCACAACCAACAGCAGCAACAACGTCTCGACACCGAGGACCGCACTCCGCCTCAACAAGGCCAGCCACAGCCGAAGGAAGGTCAACCCCAGCCTAAAGAGGGTCAACCTCAGCCCCAAGAGGGCCAACCACAATCGAAGGAAGGGCAACCCCAACCGAAGGAGGGTCAGCCACAACCGAAGGAAGGTCAACCCCAGCCTAAAGAGGGTCAACCTCAGTCCCAAGAGGGCCAGCCACAATCGAAGGAAGGGCAACCCCAACCGAAGGAGGGTCAGCCGCAAGCGCAGCCGAAGGAAGGTCAACCCCAACCCAAGGAGGGTCAGCCACAGCCGAAGGAAGGTCAACCCCAGCCTAAAGAGGGTCAACCTCAGCCCCAAGAGGGCCAGCCACAGCCGAAGGAAGGGCAAGCGCAGCCGAAGGAAGGGCAACCCCAACCCAAGGAGGGTCAGCCACATTCCACCAACACGCCGCAAGCTAAGGGAGGACACGAATCCCGCCCGGATGCTTCCAGCGGCACACCGCAGGGCGGTTCTCCGGATCAAGCGCCTATGCCCAAGACACCGGAGCAGCGGCGGCTGGAGGAACAAGCTCAGCGTGTCCGGGAAGAACTGGAACGGCAAAAGCAGGAGTGGGAGCGCCAACGAACCGAGGGAGGGACAGCCAAGCCGTCGCCATCAGCGGCGGAGCAACCGCGTCCAGAAGCGGGGCAGCCCAAACCGCAACCGCCGTCTTCAGGCATGCCAGATGCCTCCGCTCCTGATGTGAGTCAGCCCAAACCTTCGCCTGATGACACGGGTCAGCCACCGGCGGAATCACGCCCCCTGTCGCAGAGTCAGGCGCAAGGCGATCCCCAGAAGGGGTCTTCGGCTGTTCCACCGGGAGAGGAACGTCCAGCACCAGCCCCGCAGGCTCAGGAAACGGCTTCGGCACCGAGGGAGACCAAACCGGGTCAAAGCCCATCCACGGACAAGTCTCCGAAAGAGCCTGCCGCGCAGAAGTCCGGCCCAGATTTGCCCAAAACTGGTATGCCGTCCTCTGGGCAGTTGGCGAACAAGGAACCAACGCCGCCGGACAAATTGCCCCGTAGCGGCGCGAATGACATGAATCCGTCATCGCCGATGTCGTCCCAGCCGAAGTCTCAGGAGACTTCTTCTCCGGTGCCGGGTGCTCAGGCAGCAGAGAAAAAGGGGGAAACTCCGGCGCAACCCAAGGGCAGCGGCTTGACAGCCGAGCAGCGGCGGGAACTGGAACGAGCTGTGGAGGACCTGGCCAGCGACGATCCCCAAAAGCAACAAGCGGCGCGCGACAAGCTGGATAAGGCTTTAGGGCAGCAGGCCCGCCAGGCCATCGAAAAAGAATTGCAACAGCGGCAGGCCGAATGGGAACAACTTCAGAAAGATTTGGCCTCCGCGGATCCCCAGCGCCGCGCTGCTGCCGAAAAACGCCTGGAGGAATTACGCCGCGAGGCCCAGCAGCACTCGAAGGATGGCCAGGCCGGACGGCCCAAGGACTCCGCCGCCAAAGGTTCGCAAACAGAACCGGGTCAGGTGGATCAGAAGAATCCAGCTAACGCCGCCGGGGCGAATAAGTCCACCCCCAAACTCAGCCCGGAGGAATTGAAAGCCTTGGCGGAAAAAGCCCGAGACTTGACCTCACCCGATGCCAACCGACGGCAGCAGGCCGAACAAGCTCTAGATGAGAAATTGGGCCGCCCCGCGCGTGAGCAGTTGCAGAAGCAATTGCAGGAACTCCAGAAAAACCAGCCTGCGGACGATCCGCAACATCCGCCGCAGTTGCAAAAGGAATTGCAGCAGCGGTTGGAAGAGTTGGCTCGGCAGCAAGAGCAGACCCATCCATCCGGCGAACAACCGGGGATCAGCCGAGGGCGGATCGATCTGGACAAGTACTTGCCGCGAGGTGGGGCTACCGCCGATCCCCCCGCAGCGGAACTGGAAGCCGATCCACGGCATCAGGCCCGCGCCGCCGCCTTGCAACTTGAGGAGTTTGAACGGCACCGCAGCAATGAAGAGTTGCTCCGGCGCCTGGGCTGGACTCCCGAAGAATACGAACGCTTCCTGGAAGCGCAGCGGCAGTACGTGGAACAATTGCAACGCCAAGCCCAAGCCTACGAAGAACGCCAACCCAAGACGCCGCCCTCCAATCCGGCTAGTGCTCCCACAATTCGTGCAGGAGGCGCTGGGAAAGTGGAAAGCCGGCCAGGAACAGGCAACGGGATTGGTGGTGTCGGGAGTGCGCCGATAGCCCCGCCGGGATTCGAGCAGGCCGGAGAACGCTTCTTCGAGGAGCTGCGGAAACGCCAGAAAAAGTGAACCGCTCTGTCCTCTACCGTAAAGAAAATAAGCCGGTGGGTCAGCCAAGAAGCCGTCCGCGGCCTACAACGGTGATAAAGCAGTCTTCTTTTCGTGTCCTGAATCCCTCATTGGTCTATGCAAGCACCGCGGTATCTTGTGAGTTTCGATGCCGATACCGCCCTGCACCGTTTCACGGATATTTTGGTGATCGGGGCAGGGATAGCCGGCCTGCGCGCCGCCTTGGAAGTTCCTCCAGACCTGGCGGTGCTGGTTGTGACCAAAGATCGACTCACTGAGAGCAACAGCACGTATGCTCAAGGCGGACTGGCGGGGGTATTGTCACCGGAGGATCGCTTCGAGGACCATGTTCAAGATACACTGATTGCTGGGGATGGCCTGTGTGATCCTGAGGTGGTGGACCTAGTGGTGCGGGAAGCTCCTGGTGAAATTGAGCGCCTGATCCAGTGGGGAACTCGCTTTGACGTAGAGAACGGCAGTTTGGCCTTAACGCGGGAAGGGGGGCATAGCCACCGCAGGATTGTCCATGCTTTGGGTGACGCTACAGGCTTTGAGGTGATGCGGGCCATCATTGCCCGGGCGCGGCAGATGCCCCATATCACATTGTGGGATGATTCGTTCACCCTGGACTTGCTGACGGACGAGGGCCGATGCGTTGGGGCGATTTTGCAGCGGGGAGAGTGGGGGCGCATTTTGGTGTGGGCGAGGCAGGTCATTCTCGCCTCTGGCGGATGTGGCATGGTGTATCGTGAAACGACGAATCCGCCTGTTGCCACGGGGGATGGTATGGCTGCGGCTTGGCGCGCCGGCGCCCAGTTGCGTGATATGGAGTTCATGCAATTTCATCCGACCATGCTCTATGTAGCCGGCTCAGCTCGCTACCTTATCAGCGAGGCAGTCCGTGGCGAGGGAGCCTATCTCCGCGATGTGCACGGCGAACGGTTCATGCTGCACTACGATCCGCGAGCCGAATTGGCGCCCCGTGACATCGTCGCTCGCGCCATCTTCCAGACGATGGAACGGACCCAGCATCCGAATGTCTATCTGGACTTGAGTCATCTCGATCCGGAAAAGGTGCGGCAGCGTTTTCCTGGGATCAATCGGGTCTGCCGGGCCTTTGGCTTGGACATTACACGGGATCGGATTCCCGTGCGGCCGGGCGCCCATTACATGATCGGTGGTGTCACGGTGGATCGGGATGGCCGGACCACTCTGTCGGGCTTATGGGCCGCGGGAGAAGTAACGTCCAGCGGGTTACACGGGGCTAATCGTCTCGCTTCCAACAGTCTGATCGAGGGTTTGGTGTTCGGAGCGCGTTGTGGGCGCTTTGCGGCGGAAGCTGCTCGCTCGGAGCGGGAGCGGCCGGTGCCTCGTTCCCTGCGTTTCCTGTTGCCGCCGCCGGATAACAGCGACCGCTTGGATATTGCTGACCTGACCGCTTCTCTCCGAAGCCTGATGGTGCGCAAAATGGGTATCATCCGTGATGCCCAGCGGTTACGTGAGGCCCAGCAAGACGTGGATTTCTGGTGCCGGTACGTCCTGTTCCGCGAGTTCGACACACGCGCGGGATGGGAATTGCAGAATCTGCTCGCCGTCGCCCGCCTCATGATTGATGCCGCTCTCCGAAGGGAGGAATCCCGCGGAACACATTTCCGCAGCGATTTCCCCCAGCGTGATGATGTCCATTGGGCTGGCCGCCACGTTCTCGCTCCCCCGCGTCAAGAGATCCCCGCTGCCGATCTGCATCCCGCCCCTCTTTCCCATCCTGTAGATGCCACCGAGCGGTCATCACCGGCTGCCCCTGAACCTGTTCCAGTACGATCGCCCATCGCGAACCCTTGAGGAGGAGTTTCCCATGCGACGCCATGCGCTACTACTGCCCTTGGCTTTCTGTCTGCCTGCACTTCTGTCTGCCCAGGAACCGAAAGGGGGAAACAAGCCCATGTTGGGCGTCTCTTTGGAAATCGTGGCTAAGAAAGATGTGTATGTTTTCGATGGGGGCGGCAAATCCCCCGCGGAATACAAGCAACACCTGGAAACGATCGCGGCCCACCTGAAAAAGGGGGAGTTTGTGGATCCGCCTAAACCGCTGAGCGTCGATTTGGTCTTGCGCCTGACCAACACGACACAGGAACCCATCACCATCTATGTGGGAGGCGATCCGAACATCTATACTTTCACCCTCAGTGGTGGTGCTGGAGTGGTGACGATGAACAACCCTGTCGCTTTCACTACCGACTTTCGGCTGCCCAAGGCTGTGACATTAGCTCCTGGCAAAAGCTATGAGCAGCCGGTTCGGATGCTGGCCGATGGCCATCGTGGCTTCGCACGCCTGCTCTTTTGGACGGGGCCGGGCGAGTACACCCTGACGGCGGAATACACCCTGGCGGATGCCGAGGGGCGGAAAACAGCGACCGTCAAAAGCGCTCCCGTCAAAATCACGGTCAAGGAAAAATAAGGTTCCTCGCCGAGTTGAGAGGAGAATCCAGTCGAGAGCGACGGCGCCCAAATGTTTCGTGGTACGCCCAGGATGCAGACAGCGCGGTACTGCAGGGACGTGGCTACTGATGCAGACGGTCAGGGACCTTGATTCTGCGCCGCAGAAACAGGGGCGTGCCGGGGATGCAGTATGTCCAGCCGATGGGATGGCAACTGCCTGGAGCTAGGCGGGACGTTACCACTGGGCTTCGTCGTGGAAGCCGAGACGGGAGGCGGATTTCTTGGTGGCCCGGAGTTTGATCACGGCTTCCGCCAGTTCCAGGTCTTCGGGAGTAGTAATTTTGAAGTTGAGCGGAGAACCGGGGACAATCATCACCGGATGGCCCGCGGCTTCGACCAGTTGGGCATCATCCGTAATCGGTTCGCTGAGCTGGGAACGCTGGGCGTAGGCTTGGACGAGCCAGTCACGGCGGAAAACTTGCGGGGTTTGGGCCTGGAACAGTCCCTGGCGGGAAACCGTCGAAGTGATGCGCTGGTGCTCCACCTGCTTGAGGGTGTCGGTGACAGCCAGGGCAGGAATGGCCGCTCCGTGCCGCTGAGCCGCCGCGAAGACGGTATCGATGAGGATGTGAGGTGTCAGCGGGCGTACAGCGTCATGGACAGCAACAAATGGCACATCTTCGGGAATACGGGCCAAGGCGTTAGCCACCGAATCGCAGCGCTCCGTCCCGCCGTCTACCACCTCGGCATTGGCAAAGGCGATGAGATGCGCGAAGCGCGTGCGGAACATTTCCCGATCTTCGGGGGCGACGACCAGGTAAAGTTTGGTCACATCATCACGGCTCCAGAACAACTCAGCGGCGCGGAGCCAGACAGGTCGACCATCCAGACTTACGAATGGTTTCTTCTCACGTCCTGAGAAGCGCGTCGAGCGTCCGGCAGCGGGCAGAATCACGGCGATCGAGGCGGTCATGGCGGTGGACTCCGCGACAGAAGGGCCTTTAAAGATTGTTCTAGCAACTGTTGCCACGCTGCGTAGCGCTCCTGCCATTGTTGGCAGCGGTGCTGTACTGTTTCCGCCCCGCGATCTGCGGATTGCACGCTCTGCTCCACAGGTTCCAAGAGAGCTTGCCATTCCGGCTCAGGCGGGAGGCATGACTGTGCTGCCGACATTCGTCGGCAGGCCTGAACCTTGTCGTCCCCTGCCTTCGGGTTGGCCCCCTCCGGCACCTGGTGAGGAACTGGAGCACCTTTGTCTGCTGCCGGGGTATGACCCGTCTCGTTGCTTTGGACAGGCTGATGGAGCGCTTGTTCGACCTGTTCCAGCCAGACCGCCGTTTGGGCCGCCATCTCTTCTAAGGTTTCCAGCCAGTGGGCAATCGGCAGACGTGTCATGCGATCTTCCCCCTTCCCTCTGCTGTTCCAGCGTCCCCCGCCGTGGCGGTCAGTTGTATTCAGCCGCCCTACCTTGTTCGCCTGATGAAGTATCCTGTTACCCCAAGGGTTGAACGCTCAGGCGGAGCGGATTCCTGGAATGTCCGAATCCCTCCGGCGTTGCCCCGGATGCGGTAATTCCCCCATTTTGCCGGACACCCCAAGGAAGCGGCCCGATCAGGCGTAGGAGTGCCAATCCGGTCCTTCCTGCTTGTCCCGGAGACGGGGATTTAGCGTTGCAGGCAGATGAGGGGAAGGGCGATTCCGTGGGATGGGTGCTGGATGGAAGGGTTGGAAGCACCCCCGCCGATTTTCCGGCATTTTTTCCTTGCGTTTGCGAGGGAAGGATGGTATGGGGCCAACTCCCTGCTGGCGTGCGGGGGATGACCGGAAGTATCCGCACGCGTCTAGCGGGGTGGGCCTTTGGACCGCCGTCAGGGGGGAAGACGGGCGGTAGTTGGATGGCCGATACAAGTGGGGGGACCTGACCGTGCACGTCGTCTGTTCCACGCTGTGTTTTGGACGCCGCCCATTAGAGGAGGCTCTTCGCTGGATTCGGGCGTTGGACTTTTCCATGGCGGATTTGGCGATTGGCGCTCATGGGCCGCATTGGACGCCTGCCCAAGTGGCCGCGGATGGGGCCGCCTGCTTGCAATTGCTCAAATCGGCCAATGTGCCTCTAGCCGCCATTCACGTCGATGTGCGGGACCAACCGCCGGATCAAGCCCGTGCTCAATTCCGTGCTGTGGCGGCCTTGGCCCGGAGTACCCTTACGCCGCTGCTCACCATCCCCGTAGCGCCTCTGGGGTCGGACATTCAGACCGAAGTCGATCGCTTGCGGGACTATCAGCGTCTGGCTGCGGCGGAGGGACTGCTGCTGGCCATCGAAACTCATCGGGAACAACTCACCGCGGATCCCGAAGTGGCCTTGATGTTCTGTCGAAAAGTCTCAGGCTTGGGGATAGCCTTGGACCCCAGCCATTATCTGGTGGGACCCCATGGTAAGGTCAACTTTGACGCACTCTATCCATATGTTCTCCACGTTCGCTTGCGCGACACGGGCAACCGGCCGGAACAATTCCAGGTCCAAGTCGGCCAGGGAGAGGTCGAATACAGCCGGATCATCGCCCAGTTGGAACGGCAGCACTATCAGCGGGCTTTGAGTGTGGATATCCACGACATCCCGGAGTTCCCCTACGCCATCGATGTCGAAGTCCGCAAACTCAAATACTTGCTCGAATCGCTGGTATAAGTTTGGCGCTGGCGGCCTGAGACGGGGGTTTTGGTTTTAGGTTCGGAGTGCACGAAGTGTGGAAGCATCCTGCGAAGTTTTAGATGGCGAGCAGGGACTCTTCTGGCAGAGAGGGAATGATTGGAGAGATGTACCCTGGATTTCCCAGGTAAGCGAGTTTGGGGCCAATCAGGGTGCTGGCGATGATGGGCTGGAAGGATGGTTGCCGGTTCCTGAGGCTTCCTGGCCGGGGCTGGGCGGCGAACTCCCTGTCTGGCCTGACTCGCGCAAACGGTGCTTATCTAACAGGCGGTAGAGGGTGCGCCGACTGACGCCGAGCATACGTGCGGCATGGACTTTGTTCCCGTTGCAGCGCTGAAGGATTTCGATGATGTGCCGCCGCTCGACCGCTGCCAAGGTGTATTCGCTGAGAGCCGGAGCGGGTACGGCAGGGGGAGCGAAGCCGACAAGCGGGGGAGTGATTGGCCCTTCGCTAGCTATCGGGGCAGTTCGCGAAGGAATCGGCCCGGCGGCGGTTGGTGTCAGTCCTCCTGCTGCAGAGGTGGGAGGAGGTGAGCTAGTTGGCGGCGGGATCATAGGAGGGCCGCTCAAGCGGGCCGAACTCACGAGATTTTCCGGCAAATCCGCCGGGGTGATGACATTGCCGTCCGCCAGGATTTGCGCACGTTCCAGGACGTTGGCCAGTTCACGGACGTTTCCCGGCCAGTCATAGCGGCAGAGGATGTCAAGAGCTTCCGGGCTAACGGTCAGCGGTGTGCGGCCAATGGCCCGGCTGGTCAGAAAGTGGGCTACCAACTCCGGAATGTCCTGCCGGCGCTCCCGCAGGGGTGGTAAGGTCAAGGTAATGACATTGAGGCGATAGTAGAGATCATCCCGGAAACGGCCATTGCGGACTTCCTCTTCCAGCGGCTTATTGGTAGCAGCTAGGATCCGCACATTGGCGTATCGATCCTGGGTGCTTCCCACCCGGCGGTAATGGCCGTTTTCCAGCACGCGGAGCAATTTGGCTTGCAAAGCTGGAGACATCTCGGCCACTTCATCGACAAAAAGTGTGCCTCCTTCCGCCACCTCAAACAAGCCCGGTTTGGAGCGATCCGCGCCGGTGAATGCCCCTTTTTCGTGACCGAACAATTCGCTCTCCAGTAAGCTCTCTTGCAACGTGGCACAGTTCACAGCGATGAATGGATGATCCCTCCGACGGCTGTTGGCGTGAATGGCGCGGGCGACCAGTTCTTTACCTGTACCGCTGGGACCCCGGATCAGCACGGTCGCATCGGTGGGAGCCACCCGCTCGATCAACTGGAGCACCCGTTGCATTGCCTCGCTGGACCCTACCAGGCGATACCGCTCGGACTCGAAAGTCAGCGACTTGAGGTAGCGCCGCAGCCGTTGGTTTTCCAGACGGAGTCGCCGCACCTCCATCGCTCGTTCCAGAACGGGCAGAATGTGTTGCAGGCGGAAAGGCTTAAGGATGTAATCGAACGCCCCGGACTTCATTGCCTCTACCGCCGTTGGAATCGTCCCCTGGCCCGTCATGATTATGCCGACGAGATGGGGATCGATCGCCAAGGCTTGTTTCAGTAGCTGAATGCCGTCCAGCTTTGGCATCATTAGGTCAGTCAGCAGAATGTCGAATTCACCGTCGCGGAGGATTTCCAAAGCGCGCTGGGGTACCGGCAGACCCTCGACAGTAAACCCCTGTTCGCTGAGCGAATCGCACAAGGCCCGCATCAACTCCACTTCATCATCCACGACCAGCAAGCGACCTTTGCTGGAAACCAGTTCGCTCATATCGGTTCCCATCTGTTCTGAATGTTTGGTGAAGATAAGACGCTTTGACCCTTACTGTATGATATTTTCAAGCGGAGGCGTTTCGCTCGCCGGGCGGATTCACCACTTGACCCGAAACAGGCAGGGCAATCCGCACGGTTGTCCCGTGCCCCGGCTGGCTTTCGATCGTGATAGAGCCGTGATGTTGCTGTTCAATGATCCGCTTGCAGATGGCTAAGCCCAGGCCCGTACCTTTGCCTTCTTCTTTGGTCGTAAAGAAGGGGTCGAACACCTGAGGCAGATGTTCGGGCGGGATGCCGATACCGTTGTCGATCACTTCCAGCACGACGGCAGGCGCTCCCTGTTCGAGTGCTCCGCGGCGCAGGCGCACGATGAGGCGTCCGCCCTGGGGCATGGCATCGGCGGCGTTGCTCAGCAGATTCAGCAGTACCTGCCGGAGTTGTTGCCGGTCGGCATGGATTGTTGGGACATCGGGGCCGTATTCCGCCTGGACTTCGATGCGGCGCTTGCGCAGATGATGGCTAAAAAGCTCTAAGGTTTTTTCCACCTCTTCTGCGAGGTGCACCGTCGAGAATTGGTCATTTCCGGGCCGGCTGAATTGCAAGAGATTGGCGACCAAGCGGCACATGCGCTCGACTTCCGCCTCGATGATTTCTAGGGCTTTACGCCGGGAATCAGAGGGGGGCGTCTTGGCCAGGATCCCTTCCAGGCGCAGGCTGATCGTGCCCAAGGGATTATTCAGCTCGTGGGCAATGCTGGCGGCGAGTTCTCCCACGCCCGCGAGTCGGGCCGCTTGCCACAATTGCCGGGTCGTCTGCCGGAGTTCTTCCGTTTTGGCACGGAGTTCTTCCAGGGCTTGTTTGCGTTCGGTGATGTCCCGCAGAATCAGGGTGCAGAAGGTCTGGCCCTGCCGTTCCACGCGGGCGCAGGACACCTCCAGCGGCACGCGGCTGCCATCGCCCCGGCGGCCTTCCATCTCGCCCAGGCTGAAGGATTGACCCGTCGCGGCATCCTGTTGCTGCCAGCCCTCCGGCAGAAAGATTTGGATCGGCTGTCCGATAGCCTGGGCGGCTGGGGTGGCAAAGATGCGTTCCGCTGCGGGATTGAAGGTGGTGATCCGGTGGTATCCATCCACCGTGATGATGGCGTCAAAGGCGGTTTCCACGATCGCCGCCAAACGGGCCTGGGATTCGGCCAGTTGCCGTTGCAGGCGGACCTGTTCCAGGACCCGGTGCACGGCTTCCGGCAGATAATCGAGATATTCCGGCGACTTGAAAATGTAGTCCTTGACGCCGGCCCGCAAGGCCCGCACGATTAGGCCATCGTCATGCCGGCCGGTGATGAGAATCACGGGCACATCATACCCCGACGCTTGCAGACGGCTATAGAAGCTCAAACCATCCTCCGGCTGGCCATCGAAATGCTGATCCAGCAGGAGCAGGTCAATCCCGCCGCTTTGCAAGCGCTGCCAGGCTTGGGTGGCATCGGCGGTCCAATAGGTAGCATAGCCGGCCCGTTCCAGGCGGCGCTGTTGCAACCGGGCGGTCCCAGCATCGTCTTCGAGGATCAGAATCGTCGCGGTCATGCTCTCGCCTGCCCGCTTCACGCCGAGGGTGAGGAAGGGGGTGATGGCAATTTGACAATCTCCAGGAACATTCCCAAACGGCGTAAGGCTTCGACAAAGCTTTCATACCGCACCGGCTTGGTGATGTACACGCTGCAACCCAAAGCGTAGCACCGATCCACCTCGCGGGGGTCATCCGTGGTCGTCAGCATGATGACGGGGAGCTTACTCGTATGGGGATCGGCCTTAAGTTGCCGTAGCACCTCGATCCCGTCCACGCGCGGCAGGTTGATGTCTAGCAAGAGGAGGAGCGGCTGGCCGTTACCGCCTTGGCGGATATAGTCCAACGCCGCCTGACCATCCGCGACGCGCACTATCGGGTTGACCACGCCCGCCCGCTTGAGATTACGCTCGATCAGTTGCGCGTGTCCATCGTCGTCTTCGGCTAGCAGGATCACCAAGCGTTCATGCGTCATGCGGAGGATTCCTCTTTTGCTATGCTGGAGTTTATGGGAGTCGAGGGGAGAGCCGGCAGGGTGAAGTGGAACGTCGTCCCTTGATGAAGTACCGATTCCACCCCGATGCTGCCTCCCATCCGTTCCACCACCCGCCGGACAATCGCCAAGCCGATGCCTTCCCCCTTGCTGGAACCCGATGGCTTGGAGTGGAAGGGTTGGAACAGACGCGGCAGCAAGGCCGGATCGATCCCAACACCGTTATCGGCGACAAAATAGGTGTGAAACGTCGTGGAAGACGTGGGGCGATGCCCGATGACAATTTGCCCTCCCGTAGGGCGATCCAGCGCTTGGAGCGCATTGTGGAGTAGATTGGCCATGACTTGCTCGACCGCATCGGGGTCAGCCCAGGCCATGGGGAGCGGTTCTATGGTGACCGTGGCTTGGCGCTGGTGGATCATCGTTCGATGGGCATCGACCACTCGGCGTGCGATCTGCTCCACATTGACCGCCTGCCAGCGATACTCGACTCGTCCCGCCCGTGACAGCCGGAGCAAGCCGTCAATGATGCGGCTGAGGCGTTCCACAGCAGCCTGGATGTAGCCGAGCGATTCCCGAACATCTCCCTGAAGCAACGCTTCCCCAGCGCTGCGGACCTCCGGCGGCACGCGAGGATCGCGAAGCAGCTCTCCTATCTGCCGGACCGCCACCTCCAGCTCCTCGCTGAATCCCATCAAATTGACCAACGGGGAGCGCAAGTCGTGGGAGACACTGTAAACAAACATTTCATTTTCTTGCGTTTTCTCCAACAACTCTTGATTTCGCTTCACGAGTTCAGCGGTATGCTGCCGGACTTGCTCTTCCAATTGCTGATTCCAGCGGAGCAGGGCATCCTCGTAGCGCTTGCGCTCTCCCGCATCGCGGATAATAGCCGTCAGCCACAATTGCTCCCCAGAGCGCAGCTTGGAGATAGTGACTTCGATGGGAAAGACCTGGCCGTCCTTTCGCCGTCCATGCACGACTCGGCGGGAACCCATCCGCCGCGACTCCACAGGTCCCCGCGCGAACTCCTCCATGTCCCGCGGGTGACTCTGATGGTACTGCTCTGGGAGCAGCACATTCAAAGGCTGGCCCAACACCTCGGACGACTCGTATCCGAACAGGCGAGCCGCACCACGATTGAACAAAACAATCCGATGCTCGGAATCCACAGTGACAATGCCATCTTCGGTGGCATCCAGAATATCCGCCAATTGCTCGGGAGTCAGATGGTGCAACACGTAGGACCTGGCGAAATTCTCGCGGAAGGTAAAGTTCTCCATGGCCAATTCCGTCTGTTACAATTGTGCGGAATTTGCACGGCTCGTCAATAGCTCACTGTGCATTTTTGGCACAAAAGGATCCCCTCATCTGATGCAAAATAGCACATTACCGAATCCGTTGCCGATGGCACACAATTCCTGTTCCGCAGGAAAAAGCAATACAATTCAGCTTCTGGTATGAAAACGGGGTGCTACAAGTTCCTGGCAAGAGAATCCGGGTGAAGCTAGCACGGTACCAGCCTATGGACTTCGGCATCCACTTTGCTGTCCTTTCCCACTGGTTTTTTCGTGAGAATCGCGTGCCGATCACTTCGGAGTTCCCTCCAAGGAGAGCCTCCATGAATCTCACCACCGAGGTGCCCCCCGCTTCGGCACTGGAGGAGCCAACGGCTCGTGTCGCAAAAGACATCGTGAAGCAACATCGGAGCCATTTGCGGGACCTGGAAATTCTGATCACGCGCCGCGGGATCATCCTGCATGGTCTAGCCCGCAGCTATTACGGTAAGCAGTTGGCCTTTCATGAGGTGAGCCGGCGATTGGGCATGCGGGTGATTGCCAACCATATCGTGGTGGAAACCTGAGATCGGAAGGAATGCAAGATTGAAGGCGGAGTCGGGCTGCGGTAGTTCCAAAGGTGATTCCAAGTTCTCGCGGGCGCTCTGCCGTTATTGGCGTGGGGCGGGGGTACGCAAAACGGTGTCGAGGAGATGGTAGGCCTTGTGCCGCATGGCTTCGGGGAAATCGTGGCCAGCTTCGGGGTACTCGGCTTGAAGCCGATCGGCATGCCCGTACAGCGCGAAGACGGGCCGGGCAGCGGTGACGATTCTCCGTACACTCTCGACCTGGAAATTATGGTCCTTTTGCGGAGCAACCACCAAAACATGCCGCGGAGCTAAAGCGGCGATCAATTCGTAAAAATCGAACGGAATCTCAGCGAGCTTGCCGCGATATTGGGCTAATTTGGGCATGTAGCGGAGCTGGCACCAGCCGCGCTCCGGCTGCCAGTTTTTCTCGTCTCCCCCGTAGTAATCGAGGAACGAATCGAAGCCGCAACTGGACACGACGACCTGAATTCGCTCATCCCACACGGCGGTGAAGATGGAGTTGTGTCCGCCCAAAGAGTGGCCGATGGCTCCGAAAGCGCCGCCGTCCACATATGGCAACGATTGCAAATAGTCCAACGCCCGGATGTTGTCCCACACCGCTTTGAGGGTCCCGCTTTCCCAGCCGAGTTTCTTGAGATCGGGTTGATAATGGGCCAGCAGGGGATAATTCGGGGCGAAGGTGACGAAACCCCGCTCTGCCAATTCGGCCGCATAGGCCCGATTGGCCCGCCCCCCTAAGCCGACGACCACACCATGCCCGATGGTGTTATCCGTGGGATGGAGGCAGAGTACGGCGGGAGCCTTCTTGACCTTACCCTCCCGGATCGCCTTGGGAATCAACAAGTAGGCCGGCACGCGGCAACCAGGTTCAGATTGATACGTCAACTTCTGGCGAATGTAGGGGCCAGCATCGACTTGCTCTTCCACCTGAACCTCCAAGGGGCAGCGCTTCTGAGGTCCAGGCAAGCGGCCCATGATGGCTTCCATCCCTCGGCGGATTTCTGCGCGGCGATGCTCCCATTCCTGAGGCGACTGTGCGGTGCGAATCCGTCCCTGAGCGTCTCGATACGCTAGCAACTGCTCGCGAGGCAGCCGTGATGGGGCAGGGCGCTCCGCCTGTGCGGCACTTCCGCGGAGGGCGGCATCTGAGAGTAATCCCAAATTGGCTGCCGTGAGCACCAGGAGAAACCAGCCCGTTGGGGAAGAAAATGGACTCAATCGTCGAACCACATGGGCAGTCGCGGCAGTCATGATCGTTCCGCCTCGGTGAGGATGAGTTTTGCCTGGAGATGCCGCTTGGGTTGCTAGCATCCGGCTCTTACGCCTGATTCTATCCGGCGGGCGTAGGGAAGGAAGGCCGCGGGGAGGAGGTATAGGGCGGTTCGCGTGGAGCGGCCTGAGAGGAAGGCGGGCGTTGCTCCAGCCGGCGTTGCTCGAAGAGCGTGAGCCAGCGGCGGAGCAGGGTAATGAGGAGTTCCTGCTCGCGGGGCGTTAGGGGCGGTAAAGCCTGACGCGCTTCAGCCAAGCGTGCGGCAATGGCGGCATCGATGACTTCCTGGCCTTGTGGGGTCAGGTGGATGATCACCTTACGCCGATCGTCCGCGGCGGCCCGACGTTCGATGAGTCCGGCGGCGGCTAACCGGTCCAAGCGGGCCGTCATTCCCCCACTAGAGAGTACGACACTGTGAAGCAACTCGGTTGGTGTCAAACCACCCTGGGGGCTGTGGCGGCGCAGCGTGGCTAAAATGTCAAATTGACCGAGTGTCAAGCCCAACGGTGCCAAGACGGCGGCGACGCTTTCTTCCAGGCGTTGTGCCAGAACTAGCACTCGCCCCACAAGGTGCAGAGGGCTAGGGTCCAAATCGGGTCGTGCTCGCTGCCAAGCGGCGATCAGCTCGTCCACCACATCCCGGAGTGCGTCTGTTTGCATGAGTGAAACTTTGAGATCGAGAAACTTATTTTCAAGATTCTTGACTTCGAGATATTATCCGATTACACTCACGCTATCCGCGGGGCCGAACTGCGGCTAGATCAGCGGCAGAAAGGCTTCCTAGGCGGAGGTGGGAAAGCTAGAGACGCGACAGCACGAAGAACTTCAGCCGCGTGAGGGCAGGTCATGAAAGAAATACGCATCGGTGACACGGTCGAAGTGGCGATCGAGCGGGCCGATTATCCACCGGAGCGGGTCCGGGACATCCTCAAGGATGAGGTGGTGGCGGTGATCGGCTATGGCGTACAGGGGCGTGGGCAGTCCCTGAACATGCGGGACAACGGCGTGCGGGTGATTGTCGGCCAGCGAAAGGGGAGCAGCACCTACGACAAATGCCTGGAGGATGGGTGGAAGCCGGGGGAGACTCTGTTTGACCCAGAGGAAGCAGCCGCGCGCGGCACGATTGTGCAGTATCTGCTCTCCGATGCTGGACAGAAGGAGATGTGGCCGCGCATCCGCCCACATTTGACGGCGGGTAAGGCGCTGTATTTTTCCCACGGCTTTGCCATCGTGTTCCGCGACATGACCGGTGTGATCCCGCCCCCCGACATCGACGTGATCATGGTGGCGCCGAAAGGCTCCGGAACGACCGTCCGGCGTCACTTCCTTGAAGGGCGCGGGATCAACAGTTCCTTCGCCATTTATCAGGATGCCACGGGCCGGGCGCGAGATCGCTGCCTGGCGCTGGGTGTCGCCATCGGTTCAGGCTATCTGTTCGAGACGACGTTCGAGAAGGAAGTGATTTCCGACCTGACCGGCGAGCGGGGAGTTCTGATGGGGGCGATCTACGGTTTGTGGTTGGCCCAATATGAGGTGCTTCGAGAGCATGGTCATTCGCCGAGTGAAGCCTTCAATGAGACGGTCGAGGAGGCGACGCAGAGTCTTTATCCGCTCATCGGGGAGCGGGGAATGGACTGGATGTATGCCAATTGTTCCACAACGGCGCAGCGGGGAGCGTTGGATTGGTTCCGCATCTTCCGCGATGCGACCAAGCCGGTATTTGAGCGCCTGTATCAATCCGTGGCCTCAGGCGCGGAGGCCCGGCGGGTGCTGGAGGCCAATAGCCGCCCGGACTACCGGCAGCAACTGGAAAAGGAATTGAAGGAGATCGCCGAGAGCGAGATGTGGCAGGCGGGGGCCATTGTGCGCTCCTTGCGTCCGGAAAGCCAAGCGCCGCCGCCGCGCCCCGCGAGTTGACCTCTCCGTGGGGAGTTGGCCTGTCACTGGAGAGATTCTCGGCTTTGGCCAGCGGGCAGGTCACGGCGTTTTCGCACCACTCACGTTCAAGACGGTTGCCGGCGGCTCGAAGGCGGGTTGGAGGTGCTCCAGCTCGCGGCGGGTGCCATCGTCCCAGCGCAGGCGGAGAGTGTGGGGGCCGATGCGAAAGGTTTTCGGCTGCCAGGACCGGCCGCGGATGCGCAGGGTATAAACGATGCTGCCGTCACTTTCGTCGATCAATTGAACGACGGGATCATCCCGGTCCGTTTGCAAGCGGGGCAGGTAGCCGATGGCTCGGCGGCCGTAGTTGTCCTCCTGGGTGATAGTCTGCGGCCAGCCGGGATATTGGGTGGCTCCAGGCCGGGTTACATCGACGAAGCGCGGCCAGCACTCGACCAGGATCGTGCGAGTGGATTTGCGGAAGCGGACGACGCCGAAACCGGTACCTTCGTAATTCTCTCGGCTGGGATTGGCATAGGCAGTGATGGTGATTTTGTTGCCCAGACCGTCGTGATAGTCTCCGGTGAAGGGAAGTGGGGAGTTGGGCCACGGACGCTGGCTCTTTTCCAGGGGATGCCAGGCGCGGCCGTAAAGATTCCAGATACTGGGGCAGGTGAATTGCCAGCCGCTGTCGCGCCAGTCATTGATGCCGTGGTGGATGAGGGTGGCCAAGTGCTGGTCGCCGGCAATCATAAAGGCGAACCCTTTACGGATTTCCCGAAGGGCGGCGTTACGCCCCGACTGAGGCCAGCCGTTGCAATCCAGATCGGCCGTGAGGCGCTCCTGCTTCGGACCGTGGAGATGGGCAGCTCCGGCAAAAGTGGTTTGCGATAGAACGCATTTCATGACCGCGCCCTGCCAGTCGGCAGCCCATTGCTGCAAGAAGCGCAGTTGCCGTTCGCCCAGTAAGGTGGCTTCGGGAACATCCACCGTGCGCGGGTCGAAATCGGGATCGACGACATGATCGGGCCGTGGTCCACGAATTCGGACCAGGCCATACGGCCCGCTTTTCCATTTGCGGTCTTCGAGGATAGCAAAATCGATTCCTCCGACGATCAGACGGGTGTAGTAGACGGTGATGCCGCGGGCGATGGGTGTGGGGTCAATGGGATCAGGCAGGTGGCCGCACTGCTGCCGCTGGACCATGTTGACGTATTCCACAGGCATGATGTAACCGCCATCGGCTCCATCGGGACGCAGGGCGGGCTTGCCGCCCGCACCCCAGAGATTGGGATGGCCGACATCGTGATCATCGGGAATCGTGACGGTGGGCCGATCTTTGATGACTTCGCCAAACTGCCGCCCGAACAGCAACCAGGCGGCCAGGTGATTCTTATGGTCATAAACCTGGTCCCCGGCGAAAAAGAGGAGGTCCGGGTTGATCGCCTGGAGATTGGCTACCAGGTCCGGTCGGGGATTGCGATCCGTGCCCGCGTTGCAGGAGAGGCAGGCCACCACGATTTCGTCCTTATCACGGGGATCAGCCCGGATCAGCCCTTCGTACTGGCTGCCGGCAGGATGGGTGATCCGATAGCGTGCGCTGCGTGTGTCATCCCACTTTTCCACCCGAAAGACTGTGCTCCATCCCATGCCATCCACAGCTTGCTCGGCGATGCGTTCCCATCCCTGGCCGCGATCCAGCCAAAGCGTTACTTGGCGGGATTCTCCCGCGGGGACGGGGTAAAGCTGAACGTTGAGCTTGAGCACGCCTTGATGCGTGGTGTAAAGACAAAAAGCAATGAGGCGGTCGCGAGGGACGGCAGGGATGGTGATAGGCCCTTTTTCTCGCTTGGGTTGATAGCGGCCATCTGGTCCCTGGAACTCCTTGGGAATGCGATCGAGGCGCAGCGGCAAGGAGGGCTGTTCCTTGCCTTCGGTATCTGCAGACAAGGCAGCCGAAGAATGGGATGAAAACACTTGTGCAGCAGATGACTCGCCCCCCGAGGAGTAGGGTGAGGAAGCGGGCAGCGGTGAGAACAAAAAAACTAGCCCCATACCCGGCAGAAGTAAGGCAGCCCATCGCAGGTAGGAACAGAGACTTGGGCGGAACCCGTACATGACAAACCCTCCTGAATGAAACGATCAAGGTTGTGGTTCCCAAACCAGGATTTCGCCTCGACCGGGAACGGAGCGATCGCCGATCCAGCGGTGGTAGAAACCCTGGCGGTGACCGTGGGGCAGGTGGATGCCAAAGGGTTGGAGATAGCGGGCGTAGAGGGACAGGAAGGTGGGCTGATAGAGGCAGCAACGTCCGAAAGTAGGAAGCAGCGATAGGGGGACAAGGGAGACGATGGTGCCGCGGGCCATCCAGGCTCCCGTTCGCAGTTCGGCACCGCTGAGTAGGACGATGGTTCCTCCGGTCATTTGCAGACCGGCGAAGTCCCGCACAGGTCCGCGAATGACGATAGTCCCCCGCCGCATCCGCATGCCAATTTCAATGCCCGCGGAGCCATCGATCACGATAAGTCCGCCCCGCATGCCCACGCTGCTGCCCCGGTAGGCGGCTCCGACCTGGCCGCCCGCATCGCCGTGGATATGGATAGTTCCCCCACTCATCTCCGCGCCGACCCAGTCGCCTGCTCGGCCAAACACTTCGATGGCTCCGCCGCTCATATACGCCCCCAGGTGCATGCCGGCTGCGCCGTAAACGGACAAGCGTCCCTGGCTCATGCCGCGGCCCAGCCACTTGACCCGGCTGGCATCGCCATGCACTTCGATCCAAGGCGCCACCGGGCCGGACCGTTCCGCTGCTGCCACGACCTCGACTGTGAAAAAGTCCTCGAGACGGCATTGACGTTTGCCGTGGAACACGGGTAGGGCAGCGATGTCCGCTGGCGATAGTCCGAGAAAGCGATCCGGTGAGATGACTTCCGCTTCCAGTGGTACGGCGGGCGGGTACTGGAGTGTGAGGATGACACGGGGAGCCTCACCGGCTGTTTCCCTGAGAACCTCGCTAGCAGAGGGAAGCGGACCAAAAGCAGAAGCAGGGGCGGCATCGCTAGGCTGCGGGGTTGTCATGGTTCTTTCCTCGGCGGTAAGTTTGCGGACCGGTCTTATGGAGAGACTGGTCACACGCCTACACTTACGTGGTGCGGGCACCATCGGCTGCAGGAGTCAGGCATTGCAAACGGGGGACATGCTCCTCAGCGACCGGATAGTTCTCGAATGAGATGGTGTAATACTGCTGGAACAGAGGGCGCAGATAGTCCTCGATTGCTGGATCGTAGGAGGGGGTCACCGCAAATTGCCGTCCTTCGATGCTGGCACGGAGTTCACCATCATCGATGATGATCACTCCGTTTTTGAGAACGTAACGGGGATGGGCGAATATCTGCTCGATATTGTCGGAGCGATTGTAGATCACCACGTCGGCATCAGCACCGGGGCCGAGGTGCCCTTTGTGGGGTAGGCCGAGCATGCGGGCCGGCCCGGCGGAGGTGATAATGGCGATTTCAGATAAGGAATATTCCCGTGTCAATTCCGGTAGCAGCAAGCGGGAGCGGGCCTTTTCAGGGATGGCCCGAAGCTGTTCGCGGCGATAGTCGGCATTCATGAGCAGATGGATGATTTCCGGGTAGCGCCAGAAGGCAGCCCCGTTGGGGTGATCCGTGGTCAAGGCGATGCGCCACGGGTCGGTGATAAGCAGCAGCAATTCCAGCCCCACGGCCCATTGCACGGCATTGGGAATGCTCTTTTCCTTGTAGGTGTAGGGAACGACGCCGCAGCCGGTCTCGTTTTCCACATCGAGGTTGCCCCACTTGCGGCCGGTCAGTTGGTAAAGTAGGTGTTGCCACGGGCCATCTGCGGTGACGGTGACCGTAGTGCCGAAAAGCACTGCCCCTGCATCTGCCGTAAACAGAGGATGGCTATTGAAGTAGTCCGCGATTTCGGCGGCGGCAGAACGCATGGACAGCCAGTCGTCACCACCATAGGCGTGATATTGCAGGTGGGCGAAGTGAACGCGATGGCCATCCAGCACACGCATAGTTTCCAAGGTCGTCAGGAAGTTCCCCGGTGCGCCGAGATTGTTGCAGTGCAAATGGAGGGGGTGGGGTAAATGCAATTCATCGCAGAAACGGGCCAAGGCCGCGACGATTCGCGCCGGAGTCACCCGCTGATACCCCGGCACCGGCTCGTGCAGCCCCTTGCAGTCCTTCCCCCACTTCCAGCCAGCGACACCGCCCGGATTAACCGCCTTGACCCCATACGCCTTGGCCGCATGCAGATACCAGGCCAGCACCTGCCGTGCCCGTTCGTCTTCCCCCTGTTCCAATAGGTCCAGCAGGATTTCGTTATTGGCCATCAGGACACAAGCGGTTTTGTCCAAAATCGGTGTGTCCGCCAGTTCCTCATGCGTATGGCGGGCGGACAGGACGGGGACAGCCGCTTCGTTAGCGGTGGTCCAACCCATGCCGGCGTAAACATATCCGGTGGCGAAAGTCGTCGGTGTCGTGCCGACTAGACCCGCGCGGCGATGAGTTGTGCGATATATCGGAACCGCCCGGCGGTGCTGCTCCGGGATCATACCGCGGGCGAAGTTCAACGCCGCTCCGCCAATGTGAGTGTGAACATCCACACCCCCTGGAAACACGAGGCAGCCGGATGCATCGAGCACCGGCGCATCCGGGGGCAGCTCCGCCACAATCCGCCCATCCTCGCCGATGCAAATATCCCGCACCTCGCCGTGACAACCGTTGCGGGGGTCATATACCTGTCCGCCTTGGATCCGCAGCATGGCTTGGCATCCTCATGCATTCCCCGGCCTCTTCGCTTTTTTCTAGGACGTTCCTTCTGGGGGTGTCCTCATTCTTCTGGCCGATCTTCTGGGCCATCCGCCCATTCTCCAGAGCGGCGGCTTTCCCCCCTGCCACATTCGAACAAGCCCCGCCTGGTGTTGAAATTGGGGACATCCGCACCAAGGACGTCAGGGAAGAGGACGAGAGGGGGAGAGAACACTTGGAGCTTCGCCTTCTGCTGCCGCGAAGATTGACCGGACGCGGAGAGAAGGAGGTTAGGACGAGAAATTGGGGGATCGTGTGTGGGTCACAACAGGAAGGATAAGTCGAAAAGCTGGATTGGAACAAGAGCGGGATAGGGGAGTTGAACCCCTGTCACCAGCTTGGGAAGCTGGGGCACGGCCGCTATACCAATCCCGCAGGGAGCATCAGCATTTTAGCAGCCTGGCCGCTTGTGACAAGAGCGATTGGAAAGCGGGCGGGAGAACACTTGCGTGGCAGTTCGGGCAGATCATCGGGGCCGAAAACCAGTCATGTTGGTCCCTCGGCAAGTCGTGGGCTGGTCTTAGCTCCTCAAGCTTAAGGTGCCGGAACGGGTGGCTGAGGATCGCGGGTGGGGTCCGCGGATGGTGCGGGAGAGGGGGCGTCGCTAAGGGGAACGGGTTCCGGTAATTCAGCCGGTTGGAGCAAGCCGGCCGCGAGCAGGTTGGGATCAGGCGATTCCAGGTCGGGAAACTGGACAGAGCGAAGGCGCAAGTCTGCCGGAGTGAGGGAGGCCAGCTCCTGGACTTTGTGCGGATACGCAGCGAAAGCGACGTTGCCCAAGGGTTTTTGGGGCCTGGGAGGTTCCGCGGCGAAGACCAGCCACTGGTCCCAATCCCATTCGCGGGGCATGGCAGCATCAGCAGGCGGCCGCACGAGCAAAGTTACCGCGTTGGCGTCAAAGTTGGCGTAGCGGTTGGTTTGACGGGTCTGCCAGGAGAGCAGGTTTCTCGCTTCGATATCCACTTGGTGCAGCTCGACAAGCGGGCGGACGTTACCCGCGGCAGCGACAAAGAGGCACGCTTCTGTTTCCACGGTGAGGCGCGGCAGTCCCGCGGCACGCATCTCTCCCCCTGGCTGGCCATGCAATTCCACGAGAGGGCCAGCGAGCAGAGCGGTGCAGTGGCTCCAGCGCAGACTGCCCTCTCCCCCGGCGGAACGGCTGGCTCCTTCCGCACCATAGATGGGTCCCTGCAAGGCGAAGAGCGAGTTGGTCCACTCGCAGGTTAGCCCTCGCCCCCCAGTGACCCAAAGGCATCGGCCTTTGCCACGGATGAGGCAATTGAGGAAGCGCACCGTGGGGACGGGCCGGGGCATGCCTTCCAGGGCCATGATTTTGTCCGGATCGCCAGCATGCAGAACGGCGGCTTTGGCGTCCCCTTCCTCTAGCAGAGTGAAGACACAGCGATCAAAGGTACACCCCCGGCCGTGCAGCAGGGATAGAGCCGCTGCCGTCTGCAAACCGTTTTGCGGCAGCGAGGGCTTGAGCAAGAATTGCAGCTCGACAAACTCCACTTCCCCAGCCCGCAGTTGGAAGAGGAATTGATCCAGGGAGCGGTTGGCGGGGTCTATCGTGAGCACGGGCCGGGATTTGGGATAGGGTTTGAAGGTGATTTTGAATTCCCCTCCGCCGCTGGCCCGCGAGCGCAAGTCGAGCAATTCGGTGTGGTCGAAAGCCAAAAGCCCATCGTGACGGATCAGGATGGTGTCGTCCGGTCGGGCTTGGCGGAGCAGAGTGCTGAGATCTGCCGCGGTTCCTGGCGGGAGAGGTTCGCCTTCTGGGGCATGGGGTTGCCAAACCAGTTGCCGCGGCTCGCCTGGGGCGGAGGAACCCTCTTTCGGCGGCAGGGGGAAAGCCACCAACTGGGGGTAGGCCCGGAAGCCGAATGATTCATCCCGGAACTGCGCGCCGATGACTTTCACGCGATCCCGCACGAACAAGGCCGCTTCCTGCTCGATACGCAGGCGGAAAGCCGGCCACGGTTCAGCGCTTTCCAGGCGCTGCAAGGGCCGATTCTCGCTCCACGGAGGCCGGCTGAGACGTTCCGCCTGCGGGTCCCTCACCGGCCAGCCTTGGGCCCGGCACTCGTCGAAACTCCACAGGCGTTGTGCCCCTTCGGTTCCCACGGCCAGGGGTTGCACGGCATAGTAGGCGTTGCGGGCGGTGCCTTCGTAAGAGATTCCCGCCACTGCCGGTACTGTCAGGACGGCGCCGTTGTACTCCGGCCGCAGAGGAGGAGCCGGTGCCGCGAAAACGCAGTAGCCAGCACGTACCCGGCAGGGACCGGCTGCCCCGATCACTGCGGAGCGCCGATCGACGAAAAATGAGCTGCGGGACAGTTGTACGAGGGAAGGGACAGACTCCTCGTCCTCCGGTTGAAGGGGTGGCAGAAAGCGCAGGGCGCTCAGATGGGGTCCGAAACCGCTGTCTTCCACCTCCACTTGGCTGCCGAAGGGCAACAGGACTCCAATTCCGGCCCGCGGATAGCCGCTGGCGGCCAATACGCACCGCTCCAGATGCAATTGCGGCGGCTTGTCACCGGCGAGACAGACCAGCGTCGCACCCTGATGTTCCGGCGGCACCCTGGTGCGGAAGATACAATCCTGGAATTGGGCCTTGTGAACTTCCTTGAGGACCAAACCGGCGGGGCCAGATTCTCCCTCTTCCAGCTCCGCTGCTTCCTCAGCTTCCCCAGGCACAATTTCCCAACTGATCCGGCGGGCGCTGAAGGTTTCGGCTTGGATGGTGAGGGTGCCCGCTCGTGGGGGAGCATCGATGGCCATGGTGGAAGAGGCACGCAGACGGATCCGGCTTTCGCCAGTCTCCATTCCCACGATTTCCAGATGGTTCATGCGGGCAATGAGCGGTTCACGCCAGCGGCTCAGGTCGTAGATGCCGGGGTGCACGATGATCTGACGCACGCGATTGTTACGGAAAGCTTGGACCAACTCCTCGACCGTACGGACTTGAACCGCTTCTGTTGCCAGAACGGGTTGTTCCGGGGCAGGTGGAGGGCGGTCGGCTGGTGGAGAGGGCGGAAGGGGCGGTCCTTCCACAACGGCCCAATCGGGAGGCGGGATTTCTCCCGGCGGTATGGTCCGATTCCAGCCGAGCAACACAGCCAGCAGCACCGCCATCGTCAGGACGCCAAGCCATATCGGTGAAACCGGCCAAGGGCGAGGGAGCAGCGCCGGGGTAGCTGGTGCGGCCTGGACGGCAGTATCAGACATTTCCACGGACAGTTGCCACCGTTCGGCAAGTCCTTTCAAATCGGCGATAAGTTCGAGGGGCGTTTGGTAGCGTCGGGCAGGGTCCTTGGCCATCATCCGGGCTAGGATGATCGCCAGTTCATCGGGAATCGCCGGATTGAGCAGCCGCGGATCGATGGGGTCGAGGTGCTGATGGGCGTAGAGCTTTTTGGCAGCGGTTCCCTCTGCGACGGGGGGCCGGCCTGTCAGGGCATGGTAAAACGTACAGCCCAGGGAGTAAATGTCACTGCGCACATCGGTGCGCCGAGGGTCCAAGGCTTGTTCCGGGGAGATGTAATCGAAAGTACCCAAGGTGACCCCGGATTGGGTCATGCCGCCGTCGGTGGCCGCATCGTAAAGGCGGGCTAAGCCCATGTCCACGATCTTGGCCCGGCCATCCGGTGTGATGATGATGTTGGAAGGCTTGATGTCCCGGTGGACGACGCCGCGCTCCCAGGCATGATGTAATCCCGCCGCCACTTGCAGCAGATAATGGACGCATTCCGCCGCCGGTAACGGACCACGCCGCTCAATCAACGTGCGGAGATTCTCCCCTTCGACGAACTCAAAGGCGATAAAATGCAATCCCTGGTCTTCACCGCAGAAATAAACACGTGCGATGTTCTCGTGGTCGAGCAGTGCTGCGGCGCGGGCCTCCTGTTTGAACCGGGCGATGCTTTCCGCATCCTGTGCCGCTTCGGGAGGGAGAATCTTGAGGGCCACTATCCGGCCCAGTTCCAGATCGCGGGCCTTGATCACCGCAGCCATACCGCCGGAACCGATGGCTTCGATCAGCTCGAAGTGTCCCAACCGCCGGCCCGCCAAAGCCGCGCGGGACAAGGGGGCTGCCGCTCCGATGCCGTGAAGTGGGCGAGTGATCACCGTCGGGGCGTCGTCCGTGTTCGGTTCGTCCACGGCTGAGGCATGGCCGCTGCTGCCGTTCTTTTCTCCACCGAGTACGGAGACCACCGCAGAATTGCTGCTGGAACGCTGACTGGAGGAGGCGGTAGCGGCGGCCTCCTGCAAAGCCTCCGCTAGTTCCCCATACTGTTGCCCACCATTCCCGCCCGCCGGATAGTGGGACCGTGTGGACGGTAATGGGTCGGTTCCTGGAACGGCTCCTACCCCTTGCGGAGCACTCTCGTCCGCGGAGTGCGGGGCTTGTTCGGCAGTAGCTGCGGGATGGCACGAAGCACCAGCGGCTGTCGCAACTCGCAGTGGGCCGGAGGGGACAGGGGGAAGGCTCGGCGAAGGGGGAGGCGAAGATGTCTCTGGGGCAGAAGGAGGTGTTTCAGGGATAGACGAGGGGTGAGCCTTCCCCGTGGCGTGGGGGCAGGCGGACGGCGGAAGTTTCGTTTCTGCACCGGGCACTGCTTCCGGGCCTTGAGGAGTTTCGCGCAGGGGAGTTCCTCCTCTTTTGTATCAGTCCTCGTCCCTTAGTTCAGTCGTAGTCCCCTTCGTTTTTCTGTGTCCACTATAACCTACGCCGTCCGGTCTTGTCAATTTTCCCCAAACACCGGGTCGGACCGATGGTACCACAAAAGAAAAGGCTCAAATTTGGCAAGGGCTTGGTTCCATCAAGTCCACATCACAGGCCAGAAACCTCACGGGGGTATCGGGCTGAGGGGTGGTTTTTTCCCCCTTCTTCCCTCAGCCCATCATCGTGCTGTTTGCATAGTGGGCCATTTATCGTGCTGTTTACATAGTAGACGAAAAACGGGGCCATTTGCTACCAGATGAAGGTGCACGTTGATACCGATGGTCTGTGGAAAGATGGTGCCGATGACCGATGGCCCAGAGAAGGAGCGGCTCACTTGGTACCAATGGCCCAGAGATGCTCGAAGCCCCGTAAGTACAGGCGGCCATTGGCGATGGCCGGCGTGGCATAGAAGGTGTCGGGGAGCTTGTTGGTGGCCAGTTTTTTGAAGGTGGGTCCGGCAGCCACAACGTCGGTGACACCATTGGCCGCCACTACGTAGATGCGGCCTTCCGCGGCGACCAGATTCGAGCGGTGAATGCTCTTCGTGAGGTCCGCCCGGTACAAGAGTTTGCCCGTTTTCGCATCGACGGCGTGGAAAGGCCCATCCCCGGCCATATACACGATGTCGCCAACCCGGATGGGGGAAACGACATCCGGCGTGCGGAAGGTGGTCGAGGCTGGCAGGCGCCACAACTCCGCCGGATGCCCTGCATCGATTTTGCCGCGCGCACCGACAGGATTGAAAGCGACGGTGGGTCCATCCTTGCAGGAAGGCACGACGATCAAATCGGGAGACAGGAGCGGGCTGGAAACGAAGCGCCAATCCTGGCGTTCGCGGGGATTCAATCCCATGACCCGCCATACCTCGGCACCATCTTCCAGACGATGCCCGGTGCAATAGTCGTTGCCGTGCGCGACCAAAAGAGGCCCTCCTTCGCCTTCCCAAATGGCGGCGGAAGCGTAGGTGTCCGGGCTTTCTCCCCGTCCGTAACCGGGACGCTCCACCTTCCACTTTTCTTGACCGGTCTTGGCATCAAGGGCCACCAGCAACTGCGCTCCGCGGTGCATGATCTGCAAATACAACGTGCCTTGGTAGAGGACCGGCGTCCAGTGCGTGCCAAACTGAATGCGGAACCGGCCGTATTCCTTCTGGAGGTCCTTGCGCCAGACCAAATCGCCGTTGACGCTGTAACAGGCGAGTGTTCCATCGCCGACGAAGACCCAGACATGCTGGCCGTCTGTGGAAGGCGACGAGGAGGCATTGGTGATCGGCACCCCCGAAGGGTTGCGATACCGCACCATACCGCTATTGGAAACAACCCGCCGCCAGCGTTCCTGGCCATCGGTACCGATGCAAAGCAGGACGACGTCGTTGTCCGCCGTGGCTGTGAGAAAGATTTGCTCGCCCCAAATACAAGGAGTGGATTCCCCTTGTCCGGGCAAGCGGAATTTCCAGAGCACGTTTTTTTCCGGTCCCCACTCCACAGGCAGGCCGGTTTCGGGTGATTGGCCGTCATTTTTCGGTCCGCGCCATTGCGGCCAGGACGCGGCCCAACTCCCCGCGGCGATCACCAGGACGACTCCCACAACGGGCAGCGGTAACAGAGTCGAACGCATTGGAATTCACTCCTTCCAAAGGGGGAACGAGGTAGGTCCTGTCGGGGGGCTAGCTGCTGCGGCCAGCAACAGCCGGTATCCACCTGGGTTTTCTCTGGCGGGAATCCAACATTCCCAGGGGCTTGCCCACAAGAGTAGCAGAACGCAGGCCGATTCGCCACTCGAAGCCGTAGCTTTTCATCTGTTTATAAGCAGACCGTATGCTCACAAGTAAGCCGAGAATACCCGGTCGAACCAGCCTCAGTCCGAAGGGTTGTTTCGGCTTGGGAGTCTTCCCCCTCTAGCTTGGGCGAGTGTGGGGGGTGTGTTCCCCTAATTTGGGAAATTAGCTTTAGCGCTGGACGCGGGCGCTGCCGCCTTGGGCGAAGGCTTCGACTTCCGCCAGGGTTGCCATGGTGGTGTCGCCGTGGTAGGTGGTCAATAACGCTCCATGCGCCCAGCCGAGATTGAGAGCCTCTTGCGGAGGCCGCCCCGTGAGCAGACCGTAAAATAGGCCGGCGGCAAAACCGTCCCCTCCGCCGATGCGGTCGAGCACGTCGAGCTGACAGGTTGGACTAACATAGCGTTGCCCCTGCAACCACAGAACCGCCGCCCAGTCGTGCCGGTTGCTCGAATGGACTTCCCGCAGGGTGGTGGCTACCAGTTGGATATTCGGAAACTGTTGCACCGTCGCTTGGATCATCTCGAAGAAGACAGCGGGATCGAGCCGCGAGGCGTCCGGCCGGCTCACCTCCGGCCCGCGAATCCCCAGGCCCTTCTGCAAGTCTTCCTCATTGCCCACCAGGCAATCCACGTGGGTGACAATGCGGCGCAGTACCTCCACCGCGCGTTTTTCTCCCCCGGCAGCCTTCCATAGCTTGGCCCGATAGTTCAGGTCGAACGAGACGATGGCTCCCGCGCTACGAGCCGCTTGCATGGCTTCAATGATCAGTTCCGCCGTCGTTTCCGAGAGCGAAGCGAAAATCCCGCCGGAGTGAAACCAGCGGACACCCTGGCCAAAGATCTGGGACCAGTCGAAATCGCCGGGCCGCAATAAAGCCGCCGCCTCGTTGGCACGATTGTAGAAGACAATCGGCGGGCGCACGCCATAACCCCGGTCGCTGTACACCGTGGCGATGTTCGGACCACGCACCCCATCGTGCTCAAAATACTTGTAAAACGCTTGCACCCCCATTTCCCGCACTCGTGCTTGAACCAAATCCCCGATCGGATAACGCACCATCGCCGTGCAAATGCCGGTCTTCAACCCGAAGCAGTCCGAGAGATTGGCCGCCACATTGTACTCCCCGCCGGAAACATGAATTTCCACACTGCGGGCCTTGCGGAAGGGAATGACTCCAGGGTCCAAACGATGCACCAAAGCTCCTAAAGCTAGAAAATCCAGGGCACATGCATCGGTACGAATCGCCAGCGCCATGATACTTCAGTCTCCTCCTTTGAACCTGCCGTTCTCGATGCGGCGGAAACAGTCGGTGATCGGCTCGCAACTGTGTCGTTGTACGGTTTCCCGCAAGGAAGGGGAGCGCTTCGCGCTACGGGGTCCGTCGCGGCGGGAGTTTTTCCCCTCCTGCACCGCCTGCTCTTTCGAGGCATGGGTACAGTGACATGGGGTGCAGGGAAAAAGTGGAGTTCAGCCGGGAAATATACGCTCTCGCAAGCGGACGTAGTCCAAAGGTGTATCCAGGTCATCCAGGGTGGCCGGATCATCACAAGGGACTTCACGCACCTGCACTGCCGGATGGCGTAGAAGGGCGTTGATGCCCTGATTTGGGGGCAAGGCTTGAAGAGCTGGAATGCAGCGAGCGGACAATAGCAGAGGATGGCCGCGCCGTCCTTGATAAACGGGAACCAGAATCACGCGGCGGGTGGAGGAGTGTTCCTCCGGGACGGGTGCGGGCGGATCGCTCATTTCTATCGCGGAATCGGCAGCAAACATTCCGAGCAATTGGCGGACAATTCGGGGAGACAGTGTGGGATGGTCGGCAGGGGCCAGCAGCCAGCCGTCCTGTTCCTGGAGCAGTTTTTGCCTTTGGAGATAAGCCAATCCCTGCTCCACAGTACTTCGCATATCGGGAGTGGGTGTGGCAAGATGGTGGATCAAGGCCCCCGCTGCTGTGGCTCGCTCGGCGATCGCTTCCATCTTCGGCCCGACGACTACCAGGACCCTATCGACTCCCCCCGCCTGCAACGCAGCCACCACCGCTTCGATCACGGTTTGGCGGCCCCAGGGCAGCAACAGTTTCGGCTGCCCCATCCGCTCGCTTTGGCCCGCAGCAGGGACCACGGCGATCACTTGGACTCCGCCTTTGGGAGTCAGGATGGATGCTGGCGCCATAATGTCTTCTCGGAACTGTAGGGATACTGTGGGGTTCGATTGTCTCGTTTCTCTTGTTGACGACACCCTGTTGGCAGCGGGAAATACACTTTTCCGTTGGCGAACGATGGGGGACTATTTTCCTTCACGAGCGATGGGGGCCGTCGGACAGGATACGTCTTCAGACAAACCGCAATCCTGTTCCGGATCCGAGCAGAGCTGAGCATACATGCGGCGGGTGGATTCCGGCCCCAGGTTGCGCCAGGCGATCAGTTCCGCGACGATACTGATGGCAATTTCCATAACGGACTGAGACCCGATGGGCCAGCCGAGGGGAGCGCGGACCCGCTGCAAGGCTTCTGCCGGAATACCGCGCCGCTGGAGGTCCTCAAAGATCAAGCGGATTTTGCGCCGGCTGCCGATCATGCCGACGTAACCGCAGGCTGTGCCAGCCAAATGGAAGAGTGCCTCTTCGTCATGGTTGTGTCCGCGTGTGACGATAACGGCATACACATCCTCTGTCAGGGTCGGGGCCAGTTCCTGGAGGGTCGCTCCGATGGGACCGACCAGACGGCGTTGCGCCTGGGGGAAACGATCGGCACTGGCATAGCGTTCGCGGTCGTCCAGCACCCAAATGTCAAAATCAGCCGCCGCTGCCAGTTGAGCTGTGGCTTGTCCCACGTGTCCGCCGCCGACGATCAACAAGGTTTTCCGCCGCGGTGTAGGAAGCCAGGCAATCCCTTGCCGGACGGTGGCCCGACGCAGGGTAGCCGCGGTTCCGACGGTGACGTTGGCCGGTTTATGGGCCAAAAAATTCGCCACGACCTCCGGCGCAGCCACCGCGGCGCCCCCCCACCAGGCGACCAAATTGGCCTGATGGTCGAACAACCAGCGGCTGGCGGCCGGCCCGTGCGGCGTCGATTCGAGCGCCACCGCTTCCCAATGTCCCTTGCCTCCTTGAACCAGACTGTGGAGATGACGGTAGTACCGGAGAGCCAAAGAGTCCGGATCGGTACGTGCACTGAGGGGATGAATGAGAATAGTCATGCGCCCGCCGCAGATCAGGCCATCGTCCCAGCCATAGTCGCCATCGAGCGTAAAGGTGCAGAGCAACGGCGGGGCCTGATCATGCAACCGAGCCAAGGCACGCCGCTTGACATCCGCTTCGATGCATCCGCCTCCCAAGGTGCCCGCTTGGCGGCCATCCGCATACACGAGCATCACCGCACCCGCTTTCTGCGGCGTGCTCCCTCGTGTTTCCACCACTTGGCAATAAACACACTCCAGCCCTCGTTCCCGTGCGGCTATCAGTTCATCGAGCACGGAACGCATAGTGCCGCTGGACCTCCCCAACATCCTCTATGGCAAAGCGAATCCGCAGCATGCAGTGGAATCGATTCTGGACACCCGTAATCGAGTCGAGCAGCTTGTATCGAGGCGAACTCCTCAGCACCGGGCTTGAACCAGCTTGGTCCTCTCACTCCGCCATGGTGTGTCCCACCACGGTCAGGGCAAATCCCAAGGTGCCTCCGCCGCCTACAGGGATGACAAAATCCAGCGTCAAATGGTCCTGAGGGCGAGCGGTCAGAGTCGCTGCATCGCTGTTTCCCTTACGATATGGGAACAGCAGCATCATGCTCGGATGTTTGCGGCCCACGGTTTTGCCGCTCAGCTCATGCAGTTCGTCAACCATCAGGGTGTCGGGCTTTTCGTCGAGGGCAGCGGGGACCAGCAGGAGGAACTCGTTATAAGGGGCAGTGCCCATGTGGTCTCCGTCCATCGGCTGCCGGGCGAATCGCAAGGTATAGACACCGGGCTTTACCTTCTGCTTGCGGTAGTCGGTCCAGGGCTGATGCCATTGGATCAGGCCGATCAACATGCCCTCAGCCAAAGCGGCGTAACTGTTGGCTCCTTTTTGCTGGAGGGGCAGCTCCTTACGGCGCCAGAGAGTGGCGACGGGCTTGCCGGTCTCGTCCTGAACCTCCAGGGCGGCTGGCGAGAGCACCGCTTGGATCGATGCCGAGACAGACTTGGGGATAGCTGCCTCAACGGGTTTGACCGTCCACTTTGGCACATCGGCCCGGATGGCCCCTTCCGTCCCGACCCAGCAGATGAGAGCTATCGTCAGCAAGAATCCTGCACCCGCCCATCCTCGACCAGACATCGGTGTTTCCTCGCATGGAATTTTTGTGAAGCAGACGCAGAAGGCTTCGCACTTCCTAGAGAAGTTTGCCTTTGGTTTAGTCAGCACAAAATCCTCTTGCCCTCTCGTGGCGGCAAATTGCCGGAGAGGGTTTCCGAGGATCGCCAAGTCTACCAGGAAACTACCGGATCCGGGCGGCGGTCTTTCAGCGAGTCGCAAAATGACCAACGAAGGCGCCTCGGCGACCCGCATCCTGCCAAGTCTGGTTCAAATCTTTGCCGGAGTAGGTGTGCTCCACAGCCATCGCGGCAACCGCCTGAACACCTCGTGCCAGCGGCGGATACTGCACAGATTCATTGCCGCAAGCCTTGTCGTGTTCGGGATAGATGCAGCGGGTCGCCACCTTCACCTCGCCGGCCTCCAGGCGGGCGCAAGCTCCGTTTTCGCAGGGGCAGAGTTCCAATTCCACGGAGGCTTCACGCACAGCGACAATTTCCCCAATCAAGCCGCCTGTCTGAGCCTGAACAAAGGCGACCAAAGCCTCGCGCTGGCTTGGTGTGGCGGTGCGATCTACAATCACGACAGCCTTCGCGGGTGTGGATTGCTTCAGTCCCAGTGTATCACTGGTGGCCAAAACGGCAGCGACACCCAGACCATCGAGTTTCACCCCACGATAGGTTCCTTGCTCGATCTTCCAGGCGAGCACGGCATTGCGCCCGGTTAGGCTTGTATCCGCGTTGGCGAAACACGAACCGGTGTAAACGTCGCACGTCCGCGCTTCCAGATACTGCCCACGTACTGACGGGGCGGGTTTGTCCACTCCAGATATTGCTAAGACCTGCAAAGCCGCCAACCACACATGCATAGCTGCCATGGTTTGCCCTCCTCTCACAGACTCACATTCATCTGTTCACCCGATACCATTACGTCAAGGGCTTCCTTACTTCTCATCCATCGTCTGCCGAGCGGAATCCCGGCGGTCTATCTTCGCATCGCCAGGAACAGGAAGCTCCGCTTCCATTGTGATGCGCGCCTCCCGCTCCGTCAAGCGTGAACTCGACTGAATTTATCGCCATCCTCGGAGTTCCGCTGGGAGGAGAGGCTCAAGGAGCTAAAACAAGGGAGCTTATCGGCCTTGTCCTGGCGACTACCACCTGTCACTCCGCAATGGCCATGCGCTGGGAGCATTAATATAGGTCGCTCAGCCGCCGAAGCTGTAACGCAGTTGTAACGATTGTGGGCTACGTTGGCTCACCGTATACTTCGTGGAAGGGGAAGAGGGGAGGCACTTCACCCAAAATCACCTCACCGGAAACATGATGACCTCGCCGAGGACGTGCCATGTTTCTGCAAAGTGTGTTTCAGTCCCAGTCAGCCGTCATTCGTGATACCGGCCGCCAACGGTTGTTTCGCGGCTTTGGGATGGGACTAGGCATAGTCTTAGTGGGTTGTTGGGTCACTCCTTGGATCCCTGCGGTCATCGCTGCCAATCCGACTGTTCATCAATGGGGAGTGTTTGAGGCCGTCTTTATCAGCGAACAAGACTATCCGGAGCCCCTCTGGGACGTGCGGCTTGAAGTCACCTTCACTGGTCCCCAAGGGCAGAAGTGGGTGCGGGAAGCCTTTTGGGACGGCGGCCGAACTTGGCGGGTTCGCTTCAGCCCGCCAGCGGTGGGAGCGTGGTCTTGGCATACCCATGCTCGACCAGCCCAAGACAAAGGTTTGCACGAACAAAAGGGTCAATTTCAGGCGGTTGCTTACCAAGGGAAGAACCCTTTGTATCGGCACGGCGCCTTGCGCGTCGCCGCGACCGGAACTCATCTCGAACACGTTGATGGCACACCGTTTTTCTGGCTCAGTGATACTGCTTGGAATGGAGTCCTCCGAGCGCGGCCTGAAGATTGGCAGCGTTATCTCAGCGTTCGGCGGCAGCAGGGATTCACCGCCGTGCAGTTCGTTTCGACTCAATGGCGCGGAGCGAACAAAACCCTAACAGAACATGTTTTTACCCGCAATCGGCGATTGGGGATGGAATTAGAAACCATGCGAAAGCTCGATCAAAAGGTGGCGATGGTCAACGAGGAGGGTTTGATCGCAGCACCGGTCCTCCTGTGGGCACTCACGGCCAATGATCCCGGCATAGTGTTACCTGAGGCTGAAGCCCAGCGCCTGTGCGAATATCTCATCGCCCGTTGGGGAGCTTATCAAGTTGTTTGGATTTTGGGGGGAGATAGTACCTACCGCGACACCGAGCGCTGGCAGCGGTTGGGCCGAGCGCTATTTCCGCACCCATCCCGCGATCGGCTCGTGACGTTGCATCCTTCGACTCAGAATTGGGTTTGGGATCGATTCGGAGCCGAACCCTGGGTTGACTTCCTTGGCTACCAATCGGGCCATGGGGATAACGCTGACCACTTGCGTTGGCTAATCGAAGGTCCGCCCGCTAAGCAGTGGAACCGCAAGCCGATCAAACCGGTTATTAACCTGGAACCGAATTACGAAGATCATCCTTCCTACCACAGCCGCCAACTTTTCCAACCGTATCATGTCCGCCGCGCTGCTTACTGGTCGTTGTTAGTCACGCCCCCGGCCGGGGTGAGTTATGGGCACCACAACATCTGGCCCTGGTTGGAACAACGTGGTCCCGTGGAAGGGCATAAACGGTTGGGGGAGGCTTCTCCTTGGAGCACGAGTCTTCAGACCTCGGGTGCTGAAGCTATGGGCATTCTCAAAGCGTTCTTTCTCAGCGGTCCCTGGACGCAGTTGCGGCCAGCTCCGAATGTGTTAGCTGAACAACCCGGTGCCAAAGCCCCTGCTCATTTCATAGCCGCAGCCGCTACGCCGACAAAAAAATGGATGGTTATCTACACGCCCGTAGGCGGTACCTTGCGATTGCGCCGTGCCGCGTTGCCCGAAACATTCCAGGCCTACTGGTTTGACCCGCGAACCGGCAAAAAGCAACCGGCCCAACTAGAACCCCAAGATCAGGATGCGATTGGGAAAACTCCTGACTCACAGGACTGGATTTTAGACATTCGCTCAGATTAAACCGGGAATGTTTCCTTACGATCAACAGTCTAACCATATTGGCGAAAACCAGTAAACATCATCACTTCTCAGCCTCGCCCATCCCCCCTTTAGGTGGGCGAGTTATCGAGTTTGAACGACCTATGTTAGGTCGTTGCTTCCTAGCCAGTTCAGGATGTAGTTCCCTTGCTCCTAGCTTTCGGGAGTCACTCCGAGCACGATGACGAAATGCACTCGCCACTCGCCGATCTTGGACTCTGGGATTTTCTCGAAGGGACGAGTCACATTGTCCCGCTGTTTGGGATCGCGAATGCTGCGCCAAATGCCGTCCCGCTCGTTTTGGGGGTGTCCCTGAATGTACAACTGCGTGGTTAGCAACTCGCGTCGTCCCTTTTTGATTTTGAAATGGATATGGGGTGTGCGGCCCGGATAGGGCACGGGCTTGATCGTGCGGAAGTAGAATTCACCCTTACTGCCGGTGATGAAGCGGCCGAACCCCTGGAAGTTCTTATCCTGCTGGTCCTGCTTGCGTGCGCTGTCCGAAGTGTGTAAGTACACCCCCTTCGCATCACACTGCCAGATTTCCACGACCGCGTTATTCACCGGTTGACCTTTGGGATCCAGAACTTGTCCGGTCAAATGGGTGATCTCTCCCACCGCAGGTGTAATCGAATCGTTGATGATGAGCAGATCGTTGTCTGTATCCAAGGGGAGGCGGTTCGGGTAAAATGGCCCTTCCGTTTGGGGTGGGGTCCGAGTTAATTCTTCGGCGAAAGCGCCCCGCACGGTCCAGAACGGGAGCAGGGCTGCGGGTATCATCATCCCGGCTGTACGAAGGAAGGTCCGCCGGCTGCAATGTGCCTCGCCCGACTGTGGAACCCACAGCCGCCCTGTTGTGTCCTGCTGGCTGGAAAACTCATGCTGCAATCGCATATCCATAGCTTCTCTCCTGAAATGGGATGAGCCGGAAAGGTAATCTTGAACCATCTTGATGTTTCCCGGTCATTCAGCGGCCCATTCTTATCAACACCACTCTATATGACAGGTCCTATCTCAGCAAATAACTATCATCGCATGTTCATAATTTATCCCTTTCTTCTGATATCCAGGGGCGGCCGGATACCGTCGGCTTTCAGCGGCAAATCGCGGTTGAGAAGAGAGGGAAAATTCCTCCCCGCAACTGGGCCTTGGGCGGTTCTTAATCGAGGGGAGTACACCTGCTTGGCGTATGATGGTTATAAACAAACAGATCTGGACCACCCATGCCGGAGATCGATACTTTGGGGGAAGAAAACGTATTCCGGATCGCGGAGCGGGAGTACCGCCTCGTAAGATTACCGCATTGCAGGAATGACGTGTGTAGTCTGTTCGGGTAAGGATGCAGTGGATGAGGTATTTTTGAACGTGGGAAGTCCCAGGAAAAACCGCTATCGGGAGAGATTTTATGGCATCCTCGATTGATGAGTTGCTGCAAGATCCCGCATTCCGAGCCAAGTTTCTGGAGCTGCTCGATCGGGACCCCGCCTTTCGCGAGGAGGTCCGCCGCAAACTTTTGAGCGAAGAATTGCTGGCGCTCCCTGAGCGGATGGAACAATTCCGGCGCGAGATGGAGGAAGCCATCGCTCGCTTGCGTCAGGAAATGAACGAACAATTTCGGCGTGTTTGGGAGGTTATCGAGCAGAATAACCGTCAGATAGCAGCGTTGACGGTGCGGATGGAGCGTGTGGAGGAGCAGATAGCGGCGTTGACGGTGCGGATGGAGCGTGTGGAGGAGCAGATAGCGGCGTTGACGGTGCGGATGGAGAAGGTGGAGGAGCAGATAGCGGCGTTGACGGTGCGGATGGAGCGTGTGGAGGAGCAGATAGCGGAGAACAGTCGTCAGATAGCGGCGTTGACGGTGCGGATGGAGCGTGTGGAGGAGCAGATAGCGGCGTTGACGGTGCGGATGGAGCGTGTGGAGGAGCAGATGGAGAAGCATACGGAGGAGCTTCGGAGCATCAGCCAAAGCATCGGACGCATGCAAGAACGGTGGGGGTTGCTTCACGAGGATTTGGCGGAGGATCAAATGCCGTACATTCTGGAGAGAAGCCAGCGGATCGTGCGGCGAATTGCCAAGGTTCAGTACGATGGGGAGGTGGACTTGGTCCTGGAGGTGGAGGAAGCCAACGGCTTTCGTTTCACCTTGGTGCTCGAGGTGAAAGGACGGGTTTTCAGTTCCCGCCCCTTCGAGCAAATCCTCCAACGATTGGCTGACGCGGATTTTCTCAATTGGTTGCGGCGGGAGGGCTTCCCAGAGCCATATGTGCCCGCGGTGTTCGCCATGGCGCTGTACGGAAGGATCGAAACCGTGGCTCAGGATTTGGGTGTCGGGCTTTACGACCCCAAGCGGGGAGAGATTTTCATTCCGCCACTGAGCACTTCTGCCTAATCTGTCGAATGTTCATCGCTGCCGCGAAGTGAGGGAGCGGTCGGCGTCCTGGAAGGGGAGGTAGCGCTTCGCTGATAGAGGTAGTCCGCTAGGGCGCGGATTTGCTCCTCGCTGAGCTGGCCGGCAAAGGCGGGCATACGAGTATTCGGCCGGCGATTGGTCGGTTGCCGGATGTAATCAGCGATCCATTCTGGGGAGCGCCGTCGGCCAATCTCCCGTAAATCGGGACCTTGGGAGGCTCCCAATTGTGGTCCCCCGACTTCGCCGACCTGAGCATGGCAGCGCGCGCAATGGAGTTGGAACAGTTGGGCAGGTTCCTGTACGGAGGAAGCCGGGCTGTGGCAGCCGCTGCTTCCCACTCCCGTTACGATCAAGGCGAGACACCAGAACCAGCGGCGGTCATTAGTTCGTGGCCCTCCTTGGCATCGGGAAGCCACGCTCTCAGTGGTACTCGTAACCAATGTGGAAAGTGATACGGCCATCAGGCAATTTCCGGATGTTGGTGATCCAGACGGGGAGTCCTCCACCCAACTGACTTTTGCTGCTGGGGATAGTATAAGGGGTGAAGCTGTTGTTGGACTTGCTCGGAAAGGGGACGCTGTCGGGGAACAGGCGCGGTCCGCTAGCTCCCTGAATGCCGTGGGATTCCTCCAGATACACAGGTTGGCCGCCACGATTTGCACCGGCGAAGACCCGCCAGATGAGCAAACCCTCCGCTGGTAAGCCGGCGTCCCAACCGTTGCGGGTACGGTATTCCAGGAGGAAATACTCGGTGCCATCGGGCCGGATCATGACCTTGTAACATTGCCGGGGATCATTCCAGATTGGGCTGAGAATCAACTTTTGGGGAATGCGCGGGTCGAGCACCACGGGTTCGATCCACCCCAGTTGTTCTTTACACCAAGCCGAGGGATGTTGCGGCCGCCCGCCGCCTAATTGATTCGACATGACACACCATTGCCACACCCCTTCACTGCCCGGTTGTTCGGGCCGCGCGTACAGGTCCGGCAGGCCGAGTAAATGGCCAAACTCATGGCAGCAGACGCTGATATCAGTCATGCGGTTCCCTCCTTCCGGAACGATGAAGTAGGGAATTGACCGGCCCTGATAGGTCACGTTGGCCCGATGCGGCCAGTACAACCCGCCGCGACTGGTTTGCACTCGCCCCCCTGCATACAGGAAGCAAACGCCGTCAAAATCCTTGAGCGAATCCTTCCCATGCTTGGCCGTGTAGGCATCCAAGGCTTCGACCAGTAAGGCTCGCCGTTCCGCTGGAGAGCTGCTGCTTCCCGTCGAGTAGTCCTGGCGTTTTTTGGACACCTGCACCCAGCCGAGGAATTGCCCCTCCAGCTTCAGCTTGCCGTAGCTTACCTCGTGGTAGTAATCCCGCATGCTGCCATAAACTTTCTCTCCCGTTGGGGATTTGTCTTGGTACTCGTCCGTACTGAAGAAGGCTCGCGTCCAATCCTCCGCCGTGATTTTGGGATTGTGCTTGACATCGGGATATTCAATACCCAACACAGCCAGGCGATAGACCGATTTGCGCCAGGCGCGAGGCAAACGATCGTCCCAGCCACCGAACTTCCCCGCAGGTCCTTTGCCGAATGGACGCTCCGGAGGGGCTAGGGGAGCGGACACCGGCGTCAGAGTGGCCTGAAGTTTCTGACGTAGGCCCTTCCGCTCGATTTCTAACTGGAGCGTATGGCCTGCGAGCAGATCACGCAGGTATTCTCGTGCTGCTGTCAGGTGCCGGACTGGCTGACCATCCAAGGCCAACAGGCGATCCCCCGCTTGCAAACCGGCGGCTTCTGCCGGAGAATCCAAAGCAACCTCCTCGACGATCACCGCCCCATTCTTTTCGGCCAGGACAACTCCCAGGAAACCCGCGGGAGTCGGGGTACTGGCCACTTGCAGGCGGAATTGCTTCGGGTCAGCACGCACGGCATCGACCACCGTGCGATATCCCGGCAAGACGAGGCGGGGATGGGGAGCCACCTCCTCCGCTGAGCGCACCACCGCCCAACTCATCCCCCCACACAAAATGACTAGTCCTATCCCATAACGGCTCTTGAACATGGCAGCGTTCCCTCCTGATGGATGCCGGGTTGGCACAGGCCAGGCATGTTCGCCGAGAGTTTCTTCCCCTTACTTTTTGCTATTCCGTTGTACCATGTTCTGCATGAAAGAAAAATGAGATTGGCCGCCTGAGCTGGGGATTCCGCATCCTCGAATGTCCTCGGAGTGGACGCTGGGGTTACGGCAAGCTACCACTGCTTGACAGTGGAGGAACCAGTGTGATATATTCATCGAAACAATTGAACAGTTATAGTGATAGATATTAGAGTAACGTGTTCTGACCTCTGGGAGACGAGAATATGTCCCGCTTATTGGTTCAGTGTCCTAACTGTCAAGCTCGTATTAAAGTGTCTGAGCGGCTCATCGGAAAAACCAAACCTTGTCCTCGGTGTCAGACGGTCTTGCAGTTCCCCGCTGACATGGCTGCGGTCTCGAGATCTGAACTATCCGAGGATGCCGGTACGACACCTCCCGTGGAGGCTCCCCCTGCCGGTCCCTCCAAGGCCGTTGGGAATTACGCCTCGCCACCAGTGGCGCCGTCCTATCCTTCCTCTTCCGAACCCGCCTTCGTCGAACCGGAATGGATCGAGGAGCCGCTGCCCGTGCCCCAAGCGGAGTATTCCGCCAAGGCCATGCCCTCCTTGCCCCGCCTTCCTACGAAGCGTAAATACCCAGTCCTGGTGATCATGGGGTATTGCTTTAAGGTTTTAGCTTGTATAATTTTGGGCTTATTTATTTTGGCATTATTTTTTGGTTTTATCAAATATATCATCGCCGATAATCCATTAGAAAGTGCTATGGTATGGGCATGGCTAAGAGTAATGTTGATTTCAACGCCTATCGCAGTTTTTGTATGCATGTTGATATGGACTGTGGGAGAATTAATGTTTATGATAATACATTTTGAGGAAAATGTGCGAGCGATTGGAATCGGTGTGCTAGAGTTATGTAAAAAGTATTATTCAAATTGAATCATACTGGATTGTAGCTATATCATATGTTTATGTCCTGCGATTAGCGATCGAGCATTGTGATTGAGAGATGGAATGGTGAGGTTGCAACAAGCGGCAGGACGAGTTGAGGCCAGTGGGGGCAGGATTTCGGAACCCGGTGACAGGTTCCGCGGGCACGGTGTCTGAAGTTTTCTCCAGAAAATCAGTCCAATAGCATCGTGAAGGACTAAACTGAGTCCAAGCTGTTTGGTGCGGAGCGCCCCGGTTCCTGGAGCTGGTGCTACTTGTCCCAGCGGGTGGAGAGAAGCCTAGCATCGGCTTGGACTTGGGCAAGGAAGTAAAGATGAATCTCAGCGAGTTGTCCTGGCCGGTGATCGCGGAGCTGCCCCGGAAGACGCCGATTGTTCTGCCTATAGCGGCCCTGGAGCAACATGGCCGGCATTTGCCCGTATTCACCGATACTTTGCTGTTGGGAGAAGTGGTGCGGCGGGTCCAGGAGTTGCCGATTGCGCAGCAGTGCTTGTTTGCGCCGGTGCAATGGCTGGGCCACTCCCATCACCACCTGGACTTTCCCGGTACCCTGTCCCTGGCGGGCCGGCACTATATCGAGATGCTTCAGGGATTGGCCCGCTGCTGGATCGAACATGGTTTTTCCCGCCTGGTTTTCCTCAACGGCCACGGCGGCAACATCGTGCCGGTGCAGCAGGCCCTTTTTGAACTCAAGCAAGAGTTCCGGGATTATCGGGAGTTGTTGCTCCTGTCGCTGACGTATTGGGAAGCGGGGGGAAACCCACGGGAGGCGGTGAGCGGCTTGGTGCAGTCGCAGATGGGGCACGCCTGCGAGTGGGAAACATCCATGATGCTGCGCCTGGCCCCGCAGTGGGTTGTAGGAGACGTGTCCCAATTGCCGGAGGTACCCTTTGGAAGCGGCTTTGCCCCTGGTTACCGGGCCTGGGTGATGCCGGAACGGAGCGAACCAGGGCACATCGGCGCCCCGGCAGCGGCTACGGCGGAGAAAGGCGAGGCCCTGTTCACCTTCTTCGCCCGCTCGGTGGCAGACTTCCTGGAACGGGTGGTGCATTGGGATGGAAGCTGGCAGTGACGGGTATACCGCCGTGAGATAGACGCCGCCGTGAGGATACGGCATCCAAGCAGTTGCCGCCTTCCCTCCAGCCGGACTCATCACCCTCCTCAGGCATCCGAGCGTTTGACTCGTTTCCCCTAGAGTATCGTTCATAGTCCCCTACGGTATCGTTCAGAGCGTAGACACCAGGGAAAAGCCGCTATGCACACCGTTGGCTTCGAGCGTGGCGTATCCTGGCGTTGGTGGGTGTGTGGCGTCCTGTTGCTGGCTACACTGCTGAATTACATGGATCGCCAGGCTTTGCCGCAAACGGCGACGGAATTGAAACAGCGTCACGGGTTGAGCGATACCCGCTATGGCTTGGTCGAGCGGAACTTCAGTTGGGCGTTTGCCATCGGTTCGATCCTGTTCGGGTATTTGGCAGATCGTTTCGGTCCCCGGCTGCTCTATCCGCTCGTTTTGGCAGGCTGGTCGCTGGCGGGTTTGGCCACGCCGCTCCTGGCCCAGGAAAGCTGGACCGCGATCCTGGCGGACCCAGATGATCCATCCTCCGGGGCATTCCGGTGGCTGCTGATTTGCCGGACGGCCTTGGGATTGTTTGAAGCAGGTCACTGGCCATGTGCCTTGATCACGGTTCGCTTGATCTTGTCGGGCCGGGATCGCCCTCTCGGCAACGGGATTCTGCAATCGGGTGCTTCGCTGGGAGCCGTGTTGATTCCCCTGTATGTGCTGGGGATTCGCCATCTGGGCGGCGACTGGCCGGTGGTATTCTGGACCATCGGAGCGGCGGGGTTGCTCTGGGTGCCCTTATGGCTGACCCTAGTGCGGGCGGCGGACCTGCGATCGGTTCCTCCTTCGGCATCGGTGGATGAACTCGGAAGTGGCGGCGATCGCCCGGAGTCCGATGGGCCGGTCTCTGCGGGACGCTGGATTCTGCCGCTGGTGTGCCTGGGAATTATTGTGTGTTGTCTGAATGTGAGCTGGCAGTTCCTGCGGGCGTGGTTGCCCAAGTATCTGAAAGAGTCGGAGGGTTTTTCCGCGGATGCGGCGGATGTGGCCGTGGCGGGCTATTACATTGCGGCGGATATTGGGTGCTTGCTTTCGGGAGCGGTGGTGCGCCTGCTGACGGCTCGCGGCTGGGAGTTGACCGCGGCCCGCCGCTTGGGATTCGTCCTCTTTGCTGGCTTGACCCTCTTAGCGGCAGCCACCCGTTGGAGCGGCGGAGGTTGGGCGGCTGTGGTTCTGCTGTGGCTGGCCGGGGCAGGTATTCTCGGCTTGCATCCTTATTACTACGCCTTGGTCCAGGAGTTGCCCCAGCGCTTTCTGGGGCTGGGTTCAGGATTGCTCGCCGCCATAGCCTGGTTCCTAGCGGGAGCAGTGCAGCAGCATCTGGGCCGCCATATTGACACGACGGGCAGTTATGACTTGGGCTTGGCCATTGCGGGGTTGGCTCCGCTGCTGGCGACTGCTGCCGTGATTTGGCTCTGGAGACCGCCCCGATCCGCCCGCTAAACGCCCCTCCATTGTTAGGACAATGTTAGGACACGTCGGGGTTTTTCCGCACGTGCGTTTAATACCAGCAGATTGCCGAAAATCTCCGCATTCGGTCTAACGCCAGCCGGTCTTGGCTCCTCGCTTTTCCCCCCTCGAAATCTGATGGCGGTTTGTTTCTCCCTAGGGAGAATTGAAGCTGGAGAAGACGCGGCGAACCGGGTCGGCCATAGGAAGCGTAGCCTTAGATAGAATATCCCTGAAAGATCAGGAAAAATGTCGCTTTGGGGAGTGAATCCGGTGCAAAGCAGGGCCAGCGATGATTGCCCTGCGGGCAATGGACCTGGTGCAGGAGTTGTGGTTATGTCAGCGGATATTCCCACATCCTCACTGCCTCCCTCCGAGGAGCGTCGGCGGATGTTACGCGTGCTGTTGCCGGCGGGAGGAATTGCCTTGTTGATAATTGTGTCAGCGGTGGTCGCGGGCATGTTCGGCGGCAGCGGGCCGAAGATGTCGGACGGTTCTCCCGGCGGACTGCATGATCCCGATCTGCAAGAGGTGGTCGCCGGTGTGAAGATTCGGGACTTGAAGGTGGGGGAAGGCTCACCGCCGGTGCAGATCGGCGCCCGCATTCGCGTGCATTACAAGGGTTGGCTGGCGGATGGTACGGTCTTCGACAGCACGGAAGGCCGTGCCCCGTTTGTCTGCAATCTCAAGCCGGGAATGGATGGGGTGATTACCGGCTGGGTGTATGGGATTCAAGGGATGCGTCCCGGCGGCATCCGCAAACTCGTCATTGCGCCCGATAAAGGATATGGCAATCAAGGGACCGACCGGATTCCCCCGAACAGCTTTCTGATTTTTGAGGTGCAGTTGCTGGAGATACTTCCCTCAGCCAATCTGGCGCAAGGTCCAGGCCGCCCGATGTCGGATGGTTCAGATGGGGGCACGGAAGATTTGCAACTGACCCACATAGGCGACGGGGTTCGCATCCGCGACCTTCGCCTGGGGGAAGGTACTCCTGTGGAACCTGGGGCCACCATCACGGTGCACTACAAAGGCTGGCTGCCCGATGGTACAGTCTTCGACGATAGCCGAAGCCGCAATCGGGGCCAACCCATGACCCTTTCCCTCGACGACATGATCGCCGGCTGGCGTAAGGGCATCCCCGGCATGAAACCGGGCGGCATCCGCAAGCTGGTTATCCCGCCGGAGATGGGCTACGGTGCCCAAGGCAAAGGGGAAGTTCCGCCGAATGCCACCCTCATCTTCGAGGTCGAATTGGTCAAGGCAGGGTCCTAACCGCTTCCCTGCGGTGATCGCCGCCCTGATGGCCGTTTCCTCTTGGCTTTCCTCATCATTTATTCTGCCATTTGCAGTGCTGCTCCATCGGCGAGTTTTTCATCGACCGGGGCATGTCCCGCTGGGACAGGAAGACACCGGGACGGCATAGGCGCGGCGGACCGACCGCAGGATGCCCCGCCGGGCTGGGGTGGTGGGGCAGGTGCCAGTCGTGCAAGTCACCCCGGTGCTCACCGAAGTGCCGCTGCAAGTGGTGCAGGTACCGCTACTGCTGGAGCAAGTTGCTCCGCCGCTTGAGCAGGTTCCTCCGCTGCTGGCACAGGTTCCCCCGGCGCACGAGGTGCTCGCTCCCGCAAGGGTGGAGGTGCCGCAGGTGCCTTGGGCGCAGGTGGTACTGGAGCCGGAGGAAGCCGTCGCGGTGCCGCTGCAAACCGTCGTGGTCGGTGCTGCCGCTGTGGCATACTGCCGCAGTTGCGGGAGAAGCTGGGTCACTTGCCAGGGGCCGCCGTGACGATACGCCTGGAACTGGCCGCCCGGACCGCTGATTACCACACCCTCTTGCAGGTCAAATTGGCTGGCCAAGATGCGCCCCTCGGCTTGCTGGCGGCTGACTTCCACCACGACATACCGCTCCTGGAGCAGGTGGATCGCTTCGGCGGGCACAGTACCGGCTTGCAATTGCTGGCGCAAGGGTGCCGGGGCTTCACTGATGAAAACCACCACGGGCTTGTGGGTCCGTGCCGCTTCCGCCAAGGCGCGGGCGTAGTCGGTCCAGACCGCCGGTGCTGCCGGCACGGCCTCATTTCCTGCGGTGATGCAACCGCCGAGCAGAGCCGCCAGAGCCAAAGATGTCGCCGTCATGTCTGCTTCCTCCGTGTTCGTACAATCCTTGATCATCCGCCGCCTCCACAGCAGCGGGAGACTCCATTTTTATACGAAAATGGACGCGATCGCCACGAAAAAAATGATAACTGTGGATATATTTGTCCCTTTTCATCGCCTGATAGACGTCATCCGAAACCGGAAGTTGCCGAAGTGATCAGATTCTGATCGTGCACTGGGAAGAAGTGTTCCTCCTATCTGGGAAAAGTGCAGCCGTTGAGAGAGATAGGAAGTTCCCGTGCGATAATGGCGTTTAAGCCATCTGCACAGTTTGGAGAAAGTGATTTGGGGAACAGGGGGAAGCGAAGCGCTTGCGAACTCCGGGTCAGACAGGACAGGGATGAGATCGGCACTTGCTTGCGGTGGAGGCGGCCGCAGGAGTCGTATGATGGAAGGTATGAGTGAGACGGTGGGAACGGGATTGCCGGTGGTACGCCTGAAAGTGGAGCGACAGACGTCGCATCCGTGGATATTCCAAAAGATGGTGGAAAAGCCTGCGGAGCGGTTGCGTCCGGGGACGTTGGTGGAGGTGGTGGACAAGACCGGCCGGTGGGTGGGACGGGGTTTTTACAATGGCCATTCGCGGATTGGCGTGCGGCTCCTCACGCGTGATCCACAGGAGGCGGTGGACGCGGCTTTTTTTGCCCGGCGCATTCAGGAGGCCGTCGCCTTTCGCCGCCACGTGCTGCAATTGGACACGATCACGGATGCCTACCGCTTGGTCCATGCAGAGGGAGACGGCCTGAGCGGGCTGGTGGTGGACCGTTTTGCGGACGTGATCGTGCTGGAGTTTTTTGCAGCGGGGATGTATCGGTATCGGGACTGGATCATGGCGGCCCTGCAGGCAGAGTTTCCGGGCGCCCGCTTCTACTATTTTGCAGAAGAACACGTGGGCAAGCAGGAGTCGTTCGACTGCCGCCCGCCTGCACCGCCGGGGCCTGTGGACATTCAGGAATATGGATTACGCTTCCGGGTTCTGCCGGGCAGCAAGCACAAGACGGGTTTTTTCGTTGATCAGCGGGAGAATCGCTGGCGGATCAGCTCCTGGTGCGCCGGCAAGCGCGTGCTGGACCTGTGCTGTAACAGCGGAGGCTTCGCGATTTATGCCAAAGCCAGGGGAGCGGCGCGGGAAGTGATCGGCGTCGATATCGACGAGGACGCTCTGGCCTTGGCGCGGACCAACGCGGGACTCAATCAGGTCCAAATCCGCTGGGTACAGGCGGACCTGTTCTGCTGGTTGCGGGATATAGCGCCGAGCGGGCAGCGGTTCGACGTAGTGATCCTGGACCCGGCCAAGTTGACCCGCGACCGGGAGGGTGTAGCAGCAGCTTTGCGCAAGTATTGCGATATGAATCGCCTGGCCATGCAAGTGACCGCGCCGGGAGGAATCCTCCTGAGCTGTTCGTGTACGGGTCTGGTCAAGGAAGAGGAGTTTTTGGAATCGCTGCGCCGGGCGGCCTGGCAAGCGGGGCGGACCTTGCAAGTGTTCCATGTGGGCGGTGCAGGGCCGGATCACCCCTTCCTGCTCAATGTCCCGGAGGGGCGGTATCTCAAAGCGGTGTACGCACGGGTCTGGTGATACAGGGGCAGCATCCCACGGCTTGAGGCGAAGGTTCTTCCACTGGAGATAAGGAAGGGAAAGGCTTCCACTCATTCGGAATACGGGAGGAAGAAATTCCGTCCTGGAGACTAGAGAACGGTCTCAGGAAGGGCTTTCCCCTGGTGGAAGGACGAAGAACAAAGTGCAGGAGGTGGATCATGAGTGTGCCAGTCTGGCCGCGGTCCAGTGGTGTGTTGCTTCATCCGAGCAGTCTGCCGGGGCCGTTTGGCATCGGAGACTTGGGGCCGATGGCGTATCGCTGGGTGGAAACACTGGCAGCCATGCGGCAGCGCTGGTGGCAAATCCTGCCCTTGACTCCGACCGGTTTGGGCGATTCGCCCTATCAGACTTACTCCGCCTTCGCCTGTGAGATTAAACTGCTCAGCCCGGAGCTGTTGGAGCAGGAGGGGCTGGTGTCGAGTTCATTCTGGGCGGGAGTGCATTTGCCGGAGGAGGCGGTCGATTATCCCCGTGTCCATGCTTTCAAGCTGGCGTTGTTACGGGAGGCGTGGGGGAATTTTCGGGCGGGCCGTGCATCTCACTTGCGAGAAGACTTTGCAGCCTACTGCGCTCGGGAAGCGGAGTGGCTGGACGATTACGCTCTTTTCAATGCTCTGCGGGATGCGCTGGGGGGGGCATCGTTGCCGGACTGGCCGGCCGAATGGCGCAAACGAGATGCTGCCGCTTTGGCCCACGCCCGCCATGCCTATGCGGATGCCATCGGCATGTACCAATTCGGCCAATTCCTGTTCGATCGCCAATGGTCCGCTCTGCGGCGGTATGCAGCGGAACGCGGCGTCCAGATTCTCGGCGACATTCCCATCTTCGTCGCTCTGGATTCCGCGGATGTCTGGGCACACCCGGAATTGTTCCTCCTGGATGAAGAGCTGAGGCCGCGAGTTGTCGCAGGTGTGCCTCCCGATTACTTCAGCGCCGACGGCCAGAATTGGGGCACGCCCATTTACAATTGGGAGCGCTTAGCCGCCCGCGGGTATGACTGGTGGATCGCGCGCGTGCAGCGGCAATTGACCCAGGTGGACCTGCTGCGTCTTGATCATTTCCGCGGTTTCGTGCAAGCCTGGCACATTCCCGCCGGAGAAACCACAGCCCGCAACGGACGATGGGTGGATGGCCCCGGCCGGGCACTCTTCGACGCCCTGCGGAACGCCCTGGGTACGCTCCCCTTTTTCGCAGAGGACTTAGGGTACATCACCCCGGATGTCCACGCTCTGCGGGAGCAATTGGGACTGGCCGGAATGCGCGTCCTGCAATTTGCCCTCAATGGACCGGCGGATTTACACTGGCCCCACAACTATGAGCGCAACTGCTTCTGCTACACCGGCACACACGACAACGAAACCATCGTCGGCTGGTACAACAACCTCAACCCCTCGCAACGCCACTACCTGGAAAAAACCGTCGGCAAGCGCCTGGAGGACCCCGCTTGGGACATGATCCGCCTGGCCTGGTCTTCGGTCGCCGTGGTGGCAATCGCCCCCCTCCAAGACCTGCTACGCCTGGGGAACGAAGCCCGCATGAATACCCCCTCTACAAACCAAGGGAACTGGCGCTGGCGGTTCCGCCTCCAACAGTTTACACCGGACATGATCGAGCGGCTGGCCGAGTGGACCCACCTCTATAACCGGGTGGTCCATTCATAGATCATCCCTTTCTCTCAGGAGTGGAGCTATGTTAGCACCTCAACCCCGTTCCCCGGTGAGTGGAACCATGCTGTCACCTCGGTCATCTCTCTTCATCGCCTCTGGGTGTCGCACAGGCTTCTGCCTTCTGCTGGCGAGCAGTTGCCTGGCCTGGTTGGGATGTGGAGTCAAAGCTCCGCGGGAAGCGCCAGAAATCACCATGGCAACGTCCGCTGATGTGGGCAGTCGGGCACCGGCGGGCCGAGCGGAAAAAGGCGGCGGGGACTTCGCCCCTGAACCGAACGGAGCCGCTAACCGCAGCGTGGACCCCAAGCTCCTCACCGCCGAAGTCGAACGGAAAATCATCTACACCGCCCACATCGAACTGGTGGTCAAGGAACTGGAGACCGCCATGGCGGAGGTGAAACAGCTCGTCCAGGGGCACAAGGGGTACATCGCCAAATCGGAAGTTCGCGGCCAAGTCGGCCAGCGCCGAACAGCGGACTATGTCCTGCGCGTGCCGGCGAACCACTTCACGGCCCTCCAGGAAGGCTTGCTTCAGCTTGGTTTTGCCGAACGCAATGCCCTGGAATCGCAGGATGTGACGGAGGAGTACGTCGATATCGAGGCCCGCTTGCAAGTCCTCAAACGGGAAGAGGAAACCCTCAACAAACTGTTGCTCGAGTCCACGAGCCGCTCGGATTTGCTCCAGACGCGGGACCACATCCTCCAGGTCCGCAGCCAAATCGAGCGAGCCCAAGCCCGATTGAACCTTCTGAGCCGCTTGACCGCCTTTTCCACCATTCACCTCAAGCTCCGGGAAGAGCAGAATTACCAGCCTCCCGCCTCCAAAGCCGCTCCGACGCTTGGCGAACGCATCCGCGTCACCTTCCGCAACTCTTGGGACAGCTTCCTGAGCTTTTTGACGCAATGCACCCTGACCGCCGTGGCTCTGACCCCTTGGCTGCCCGTGATCATTCCCGCCGCTTTGTTGCTCGTTTGGTTTGGGCGGCGCCTCTCCCACGCCCGCTCGCGGAACCAGCACGCTGTGCAGCGGCCTTCGGACCCGGAGGGAGCGGAAGCCTCGTGAGCCTTCCCGGTGTTCAGGGTAGGCATTTGGGTGTTCTGGTCCCTAAAGTACAGCTCAGGATGGCGGTGTGAAGGAACGGAGTTTTTCGGCAAATTCCTCTGCCAACTTTTTTCCTGGTTCCTTATACTAAAGTATTGCAAAGGTTTCGGAATGGAATGGCGACATTCCGGCAGTAGGGGCAGATGGCCTGCCTCTAGCTCTTTTGTTTTTCCCGCCAATTTGTGGAAAGACTCCAGGACAATGACCGCGACATCCCCTTCCGCTGCTCTGTCTGCTTCAGCCACGGCGATGAGTGGAGCTGACATCCTGGTCCATGCTCTGGTGCGGCAGGGGGTGGAGGTGGTTTTCGCTTATCCCGGCGGTGCGAGCATGCCCATTCATCAGGCCCTGACACGGGTCGCGGACCGCATCCGCACCATTTTGCCCCGTCATGAGCAAGGGGGCGGGTTCATGGCGCATGGCTACGCGCGGGCCACGGGCAAAGCCGGGGTGTGCATCACCACCAGCGGACCGGGAGCCACCAATCTGGTCACCTGCCTGGCCGATGCCAAAATGGATTCCATTCCCGTTATTGCCATCACCGGCCAAGTGGCGACCTCGGTTCTCGGAAATGACGCCTTCCAGGAAACCCCCATCGTGGAAATCTGCCGGGGGATTACCAAACACCATTACCTGGTGACCCGCGTCGAAGACATCACCCGGGTGGTCAAGGAGGCGTTTTACATCGCCACGACCGGCCGGCCCGGTCCGATCATCATCGACATTTGCAAAGATGTCCAAACGGCTCGCCACTGCCCCGATTGGGACCCGCCGATGGACCTGCCGGGGTATCGGCCCTTCCGCCGGGCACGCCGCGAAGAATTGGAACCGATCCTGCACGCCCTCCGCCAAAGTAAAAAACCGTTCATCTACGCCGGTGGTGGGATCACCCATGCCCACGCCGCTGCAGAACTGCGGCAATTCGCCGAACTGACCGGCATCCCCGTCGGACTCACCCTCCACGGCTTGGGCAACTTCCCGGCGGATCACTACCTCTGCCTCCACATGCTCGGCATGCATGGCACCGTCTATGCCAACTATGCCATCAACGATGCCGATCTGCTGCTGGCCTTCGGCGTGCGTTTCGACGACCGCGTCACGGGCAAACTCTCGGAGTTCGCCAAACACGGGAAGATCGTGCACATCGACATTGACAAAAGCGAAATCCACAAAAACAAGTATGCTCACATCCCCGTGCATGGGGACATCAAGCATGCCCTGGCCGATCTCAACGCCATGCTGCGCGAAGAGGCCAACGCGGACCTGATTGCCGGCGGGCGTTACACCGATTGGTGGCGGCAGATCGACGCTTGGCGCGCCAGCGATCCCTTGCGCATCCCGGAGCGGGACGACGCCATCCTTCCGCAGTATGCCATCCGCCGCCTCTGGGAAATCTTGCGGGATCGGCAGATCCTCGACCGCACCACCATCACCACGGGCGTCGGCCAGCACCAGATGTGGGCCGCCCAGTTCTTCCATTTCAACCAGCCCCGCACCTGGATCACCAGCGGCGGATTGGGCACCATGGGCTTCGGCCTCCCGGCGGCCCTCGGGGCCAAAGTCGCCCGGCCCGATCACCTCGTCATCGACATCGACGGCGACGGCAGCTTCCTTATGAACATCCAGGAATTGGCCACCGCCTACACCGAAAACATCCCGGTGAAAATCCTCCTCCTCAACAACCAGCACCTGGGCATGGTCGTCCAGTGGGAAGACCGCTTTTTCAGCGGCAACCGTGCCCATACCTACCTCGGCGCCGGTGATCACCACCCCCCGTATCCCGACTTCGTGACCATAGCGCAGGGGTTCGGCATTCCCGCCCGCACCATCCAGGAGAAAGGCGACCTCGACGAGGCCCTCAGCGAACTGGTCGAATCTCCGGGTTCCTTCCTCCTGAATATCCTGGTGCCGCATCAGGAACATGTCTTGCCCATGATCCCCAGCGGCATGACCGTCCGGGACATCATCAAGGTTTGACTTGCCTTCGTATTCCTGTTACATTGGTGGGCCGCTACCCTCCACGGGCGGCGGGGTTAATCCCCTGGGGGGCAAACTGATCCGCCCCTCATCGAAGGGATGAACACTCATCCGCCCCTCATGCTGCGGCGGATATACTAGTGGAGAACCCACCTACAGGAGGAAGCAGTGAAGGGGACAGTGTCGTCCCGGCTTCCCCAACTCCATGTTCCCGGATCGGAGGATGATTCCCATGACTCGCGGACGAGCCTTCGTGGCCGCCGGACTGCTGGCTACCGTTGCTGCCGGCGTCGCACTCTTGGCCACCCAAACCCACGCCCAGCCTCCCGGCTTCGGCAAGGGCAAGTTCGGCTTCGGCAAAGGACCGGCCTTCAAAGAGAAGGAAGGAGAACGGAAAGACGCGGAACGTAAAGAAGGAGAACGCAAAGACGCGGAGCGCAAAGAGGGAGAACGCAAAGACGGAGAACGGCGAGAACGCGGACAGCGGCCGGAAGGCGAACGGCTGCCCCCCGCCGAACGCATCCGTCAACTGGAGCGCGAACTGGCTCAAACCCAAGCTCGCATGCACCAATTGATCCATGAACTAGTCCAAGCCCATGCCGAACTGTTGCACGAACAGATGGGGCGCGGACCAGGACCTTTCCCACCCTTCGGCCCTGGGAATCCCCCCTTCGGTCGGCCAGGCTTTGCAGGACCTGGTTTTCCCGGAGTACCCGGCGGACCTGGCGGAGCCGGCGGCCGCCCAGCTCTGCCCGGACCGGAAGGACCCCGCGCCTTGCCCCCCATCGAACGGATGTCCCCAGAGCAAATCCAGGACCTGATCCAACGCCTCCAGAAAGCCTTGGAGGAACGAACAGGCAAACGCCCGGAGACCCCGAAAGGCCGGCCCGAACGCCGCCCGGAAAGTGACAAGGAACCGCGGAAAGAAACCGGCAAGGACCAGGCCCCGGAAACTCCGAAGAAGCCCAGTGAGGGAGACAAGGTCAAGGAAGGGGTGAAGAAGCCGGCGGAGGGGGATAAGGCCAAGGAGGGGGCAAAAAAGCCAGGTGAGGGGGAGAAGGTCAAGGAAGGGGTGAAGAAGCCCGGTGTGGGGGAGAAGGTCAAGGAAGGGGTGAAGAAGCCGGCGGATCCAGCGGCAGAACGTGCAGAATTGCTACAACGCCTAGAAAAACTGACCCGTGAAGCCGAGGAACTGCGCCGCAAACTCGAACCGCGGAAATAATCCATCCTCCCGCCCCTGAGACTGCCGGCGCTCTATCTGGAACTTGCACCCCTTGGGACAGCCGAGTGGCTGTCCCTTTCTTTTTCCTCGCTTGGCTAGCGAATCAACTCCCTGGCATTTGCCCTCTGCTTCCACCGGCCCCTCGATTGGAAACGATCGAACCAGGAATCTCAATCAAAAGCTCCCCTTCTGGCTCGAAATCTAGCCCTTGACAAGGGTAATGAAAATTTTTCCACTTTTTATTTGACTTCGCGCGATTTAGTGGGCATATGTTCCTTAGTACAGCCGGCGATGTCCTGCATGTGGCGTGGCATCGCGGGGATGCTTTTGATTGAGTGGCTTTGCGGTTGGACCCTCTCCCGCTGCAAGGCCGGTCCGAGACCAAGACCATCGAATGTCCAAAGGAGGGTGAGCCATGGGGACCTTAGCGAGTTCGCGGCGTGTGCTGGTGATCATGGGGGTGGTGCTAGTTTGCGGAGGGTGGATTCTGTTTTGGCAGGGGGCGGTACCCCAGCCGGACGGAGAGCTGCCGCCGTCGTCTCCAAAGGCGGATGAACCGGAACCGCCGCCGCGATACTGCGGTTGGATCCCTGATCCGCAAGCAGTGCGCGAATGCCTCAAAGACCTGGATATTCGCGAGTTCCGGGCCGCACCGGCGGAGGGTGAAGAACCGTGTGCGGAGGCGGACGAGCCGGTCTATCTCTGGGAAACCGTCCGGCAGGTGACGGGCGAGATTCTGCCCGGACGCGATCAAGGAGCTGTCGGCAGTTGTGTGGCAGTCGCCACGGCTTCAGCTCTGGAACATCTCCAATGCGTTCAGATTGCCGCCGGGGAGAAAGCCCGCTATCGGGATGTCGCTAGCGAGGTCATCTATGGCGGCTCTCGTGTTCAGATCGGCGGCGGCCGCATTCGGGGCGATGGTTCCATTGGAGCATGGGCAGCCAAATGGGTCAAAGACTATGGAGTTGTACCACGTGGTGTATATCAACGGTATGATTTACGTCAGTATGATGAGAAATTGTGCCGCGAATTTGGACGGCGGGGCGTTCCCCCAGAACTAGCTGCGCTGGCACGCCGCCATCCGGTCCTGGAGGTGATGCGGGTCCAAAGTTGGGACGAAGCGCGTGCCGCGCTCCGCCGGGGCTATCCGGTCCTGGTGTGCAGCGATCAAGGGTTCCGCATGGAACGGGACCGGGACGGCTTCTGTGCTCCGCGGGGCATTTGGTATCACGCCATGGCCCTGATTGGCTACCGAGGCCACCCACGCCCTGGCGGATTCCTCCTCAATTCCTGGGGAGATCAAGCCCACTCCGGCCCGCGCGTGCCGCCCCATGCTCCCCCCGCCGGCTTCTGGGTGGATGCTCCTGTCCTCGATCGCATGCTCCGCCAAGGGGACTCCTGGGCCTTCGCCCGCTTCATCGGCTTCACCGATCCGGATCATCCCGCCGCCTCTGTTGCCTATGACTTTCGCCATTCCGCCTTTTCCCTCCTGAGGTTCCGCCATCGGGTGCTGGGGTCTCATCCCTCCGCCGCCCCCGCGAAACTGCGAGATCCGCCTCAGTGGCACGAGGGGACGAGATCGATTGTCACGCATCCGACTCGCTAGGGAGTTCCGTGTCGTTTCTACGTGACTTTGGTATCGGCAGAGAGGAGGAGGGGTGCCTATTCACGGGAATCGATCGTGCTGAGGGAGGGATCAATCCATGATTGACGATGTTTTCAACGCCAGGCGTCGACCCAAGGTGTCTTGCAGCCAGATGACCGCGTTAGGAGTGTTCGGTTGGCTGGACGGGGTTCTGCTGGTGTTGGGGGTGCGAATCATTTGCCACTGGCAGATACTGGGGCGCGATGGCGACTACCGGCAGGCCAAGCCAGCGCTTGAGCGGAATCAGTTCCCCGACATCGTTCCCCTCGATCCGGTGGCCGATCCATTGCAGCAGATAGCCGCCGCAGAAAGCCGACAGGGCATAAGGCCACGCGAGGAACGCCAGCGACACCAGTCCCGCCAGGGCCAAGGGGATGCCCACCAGGTGCAGGGCGAAGTTGACCGGATGCTGATGCCGCAACCGCCACTGGCGCGCCGCCGAGCGGCTCCAGCGGATGACACGCCGCGCAATCGGGAAGTTGTAAGCCATGGGGATTTTCCTTCGGGCCAGCAGGTCCACCGCTGCACAAGCAAGTTCGTAGTAATAGGTATGGAGACCCCGCGGCCAGTGTCTGCGGAACCTGCGGTGCGCCAGGCGGCTGATGGCCATACTGCCGGCCAGGTGTCACTACGGATAGGCCGATGGGCAGGAGGAGGCATGAGTGGAGATCAGACCAAGCTAGGCGTGAAGATCGCACCGTCGATCCTGTCCGCGGATTTCGCACGCTTGGGGGACCAGGTGCGTGAGGTCGAAGCGGCGGGTGCTGATCGGATTCATGTCGATGTGATGGATGGCCACTTTGTGCCAAACCTGAGCATGGGGGCGGTGGTGGTGCGGAGTTTGCGCCCGGTGACTCGACTTCCTCTGGAAGTGCATCTGATGGTGGAGGAACCGGGGCGCTTCCTCGATGGCTTCGTCGCGGCGGGAGCTGATACGCTCATTGTGCATTTGGAAGTTCTGCCCGATCCGCGCTCGATGCTGGAACATATCCGCCGGGGGTTGGGGAAACGCTGTGGTCTGGCCATCAATCCGGATATGCCCGTGGAGCGGCTCCGGCCGTACCTGCGGGATATCGACGTGGCCTTATGCATGACGGTCTTCCCCGGCTTCGGAGGACAGTCTTACATACCGGAAAGTACCCGCCGGATTGCCGAGTTGCGGCGGTGGATTGCTGCTGAGGAGGCCGAGTGTGAATTGGAGGTGGACGGCGGCATCGATGCGCAGACGATCGTGGAAGCTGCACGGGCTGGTGCCAATGTCTTCGTCGCAGGAACGGCCATTTTCTCCGATCCCCAAGGCCCCGCCGCTGCCGTCCAGCGACTGGCTGAGTATGCTCGCCAAGCTATGACTCCGCGGAAGTAGCCTCCAATCCCGCAAACAGGACGCTCCCCAATCGGACCATCGTGGCTCCCTCTTCGACGGCGACTTCAAAGTCGTGACTCATTCCCATCGAGAGATGGGGCAAAGACAAACCCGTCCGCTGGCGCAGGCGCTCTCGAAGCTGGCGCAGCTCCGCAAAGACTGGACGAGTGTCCTGGGGATTGCTCTGCCAGGCGGCCATGGTCATCAGACCGAGAATGTTCAAGCCGGGATAGTGGGGCAATTGTTCGGCCAGGATGTCCGCTTCCTCCGGCGGAAAGCCTTGTTTGCTGCTTTCCCGGCTGCAATTGAACTGCAACAAGATAGGTACCGGCTGCGTCCGCCGGCCAAACTCATCGAGGGCGACGAGTAAACGCAAGGAGTCCACAGAATGAATGAGTGCGACACGAGGAACTGTCCGTTCGATCTTATTCCGCTGGAGATGGCCGATGAGATGCCAACGAGCCTGGGGAATAGCCGCGGCCTTTTTCCAGAGTTCCTGCGGCCGGTTCTCGCCGAGATCGAAAAGGCCCAGCTCCGGCAAGCAGGCGGCGGTAGCGGCAGTTACCGACTTAGTGACAGCGACAATCGTGATTTCTCCCCCGGCTCGTCCGCTGCGCCGGGCGGCTGCCTCGATGCGCCCGCGTACCTCCGTCAGGCGCTGCTGCAAAAGGTCCCGCACAGGTCTTGGCATGTGCGTCCGACTGTCCCCCGGAAATGACCCCCGATGTCAAAATGGCCGCGCAGCTTCAACCGGGCGGCCAAGTCATCGAGCGGCCCCCCAACAAGTGGACATGCAAATGCGGCACGGTTTGACCTCCCTGCTCCCGGCAGTTGATCACCAGCCGGTATCCCTGATCCAATTGAAGCTGCCGGGCCAGCTTCCGGGCGACCAGGAGCAGATGGCCCAACAGGGATTGATCTTCTTCCGTCGTGTCATCCAACGTGCGAATTTCCTTCTTCGGAATGATCAGAACATGTACCGGTGCTTGAGGATTAATGTCATGAAATGCCAGACTCCACTCATCTTCGTGAATGATCTTCGCTGGAATTGTACGCTGAATGATTTTCATGAAGATATTATCTGCCATCATGAATGTAGACCTCTTAGAAATACTCAAATAGATATCCTAATAGGATATACTTGGCCTTACTACGATTCTTTGCATTCAATACACGGAATACATGTAGGGGATGCGATCATTAGTTGGTCTGGCGGTAATCCCAATGCGCCACAACACCTCAGTGGAATTGTACCACACCGCTGGGTCGCTGGCGAGAGATGAAGGCGAGATCGGGACGCCCGCCAGCGCAAGCGATCGAGCAGATCGCTTGATGCAGTGCCGCCATTCCTCTGCGAGTCAGCAACGCCCGAACGTTGCCAGTGGGGTATGAGGATGAATCAATGCGCTTTTGGTGCCACGATTCGTATATCTGGAGAAACCTATGCCTTGGGTTGTAGGAATTGATGAAGCCGGGTATGGTCCAGTTTTGGGTCCTCTGGTACAGGCGGTAGTGGTTTTATGGCTGCCGCCGGAGGACACGACGGGCTGGAATGCCCTGCGTTCCATGATTCGGCAGGCCCGCGAAAGCCCGGATGAGCGGGTGCTCATTACTGATTCCAAGGCGGTCTATAGTCGTTATGGCCTCGATGGTCTGGAAAGTGGAATCGTCAGATCGCTCCATATGGGGCATCAAACTTTAGATACATGGATAAAATCATATGTTATGGAGAGCAGTCGGCAGGATTGGCAGCGGGAACGCTGGTTTGATGGGGCGGAGGTAATTCCCAAGAGGTCCTGGGAATCGCCCTTATGTTGGCCCTTTCCGGCCCGTGCACGGATTCGTCTTCTGACACCGGCAGCCTTCAATCGCTTGTGTGATCAAACGGGAAACAAAGCGGAAGTGCTCGGTCAAGGCTGGATCGAATTGATCCGAGAGCTGGAGACTTCTTCATCTCCGCCGCTGATTCCCGAAGATGGACAGGATCTTGTCATCTATAGCGATAAGTTAGGCGGGCGGCATTTCTACTGGCCGATGTTGCAAGAGTGTTTTACGGGGCGATGGGTGACTCCACTGCGCGAAAAGCCCCTCGAAAGCCGCTATCGGATTGACGGTGGAACGCGAGCAATTTCCGTACAATTTTCGCCCCGTGCTGAGGCGAGCAGTCTGGTTGTGGCTCTAGCTTCCATGCTGGCCAAGTATGTGCGAGAAATCTGGATGGGTCAGTTCCAGCGCTTCTGGCAGCGGCACATTCCCAATCTCGATACAACCGGGGGTTATCTCCCGCATGCCCGGCAGTGGTATGCGCGGATTGCTCCGTTGTTGTCAGAGGTGGGCGTGCATCCGGACGAAGTCTGGCGGCGCCGCTAGCTCGGAAACAGTCTTCTCCTCCCTCACGAAGACGGCGGGGACGATCCCTCACTCAGTTCGCGAAGATGGCAGGGATGATCCATCACTGGCCCTCACAATGAAGGTGGTGTTGTCGGCTTGTGACACATGGGGAGTGACGTCAATTCCGCCGGTGAGGTTGAGCCAGAGGATTCGGAGGGTGTGGAAAATGCCCCAGGGTATGCCCCAGGGACCTAGCAGGAGCGCTAGCAATGAGTAGCCTATTCCGTAACTCAAGCGTTGTTTCCAGGAATGAGTTGCCACAGGACGCGAGCGGCAAACCACGGTGGCCAACATAAAGGAGTAGCAGATTTCATAGCAGACCCAGCGCACGGGAGGCGGCGATGAAGACTGCTGCCCCTTGCGAGTGTTCGTCAAATGGATCGGTTCATCCATAGGCCTGTTTGATTCGCTGGAATCGGTGCACCAACCGAAGAGTTAAAGTCTGTTGTATGTTGGGTCTTTCAACAGCGGCAGGGTGGTGGGGATACCCTTCCTTCCTTCAGTCATGAGGTATGAGTGTCAGAGTATGTGACGGCAAGTGCCATGAGGTATGAGTGTCAGAGTGTGTGAGGGCAAGTGCTGTCGTCTGCCGGAGGGTCTTGCATGGTCAGCCGAGGCATCCTGGCGATCGATCAAGGAACGACAAGTACTCGCAGCGTGGTGTACGACGCGGAGACCCTGCTGCCTCTAGCGGCGTCGCAGAAGGAGATCCGGCAGTATTTCCCTCAAGACGGTTGGGTGGAACACGATCCTGAGGAGATATGGCGGACCGTTGCCGAAACCGTGCAGGAGGCGGTCCGGCAGGCCGGGGTGGAGCCGCAAAAACTCGTTGGCATCGGTATCACCAATCAGCGGGAAACGGTGGTGGTATGGGAGCGGGCTACAGGTCGGGTGGTCCACCGAGCCATCGTTTGGCAGGACCGGCGGACGACCGGCTATTGCCAGCAGCATGCCAGTGCCCAGCCCTTCATCACGGCCAAGACCGGTTTGTTTCTCGATCCATACTTTTCCGCGACGAAGATCCGCTGGTTGCTCGACCACGTGGACTATGTCCGCTCAGCGGCGGAATCGAGCCAATTGGCCGCCGGGACGATCGACACCTTTCTATTATGGCGCCTGACGGGAGGTCAGGTTCATGGTACGGATGTGACCAATGCCGCCCGGACCTTGCTTTTCGACATCCATGCTTTGCAGTGGGATCACGATTTGTTGCGCTTCTTCGGGATACCGGCGGCCTTGCTGCCGCAGGTGCAGCCCAGTGTGTCGGATTTTGGGGTTACCCGTGGCCTGGATTTTCTGCCGGATGGGATTCCCATTCGCGGCATTGCCGGGGACCAGCAGGCGGCTTTGTACGGGCAGGGGTGTTTCACAGCCGGGGAGAGCAAATGCACGTATGGTACCGGGGCCTTTTACCTGCTCCACACGGGCCAGAAGGCCGTCACATCCCATCACAAACTGTTGACGACGGTGGCGGCGATGTGTGACGCCACACCGAAGTATGCGCTGGAAGGGGCCGTATTCATCGCGGGCGCCGCCGTCCAATGGTTACGGGATGGCCTGCGCCTCTTCAGCAAGGCCGCGGAGATCGAACAGTTGGCAGCGGCGTCGCGGGAAGAGGAACCGGTGATTTGCGTGCCGGGCTTCGTCGGCTTGGGAGCACCGCATTGGGAACCAGCAGCCCGCGGAGCCATCTTGGGCCTGACTCGTGCGACGACGGCGGCGGACCTGGCCCGTGCTGTCTTGGAAGGGGTGGCGCTCCAAGTGGTCGATCTGGTGGAAGCCGCTGTGAAGGATTGGAGTGGCACGCCGCAGGCCGCCTTGGCTCCCCTGAGTGTGGATGGCGGAATGGCAAGGAACACCTGGTTTTTGCAGCGCCAAGCGGATTTGCTCGGCCGGCCCGTCGTGCAGGCGGCTCAGATCGAAGCAACGGCCCACGGAGCGGCCTTTCTCGCGGCGGTCGGTGCGGGTTTGACTGATGAAACCGCATTGCGGCAGCACCTCCACGTCACGGCCCGCTTCGAGCCAAAATGGACCCCGCAGCAGCGGCGACACAAGCGGCACGTCTGGCGGCGAGCGGTGGATGCCGTCCTCACCTTTGCCCGCTCCGCAGGAGACGAGTCTTGATTCCCATGAAGTTGGCCATCAGGTGGGCCTGCACAAGCTTCCTCTGGAGTCAAGCCGAAGCGGTTCCAGCAGTACAATGCAACATAGGAAGAGAAAAGGCTGCTGGCGGAAGAATGAGGCATTACGCTAACTGCGCTTCGATGAAGTTCCGGGAAGGGATGATGCACGGGAGGATGTGGACCCTGCATTGAGGTCCAAACGGGTTGGGCCATAGGGCTGAGGTCGGGTCGGACGTGCGGCCTGGTACCAGAGGATGGTCCGGTCAGGCACTGGAGAGAGGAGATAAGCAGGGGGGGTGAGGTGCTGAGTGCGGAATTGCTGCGACAGGTGCGACGGCTGCATCTTTACGCCCGCCGATTGGCTCAGGGCCAGTTGGGAGGGGCGTATCATACAGCCTTCAAAGGAGCTGGCTTGATCTTCGAGGAAGTCCGTGAATATCAACCGGGTGATGATGTACGGGCGATCGACTGGAATGTGACCGCTCGGATGGGCCGGCCCTACATCAAGCGCTTCACGGAAGAGCGGGAGACGACCGTGCTGTTGGTCGTCGATGTCTCCGCGAGTCTGGGATTTGGCAGTACGGGACGGACCAAGCGGCAGGCTGCGGCGGAAGTGGCGGCACTGCTGGCTTTGTGTGCGGCGGTGAACAATGATCGGGTCGGGGCCGTGTTGGGGACGACGGAGGTCGAGCGTTTTGTGACTCCCTCGAAAGGCCCGCGGCACTTGCAACGACTCTTGCGGGATGTGTTGGCTTACGAACCGCTCCAGAAAGGCACGAACCTTGCCGTTTTGCTTCAATTTGTGCTCCGGACCCAACGGCGCCGCGCCATCGTGATCTTGATGAGCGACTTCCTCACCGAAGACTACGAACATGCATTCCTCCAGGTCGCGCGACGGCATGATCTGATTGCTATCTGCCTCGCGGACCCTTACGAGTTGGAGTGCCCTCAGTGGGGGCTGGTGCAATTGGAGGATAGCGAGGGCGGGGAGCAGCTGCTGGTGGATACGGCTGACGCTGATGTTCGCCGGTCCTTTGCAGCCCAGGTGACCCAGCATCGGGAAGTGCTGCGACGCCTCGCCGCTCAGGCGGGAGTTGATGTCCTGACCCTCAGTCCGGCGGATCGCTATGTGCAGAGCTTGGTTCGCTATCTCGAACAACGACGCCGCCGAGGACGTTCCCAATGACTGGAACAGCTAGGCGCCATCCGGCTTGGTGGCTACCACTCAGCGTCGTCGGGTTGCTGCTTGGTTTCTTGGGCAAGACCTGCGGCCAGGATGGTGTGGCGATTACTCTTCATCCGCCGCGGGCCAGCTTGTTTCTATCGGATCGCATCGAAGTCGAGTTAGCGGTCGAAGGACCGGCACCTTTGCGTGTGCAAACACCGCCGCAGTGGTTGACACCGGCTAGTCAGCGCGATTGGGGAATCACTCCTCTGGGTCCATCTCGGCAGGAAGAGAGCGCGGCGGGACGGGAACGGTGGCTCCAGCGCTTCCGTTTGGAGCCGTATGTGGCCGGGGCTGGCCAGATGGTGGCGTTTGCGGCATTGCGGGTGAATGAGCAGGAGTACGATGGACCGGTTTTCGAGGCGGACGTGCGGACCCATGTCCAGGCGGGAAAAAGTCCGATTCGCCCTATCGCGCCAGCACCGGAGGAAATCGAAGCCGAGCCAGCAGTGGAAGAAAGCAGTGCTCGCTTGGGCTGGCTGGGTGTGTTTTGGACATGGCTGGCTCTGCTGGGGGCAGCAGTGGTACTCTGGCAGTGCCAGCGACGACCGGAAACGCCCACACCCCGGCAATGGGCCTTGAAGCAGTGGGAAAAATGGGAAGCGAAACTGCAATCTCTGAGGGACGGCGGCTTAACGGCGGATTGCGATCAACGGATGCTGGCAGATGAGATGGCCGGGATCGTGCGGGAATACCTGGAACGGCGCTGGGGGTGGCCTGCACGCTGCTGGACGACGGCAGAGGTGCTAGCGGCGGCGGCCCAAGCGGGGTGGCCGATCGAACACACCGACATGCTTCAGCGGTTGCTCGACGTATGTGATCGCCTGCGTTTTACGACCCACCAGGAGAACGCAACCCTGGACCGGCACTGGTTCGCTGCTGCCCGCGCATGGTTGGATGCCGTCGACCCGCCCGGAGAGAGTCCTGGAACCCCCGCTGGACTCCAAAGCATTCGCTGATTCCGTAGCATTTCCCAAGGGTTTAGTGTCGCTGCTTGGTAAGATGCCAGAAGCGATCAAGGCAGCACGGGTCCTGCCTTTCAAAGCCCACCCCAAGACCGGCGTCCAAAGGGCGGGAGGTTCCCAGTCTTCGCCGAGCGGAGGATGGCGATCCAGATAGCGGTTCCACGAACGATCGTAGAACAGGTCCTGAGGATAAGTGGCCGAGGGGCGGGCGGTGCGGGGATCGCGCAGGCCGGCGTAGACCAGAGCTTCGACGACAGCCTCAGCACACTGGTATCGCCGCCCAGGACCGCGGGGACGGCCCATGACGAACGTCCGCAACGGCCCGCGGGTGCGCAACGGAGTGACTTGCAGGGCGACACGCACCGAAGCATACGGCTTGTCGGCAGCGGCGAGGGCGAATTCCATCAAGCGGTATTGTTGCTGGGGGGTGAGCGGAATGCATCGGCGCCGGACCCAGATCATCCCAGGATATTCCCGCAATCGCTCCGCCAGAGGGGTGATGCGCGTCCAAAGTGTCTCATTGTAACCGGCCTCCAGTACACCCAGACGGCCATCGGGTAAGGGTACGACCAACCCCGCGTGGCCCGGCGCTCCGGTGAAAGCCAAGCGATACATCAAAGTCCAGAAACAATCCGTGTCGCTCATCAGGAGAACATCTCCCGCTTGCGGTGTGTAGCGGCTCGCGGGATAGCGTAATTCTGCATGCAGGCTGAACGCCGGAGCATACAGGAAGCCGTAAGGGGCGTCCGCCATCGTGCCATGAGAATTGCCATTCGCAGGCGCAATGACATGTCCTACCGTTATCACGGTAGCCCACCATACATTCGTTAGCATTTTTGCACTCGGTATTGCCTTTAGAACTTCCCCAGAGTTTAGTATGGGCCTTGCTGCGGCGATTGCAATCCCGTGCGACCTCCCATAAGATTGGGGTCGATTTGTAGTTCTTGCGCAATCGTGTTATTTGGTGCAATCGCTACGAACGAAACCATTGAGTGGAGACGGGCACCGGCGCTTTCCAGCGATTCACTCTGCCGCGACATGCGGGGGCGGACGGAGCGGATGAGATCGCTGTCCCAACAATGCGGTAGCATCCGTATGGCAAACCGGTTGTGTCCGCGTTAACAATCCGAGGGGGAAAGGCAGGATTCTGTGGAACTCGGCTTGCAAGATCAGGGTGTGGTGATTGTAGGGGGTGCTAGCGGGATCGGTTGGGCAATGGTGGAGGCTTTTGCCCAGGAACAGGCCCGTGTGGCGGTGATCGACATTGCCCCCGTGCCTGCCCTCTCCGGGTTTGAGGGTCCGGTCGCTGTCCGAGCGGACGTGACGGACTACGCCGCCATTCAGGCCGCCGCAAGGGAGCTTCCGCCACGGTTGGGACGTGTGGATCACGTGATTTACGCGGCGGCCGTGGGGTCGGGCAAGTACGGCTTCCCTTACTGGAATCTGGAACCGGCGGATTGGGAGCGTGTCTGGCGCGTGAATCTCCTCGGTGCGGTTCACGTGGCCCATGCCTTCGGCCCGCTTTTGTCCCAGCAACGGCGTGGAACCATGTTGTTCCTTGCTTCCGTCGCGGGACAGATTGGTTCGCAAACCGATCCGCCTTACAGTGCCTCCAAAGCGGCATTGATCAACTTTGCCCAATGTGCGGCCAAGGACCTGGCACCGTACAACGTGCGGGTGAATACCATCTGTCCGGGGATGGTCCGTACCCCGTTGAACCGCTCGGTCTGGCAAGCCTGGGCCGCTCAACAATCGCCCGAAACCTGGCAAGATTACGAAACCTGGGCGGCGGCGAAAATCGCCCGGCTCATTCCCTTGAATCGGTGGCAGACGCCGGAAGATGTCGCCGCTCTGGCCGTCTTCCTCGCCAGCGACCGAGCCGCCAATATCACCGGACAGACTCTCAATGTGGACGGCGGCTTCGTGATGCATTGGTAACCCCCATCGCAGGCGGATGATCCACATTTCCCCTGACGTTCCGGGAATAATCACCCCCTTCGGCTTGTGTGAGGACACCGACTCATCTCGGCTTATTGACGTCGTTTCGTCCTACTTTACAGCCCCTTTTCGAGGTGGGCAGCCTGCTTCCCCTACGCCGGTCGTTCGTCCGCCTGCTATACTGCCCTATGCAGAGAACAGCCGAGAGGATGAGGTGAGAGGACAGGAATATGGCCGGTCATAGTCATTGGGCCAACATTGCTCGCAAGAAGAGCGTGGTGGACGCTAAGCGTGGCAAGCTCTTCAGCAAGCTCAGCCGCTATATCATCATTGCTGCTCGTGCCGGGGGAGGCGATCCGGAAACCAATCTCAAGCTGCGTTATGCCATCGAAAAAGCCCGCGCCGTTTCCATGCCCAAGGAAAACATCGAGCGGGCCATCAAGCGCGGCACGGGAGAGTTGGAAGACGTTACCTACGATGAAGTCCTCTATGAGGGGTACGGACCGGGCGGTGCGGCGATCCTCATCGAGGCCACGACGGACAACCGCAATCGCACGAGCAGCGAAATCCGCAAACTCTTTGAACGGGCTGGGGGCAGCCTCGGCAACCCCGGCTGCGTCGCCTATATGTTCGACCGTAAAGGCTTCTTTGCTATCGACGCCCACAAATACCCGGATGAAGACCAGCTCCTGGCCATTGCCTTGGAGGCCGGCGCGGACGATTTGCATCGCGAAGGAGACACCTTCGAGATCACCTGCGATCCCTCGCGGTTTTCCGCCGTCCTGGAAGCTCTCCGAGCTGCTCAGGTCGAAACGATGGAGGCAGAAGTCAAATACCTGCCCAAGATGCAAAAAGAGCTAGACCTGGAGACCGGCAAACGCCTCGTTAAGTTCCTTCAGGCTCTCGAAGATCACGATGACGTGCAAAATGTTTACACCGATGCCTCGATCACTCCGGAAATGACGGAGGAATGAGAGGCGATCTCATTCCTCCTACTGGAGTGGCACCGGCGATTCTCACGTGTCACGCCCAAAGACTGCGGCAGTGTACAAGGACATCACAGGTCCTGGTGAGCCGCCGAATCTTTACCCCGCTTTCACGCCGGGCTGGCCGGATTCGACGACGAATTTCCCTTTCACAACCGCCGGAGAGCCGGGCTTGAGGACATCCTCGATCACCACATAATCGCTCTGCCAGGTTTGGGGAGTGACCTCGCAGCGCACGTAACCCCGCTGGGAGTTGAAGAACTTCACGCAGGGATTCTGAGCCTTGAGGGATTCGGTGTACTCCTGCTCCTTAGCCGGCCGGGAGTTCCCGCCGGACGAAATGGACGAGCCGACAAATTCGACAGCCACCACCGGCTGTTCCGGCTTGCGGTCATCGACGCGCAGTTCGTTGCACCAGTGAAGATGAATGTCCCCCGTCAGCACGATCGGGTTAGAAATCCGACGGTCGGCGATCCAACGCAGGAGTTGCATCCGTTCGTAGGCATATCCTGGCCATTGATCCATCGAATATCCCTTACCTTCTGTAATGTCCACATCGACCATCGCCATCATGACTTGTTGGGCCAAGACGTTCCAGGTCGCCTGGGATTGTAACAATTGGGACAGCAGCCACCCACGCTGCTGGCGCCCCAAGAGGGTATTGCGGGGATTGAGAGCATCCACATCCAGGGGAGACAGGCGGTCGCCGTTGGGTTGATCTGTGCGGTATTGCCGGGTGTCCAGGACCTGGAAGGCAGCCAACCGCCCGAAGTGGATCGTGCGGTACAGTTGCATATCTGGGCCGCGAGGGATCGACGTCGGACGCAGGGGCATGTGCTCGTAATAAGCCTGGTAGGCGTTGGTCCGGCGCCAGAGGAACTCCACAGGGTCTGTATTGGGGACTTCGGAAATGTCGTTTGCGTAGTTGTTGTCGAATTCATGATCGTCCCACGTGACCACCCACGGACATCGGGCATGCATCCCATGCAGTAAAGGATCGCTGCGGTATTGAGCGTGCCGAATCCGATAGTCTTCCAGGGTCTGCAAGCGGGTTTTCGCAGGTCCCGCGTGCTTGCGCACCCCTTTGACACTGGCCGGTCCCTCATAGATGTAGTCGCCGAGGTGAAAGACCAGGTCGAGATCATCCTGGGCCATGTGTTCGTAGGCGGTGTATAGGCCTTGTTCGTAATGCTGGCAGGAAGCGAAGGCAAAGCGGAGGCGTTGGGGTAAACTGGAACGCGGAGGAGTGGTGCGTGCCCGGCCCACCGGGCTGGTTGCATCCCCGCTGTGGAAGCGGTAATAATACCAACGATCCGGGGACAAACCGGGGACGACCACATGCACCGCATGGGCTAGTTGGGGTGTGGCCAACGCCGTACCTTGTCGGACGATCTTCTTCATCCCCTCGTCTTCGGCAACTTCCCAACGGACCTCGATTTTTTCCGCGGGCATTCCGCCCTGCGGTTCCAGAGGTCGCGGTGCCAGCCGGGTCCAAATGACGAAACTGCTCTCATCGGGATCGCCACTGGCCACGCCCAAGCTGAAGGGGGCATCCACAAACCGCGGACGGCTTTGCTGCCTGCCCTCGACCTGCCGGGCCACCACGGGTAGTGCAGCCAGTGCCGCACTCCAGCGCAGGAATAACCGCCGGCTCATTCCACCCTCTTGCCGGATGGCAGCGGCCAGTTCAGCCTTGCTCAGCATACGGGAAACCTCCGTGGAAACTGCGCCATGCCTGAAACTTTACGGGCAAACCTAGTCTATTCGGCGCTGTGGAAGAGCAAAAGAAAAAAGAGTCAAATCCCGGCGAAGAACGGAGCGTCCGATCCCGGCGAGTACGTCGAGCAGTCACCGGACAGGCAACAGGAGGAAACCGTTTCAGATTCCCCCAAGCGGAAAAGATATCACCCGGGCGTCCAAACTGCCTCTCCCCACCAGTCGGACAACCCGGGTGATCCGTGGTGAGAAACCCGATTGAGAAGACATCAAACAGCCTCTCCCCTTTCTGTTTGATGCTCTTGGGAGGTTCCTCACCCTAAGCCAGGAAGTTGCAGCAGGCGTGCCAAAGCCACGCCCCCTTGTGACTAGTTGCACAATCCGTACACAACCTGTTGCTATGACTATGTTTGTAGCTCCGCCTGCGGAGGAACAGTCGGGCCTCTCAGAGAGAATCGCCCCATACCCATGCCTGCGTTGACCGCAGCACTCCGCTACCCTTGCCTTACGTCTACGCACGGTGGCCAACAGAGATGAAGCTTCTCCTCGACGGACCCCACGGGTTACTTCCCTATGGGTATTGTTTACTTCCTTGATCGCGTGAAGCTAATCTAAGAGGGGTAAGGAGACAGGGGGGACTGACCATGATCCGACATTGGACTGAAAGAGGACAGAGAATTACCGGGCAGAGAATGAGCACGGTTGTCGGGGAGGCATCAATGGGGGGAATTTCTCATGGACATTGCGGGGATCGGTACCCAAGTGCTGGAGTGTGTGCGGGTCCGGGAGTTGATCGATCAACATGGGGAATTGTTTCTCCAGCAAGTGTTCACCGATGCGGAGATCGCGTGGTGTAACGGTCAGAAGCATACCACGGAGTATTTCACGGCTCTGTGGGCTATCAAGGAAGCTGCCTTTCGGGCCATCGGTTTGGTGAGCCGGCGGACTTGCCGCTGGAAGGAATTGGCGGTTCAAGGGTCCACCATCGCGGCTTTGCGGCTAGTGGCCCAAGGAGCGACGCGCGAATACATGGAACACCAGGGCATCGCCCATTTACTCGTGACCGCAGCCTACTGCCGGGCCTTTGCCACGGCCACGGTGTTGGCCCTGCGCGGAAGTTCCCCTCCCGCTGCCCTGCACGATACCACCGTGGATTTGTAGCGCTGGCTGATTCGCCGACACCAACTCGCAAACCGCCTGGGTCCACCCTTTGATTCCGAATTAGCCAGGGAGTACTGCCTAAGCTCCCTGTTCGGCGATCTCACGCAGCAAGTTCCGGGCGACTTTGTAAGCTGCGCGCAGCGTCATCGCTCGGCCTTCCAGTTGGTCTACCGTAAACGGCCGCTGGGGGTCCCCCTTGGGCAAGCCCGCGAGTTCGGCAGTCAGCGGCAACAGCTTCATGAACTCGGTAATTCGCGTCTGGCGGATGTCGGCGGTCGGTTGATTCTCCACGGCGCACCCTCCTTTGATTGGCTTCGGACGGATTCGGGGGACGCAGCACCTTCCACGACGGTTTCTCCCATAATCAGCCTAACTCCGCTCTCTGGACTCGTAAAGCCGGAGGGGGCAAAGTGGCCCACCTTCGGCCTCCATCTCTGACTCTGCTAAACCATTCCTCGCGGAGTATAATGTGACTTTATCCTATCTGAGGAGGGACGCTGTGCGGACTCTCATCACGGGTGGAGCGGGCTTTATCGGTTCCCATCTCTGCGAGCGGTTCCTGGAGATGGGCCACGAAGTCATCGCGGTGGACAATTTTCTCACCGGCACACCGGAGAACATCGCCCACCTGCTTGGCCATCCCCGCTTCAAAATCATCGGTCACGACATCTCCTACCCGCTGAAAATCCCAGTCAAGATCGACAACGTCCTGCATTTTGCCAGTCCGGCCAGCCCGTCGGACTATCTGGAGCTGCCCATTCAGACTCTCAAGGTCGGCTCTCTGGGCACGCACAACACCCTCGGGATCGCTAAAGCCCACAACGCTCGCTATCTCCTCGCCAGTACCAGTGAAGTGTATGGCGATCCGCTGGAGCACCCGCAGAAGGAGACCTATTGGGGCAATGTCAATCCGATTGGCGTCCGCGGGGTCTATGACGAAGCCAAACGCTTCGCCGAATCCATGACAATGGCCTATCACCGCGTGCACAATCTCAACACTCACATCGTCCGCATTTTCAATACCTATGGGGAGCGGATGCGCCTCAACGATGGCCGGGCGTTACCCAACTTCATGTGCCAGGCGCTGCGTAATCAGCCGATCACGGTTTACGGCGACGGCTCCCAAACCCGCTCCTTCTGCTATATCTCGGACCTGGTCGAGGGGATTGTCCGCCTTCTCTTCACCGACTTCCATGAACCGGTCAATCTCGGAAACCCGGAAGAAATCTCCATCCTCCAGTTCGCGGAGGAAATCCGTCAGCTCGCTGGTTCCTCCAGCCCCATTGTGTTCCAGCCGCTGCCGCAGGACGACCCGCGTGTTCGCCGACCGGACATCACCCGTGCCCGGCAACTCCTCGGCTGGCAACCCTGCGTTCCCCGACAGGAAGGCCTCAAACGTACCCTGGAGTACTTCAAGCGAAAACTGGCCCTTATGGACCAATCCCAGCAGTCCTCCCTCTCCTCCACTTCTCCTTCCAACGTCTCCTCTCTCTCTGCGATGTCGTAGGGCTAATCCTTACTTTCACTCTGCCTACCCTTCTGACGGGGAGGACCCTCGAGACCGTCGGAATTGCGATTGTGCGATGATGTTCAGCATAGCGTGTCCTGTCAAATCGAAGTCCGAAGAGTACCCGGTCATCCCAGTCGGATGAGATGAGATGGGGAATTGCCAGTATGTGGACTGGGGAGTTTGTCTCGTTTGTTGACAAGTGAATACAACTGCGGGTATCTTATATCTCGGTCACCCATTTCTCTCTCGCACAAGGAGCAAGTCATGTCTGCGCTGGCATGTCGTCGACGGTGTAGGGGGATGACCTTGTTGGAGTTGTTGGTGGTTATCGCCATCATCTCCATCCTGATGGGGCTATTGTTATCGGCGGTTCAGAGGGTGCGTGGGGCGGCGGCGCGCTTGGATTGCCAAAATCGCCTGCGGCAGTTGGCCCTGGCGCTGCACAATTACCATGACACGAATCATAGCTTGCCGCCGGGGCATCGCTCGGCGACGCATCCGGACCGCCTGCCGTATTCCGGTTGGCCGCTGTCGATTCTACCGTACCTGGAGCAGCAGTCGCTCTACACTCAGGCCCAGTGGGAATATCAGTTGCAACCGTTGCCCTTCCGCCCGATTCCTCATCAGGGCTTATCGACGCCGTTGGTCATATTTGCGTGCCCGTCAGATGGCCGGACGCCGGGACCGCAAATCTCTTTGCGGACTCAGACCAATGCGGCCTTGCTGTCCTACATGGGAGTGTCGGGGTACGACTCGATCAGCCAGCGCACCGGGGTGTTGTATCAGGGGTCAAAGGTGCGTTTGGGGGACATCACCGATGGGAGCAGTAACACCCTGATGCTAGGGGAGCGGCCGCCGAGCCATGATTTCCAATACGGGTGGTGGTACGCCGGTGCTGGGCAGCAACTGACGGGATCGGCGGATATGATTCTAGGGGTGCGGGAACCGAACTTGCAGATCATTACGGCTGGTTCGCCGTGCGGTCCGGGCCGCTATCCCTATCGACCCGCGCGGGGATTCGACGATCCCTGCGGGATGTTTCACTTCTGGTCGCCGCATACGGGGGGTGCCAACTTTGCTTTCGCCGATGGGCGGGTGCAGTTCGTCTCCTACGGGGCCAATGAGGTTATGCCAGCGTTGGCGAGCCGGGCGGGAGGTGAAGCGGTGCAGGTGCCGGAATAAAGTTTCCTTTCCTGCCGGCATCCTTGCGCTGGGGATGGATCGTCCTTCTCTGGGCATTGCCTCTGAGACCTGGCGGGGCATTGGTGGCGGAAGGGGTAATCCGTGGGCCGCATTTGCGCACAGAACAGAGCGCGGAGAAGAGGAGCGATCATTTTTTCGGCATTTCCTCTTGACGATGGGGAACATAAGCTATCGTAATAAAAATCAAGCGAATGTTCCGGGAAGCGTCGTTGTAACCCGTCCGACTACGGCGCCCGATTTTTGGGAACAAACGGAGAAGATTCAACGTCCAAACGAAAACCTCATCTCGAGGTGCACTCTGGATGTTGGAACTCGGTATCGGCTCGCATTGCATCATCGTTTCGCCTGGTGTGGGAAAGCAACGTATGAACCGATCGGCTTACCAGAGTTGGGCGCGGGGATTGTTTCGGTTTTGTCTAGTGCTTTGGGTCCTGGCTGTGTTTGCAGGCGTGGCCCAAGCTCAGGAAAGTGCAGCAGCCGAAGGGCCGCAAGAGTCCTTGGCCCTGTTCATGATCAAGGCGGTGGGACCGGTATTCGGCCCTCTCCTGCTGGCAGTGTCGGTGGCGTTGGTGGCCCTTTGCGTTCTACTGGCGCTGGATTTGCGCATGAGCGGAGCGATTCCTCCAGGATTCGTGGAGGAGTTCACGGGAATTGTCAATCAGCGGAAGTTCAAGGAAGCCTTTGACTTGGCGCGAAGCGATCCTTCCTTTTTGGGCCAAGTGCTGACCGCAGGGATGGGTCGCTTGCAGTACGGCCTGGAAGATGCGCGAGAAGCGGCGATGAACGCCCTGGAAAGCATCAAGGCGGATAAGGACCAGAAAAACAACTACACCGCGGTGATCGGGACATTAGGGCCGATGTTTGGACTGGTGGGTACGGTGTACGGCATGATCAAGTCCTTCTCGGTTCTAGCAACGGCGACGCAGATCAATCCCGCCAAGCTGGCCGATGGTATCGCGCACGCCCTCGTGGTGACGCTCTTCGGCATTGCGATCTCGGTGCCCGCCATTTTCTTCAACGCCTACTTCCGCAACCGCATCACGCGGCTATGCATGGATGTGGGGCATATCGCTGATGATCTTTTGACCCAAATGTATCACAACTCGAAGAAACCGGCGGTGGCCGCCGCGGCAGCCGCCAACGTGCCGCCCTCCGCCCAGGGTGTGGGTACTGCTGCTCCTCCACCGGCGCCCCCGCGCTGATGCTTCCCCGAAACGGAGGGGTGTATTGACCAGAGCGAGGGGGAGCAGCCATGAGTCACGGCAACATTGATCGCGGGGAGCCGAATTTCACGCCGCTCCTGGACCTGGTTCTACAGTTGATCATGTTTTTCATGCTCTCGGCTAACTTTGTCATGGAGCAGACGGCGGTGGAAATCCGCCTGCCGGAGTCGATTGCGGCCAAAGCGGTGGAAAAGACCGCCCAGTCGATCTTCTTCCTCAACATCAACAAGGAAGGCCGGGTGATTCTCACGCCGGATCAGTGGGAAGGGGACATCCATACCCTGGACAATGCTATTCAAGTGGAGAATTATCTGCGCCGCCGCGCGAATGAGGAACGACGCCGGACCAAAAAAGACCCGAGCACGCCACTGGAGACAGTATTGATCCTGCGGGTAGATCGGGAGACGGAGTTCCGCAAGACATTTGAGATCATGAACGCTTGCCGCCGGGTTGGATACGAACGAGTCCAACTGCGGGCAATCCTCCACGGTACCTTGGACTGAGTGAGTGTGGAAGGATATGGGCGGCAGCGAGTTCCGTTTGTTGAGGGGCGCCCATGGGTCGTCGGCGAAAAGGTCATACGGAGCACATCGAGCCGGACCTGCCCATCACGCCGATGCTGGACATGTCTTTCCAGCTTTTGGCGTTTTTCATCATGACGTTTAAGCCGTCGCCGACCGAGGGACAGTTGGCGATGCAGCTTCCGCCGCCGGAGCAGGGGGGTGGGGCGGCGATGCCCGATCCCTTCGGGGATAAGCCTGCCAAGTATATCGTGCGGGTCACTGCAAACGCCAGCGGCCAAATTGCCCGTATGAGTCTCAAGGAAGAAGGTTCGGCAAGTCCTCCTACCGACCTGGGTGCGGACCTCAGCCGTTATATGAACGCCCTCAAAGACGCGATGCAACGTCACCAAGAGCGCGGCGCCAAGCTCACCCTGGAATTGGATGGGCGTCTGTTGCATGAATACGTCGTCTCTCTGATGGACCATGCCTTGCGGGCCGGATTTACGGACATCTCCCCCATTCTGGCCTCGGGCGGCACCTGATCTGTCTTGTTTTCCAGTTTCCCGATCACTCTTGCTCAGTTCCCACTCGCGGAGCTACGGAAGAGGGGAATGGGAAGGACCGAGGAAAAAACCGGAACTCCGAAAAGAAATCCTCGTCTAACTATTGCAGTGCCATGAGGTCATTTCACGTATGGGAGTAGAAAGGGGCTGTAGGCATGGGATAGGGGCTTTTCCCCGTCGTCTGAGCACGGGGTTGCCTGTGTTTTGCCTGGCCCTGACCGCTGGGGTGTTGGGTCAACTTGGTGCGGCGGATGATCCACCTGATCCCCGCCCCCCCCTGCCACCAACGCTTCCGTCCCAAGGCAAAGATTACCGGGTGCCCAATCCCGATCGGGCCATTTTCCGGGGATTCCAGGATCCGAAAACTTTGAAACGCACCGGAGGTATCGTGGATTTTACTCCCGTGGCCTCCGAGAAGGACAACAGCGACGAATATCACGCCTGGCACGAATTGCTCCTGCACGCCCGGCAATTCACCCCAGAAGAGCTTTTGACCCATGCACGCCGAGATATCGTGCGGGATGAACTGGTGGAAAACAGCCGTGAGACTCTGCGCCTGGAGCTGATCCGCATGGATGGACGCCTGGTGCAGGCCCGCCGGGTAGAACCGACCCCGACCTTACAGCAGGTGGGCATCGCCGCGGTTTATGAAGCGATCCTGGAACCGCTGGATGAGCCGCCTCCCGATCGGGTGTCCGTGGTTTTTACGGAATGTCCGGAAGCCTTGCAGAAATTGACTTCCGCTCCCGTGAACACGTGGCTAGAGTTCGATAACCTTTGGGCCAGTGCAGCGGGTTACTTCTTCAAAGTCAAGCCGGACCCGACCCTGCCGATTTTGATCGGCAAGGGCTTGCAGGTAGGAACTGTTCCGCCGCCTGGCCCAGACCCTCAAGTTCCCCCCGCTCTGGACCGGCAGCTTCGCATTTTCCGCCGCATCGAAAACGATACGTGGGTGGCGCGGGGAGCCGATCGGTGGGAAGAGGCCGCAGCTTACAACCGCGTGCTCCTCCATGCCCGCCGCTGGAGCGCTCAGGAACTGGAAGAGTTCGCCCGCCGCGACCTTCGCTTCGCGGACCTTTACTTCGATGGCCATCGGGAATTGAGCGATGGCCGCCGTGACTTCCGCGGACCGCGCTCCTACCTGCTGGAATTGGTGCGCCTGGAAGGCCGCCTCGTCATGTTACGTTCCTTTGCCGCCACCCGCAAACTTCAGGATGCCGGTGTGGACACTCTCTACGAGGGCTGGCTGATCCCGCAAAACGAACCCCGTGGGAACCCCGTCTGTGTCGTTTTCACGGACTTACCAGAGGGCGTCGAAGCGGGGGGACGGGTCAACTATTGGGTTTCCTTCGCCGGTTATTACTTCAAACTCATGCGTTACGAATCGGCGGAGCGGGATGCCGACGATCCGAGCCGCTTTGTGGTCAAACGTGCTCCCCTCCTTCTGGGGCGCAGCGTGATTTTGCGGCCGGACCCTGAAGCCGCTTCGCCAGTGTCCTGGACCGCGTTTTCCACGGCAGCCACCGCAGCCGTCATCGGCATGGTCCTCATCGCCTTGGGGCTGACCTGGTGGTATCGCCGGGATGACCGCCGCATCCGGGACGAAATCGCCCAACAGCAGCGCAATCCGTTCGATACACCGGGACGATTTTGAGGGTGGATTACGCTCCGACGGAGAAAACCCGACAGAGAGTTATCGGCATCAATGACTTCGGCCGCCGCAGAGAGGCGATTTAGGGGAATTCAAGTTAGGGAATCCGAGCCGATGCGATGCAGAGTAAAGCTATTGCAGGGAAGATACGGTGGGGGAAGAGTGTGATGTAGAAGGGCATCGACTCACTCTTTTCCCAACCGTTGTGCGATGGATAGAACGTGAGTCGTGAGTTATAGTGGTCCGTAGGGGACCTGAGACCTTCTGACATCGTGGAGTTTGTCATGTCGAAAGGAGGACAGCGATGAGCAAGTCTCCCCAGCCGGTGCCGGCGAATCTCCCATCTCCGCCAGTTCCAGCCGCGAAAGGGGGAGCTGTCATCCGCCGGGTGGAAGCAGCGCAGGAAACGGCCCAAGAGCGGCTGTTGCGCAAGCATCTGCCCGCTTGGGTCATCAGTGGGGCGGTCCATGTCGCCCTGGTGGCCCTCCTATTGCTCTTTGCGGGGCAGCCGACCCAAACCAACGCTTCGGAAAAGGTGATTGCGACCTCCGTGGAAAAAGAGGAAACGGAGCCGCAGGACAACCTCACGAATGAAGACATCGGCCTCGATGCCAATTTGGAGTCTGCCCTGCCGGATAAAGAGCGGGTTGATGAGCGAACCGTCGATGAAGTGGTCACGACGGATCCCTTGGGCAAGCCGGATGTGCCGGACCCGGACCTGGACCGTAATGCCTTCGACCTCGTGGGTATTCCCTCGCTGGAGGCGAACACTCCCGGTTTAGCCGGTCTGGAAGGCAATGCTATCAGCGGTGGCGGAAACTATGGCAATATGATGAGTTCCTTCGCCGGGCGCAGTGGTGCCACGAAGAGCCAAATGCTGCGGGAAGGCGGCGGGAATGAGCGGAGCGAAGCAGCCGTGGCTCGCGGCTTGGCTTGGCTGGCGAAACAGCAGCGGACCGATGGCTCTTGGGTCTTTGACGGCGATCACAAGGAGGAAATCGTTGCCGCCACCGGACTGGCATTGGCTGCTTTTCTGGGAGCTGGCGAGACCCACAAACATGCCAAAAAATACCGGGCGAACGTGGAGCGGGGGCTGCAATACCTCATGCGGAATTGTCCGGTCAGCGGCCCGAATGCCGGCAAATTCATCGGGGCACGCACCATGTATGCCCAAGCCATCGGCGCCTTGGCCCTCTGCGAAGCCTACGGTATGACCAAGGATCCGGCTCTCAAACCTCATGCTCAAGCCGCGATCAACTTCATCATCCGTGCACAAGCTGCCGATGGGAGCTGGGGCTACCAGGCGGGAAGTCCGGGGGATACCTCCATCGTCGGTTGGCAGATTCAGGCCCTACAAGCTGCCCGCTTGAGCAAAGATATTGTAGTTGACCCCAATTGTATCAAGAAAGCGATCAAGTTCCTTGACAAAGTGGGAGCGGGTTCGCGCAAAACCATGTATGGCTACCGAGATGCCGCAGGAGCTGCACCTGGAACTGCCTTGACTGCCGTCGGCCTGCTCTGCCGATACTACGTCGATGGGTGGGGACCGGACAATGCCGCGATGGCTGAAGGCGTCCAGGGGTTGCTGCAACGTACTCCGCCTCGGTTCGGCAGCAAAGTACTGGGGAATATGTACTACTACTATTACGCCACTCAGGTGGTTCACTTCTTCGAAGGCGAGGCCTGGCGGACCTGGAACGAAGGTCCCAAAGACCCGCAGACTGGCAAGCGAACCGGCGGCATGCGGGATTGGCTGATCGATCTGCAAGTCACCAAAGATGGGCCTAATTATGGCAGTTGGGACCCGGATAGCGGTGCGATGGGAAGAACAGGCCGTTTGGGCACCACCGCCATGTGCGTTATGACTCTCGAAGTTTACTATCGCCACATGCCCCTGTACAAGCGTGCTGCCGCCGGTGATGCTCGCTTCCTCGAAGCGGTCAAATAACCGCATCCCACTTCCGCGAATCCAATCGTTCTTCTGATCCGATCCCTTCCCCTCGTTCCGGGAAGGGATTTTTTTTGGATATCTTTCCTTTCCCGACAAGTTTTTCCGCTGGCAACACGGTGACAGGATTTCGGCAAGCCCTGGAACTTTCTCTCGCACACTCAATTTTCCTGGCATTCTTGGCCAATTCGGCCAAACCGACCCATTCGAGATTTGCATCCCAATTTCCCGGCCACTAAAAGGTATCACAGAAGCGGCGGTGGTGAGGTTGTTCCCGTCCGCCTTCAGCCCGTCCGACTGGCTTCGACTCGCCCGCATTCCTTCGAACTGAACCTTCCCGTCCGCAGAGAGGGACTCGCCATGCGGAACTACTTGCGTCGTGCCTTGAAAAAAGCTGTCCGGACTTCCTCACGGCTTCTGTCGCGCCAACCTCGGTTGAGCGCTCTCAAACTGGAACAACTGGAAGATCGCCTGACGCCGAGCAGCGTCTTTCCCTTTTCCCAACCGCCGGTCCTGGACTTGCTCCCCGCTTACGCTTCCGACCGCATCAATGTGGTGATGCGATCTCCTGTGGGTTCCACGGCCGCCGCTCAGGTGCTGGCGTCTTCTCCCTACGCTCAAACGGTAGAGTATCTTGGCTTAGGCATCTATTCCGTCCATCTCAAAGCCGGAGTTTCTCCTCTTACTGCCGTCGCTTACTATTCCACGCGTCCTTATGCTGTGACAGCCTCGGTGGACAACTACGTCTCCATTCAACGCGATCCCAATGATCCCCAATATTCCTCACAATGGGATATGACGAAAATCGGCGCCCCTATAGCTTGGGATGTCACCACAGGCATGCCAAAATTCGTAGTGGGTGTCGTTGATACAGGTATTGACTACAATCATCAAGATTTATTCATGAACATCTGGATCAACAATGCTGAGATACCGACCTCCATTCGCAACACTTTGACTGATGCCGATGGTGATGGCGTCATCACCTTCCGCGACCTGAATCATTCCAGTAACTCTGGCAAAGTGACGGACAACAACGGCAATGGCGTGATCGATCCGGCGGATATTTTCCGCTCCACTTCGCAAGGCGGCTGGTTGGATGGTGTGGATCAGGACAGCAACGGCTACGTGGATGACCTCTTCGGCTGGGACTTCGCCAACAACGATAATGACCCGATGGATGATAACAATCACGGAACCCACGTGGCGGGGACCATCGGCGCCGTGGGGAACAATGGCGTAGGTGTCACTGGAATCAACTGGTCGCTCAGCCTGATGGCTCTCAAATTCCTCGATTCGAGTGGGAATGGCCTGGTGAGCCGCGCCGTCATGGCCATCGATTACGCCACCACTAAAGGCGTCAAGCTGACCAATCACAGTTGGGGAGGAGCCAACTATAGCGCCTCTTTAGCCGCGGCTATCAGCCGGGCGCGGGATGCCGGACATATCATCGTCGCCGCCGCGGGGAATAGCGGACAAAACCTGGATTCCTCACCGCAATATCCGGCGAGCTACTCAACAAGTTATAACAACGTTATCACTGTGGCCTCTGTGAATAGCTCAGACCAATTAGCTAGCTCATCAAACTATGGAGCCAATACCGTCACATTAGCTGCCCCCGGAGTCTCCATTCTCAGTACTGTACGCAATAATGGCTACTCATATTTCAGCGGTACATCGATGGCTGCGCCGCACGTCACAGGTGCCATTGCCCTCTATTGGGCCAGCAATCCCACACTTAGCTACACGCAAGTGATTGATAAACTCAAGGCCTCTGTGGACCCCATTTCAGGACTATCGGGCAAAGTCTTGACAGGCGGCCGCCTCAATGTAGGGAAAATGTTCGATTCCACGACTCCTTCCGGTCCGAAGGTAGTGGAC